>CAZKEX010000008.1:33191-34393 GCA_964551895.1 uncultured Caldilineaceae bacterium | reverse complement strand
CGCTTGCTGGGCTTGGGTCTCTCGACCCGCTTCTTTATCGACACCGGCACCCAGATCTTCATGCCCTTTCTGCCCATGATTGCGGCGGGGCTGGGGGTTGACATCATCACAATGGGGCGGCTGGTCAGTCTGCGCAGCGCCACCGGGTTGATGGCCCCCTTCTTTGGGGTGATGGCGGATCGGCGGGGCTATCGCACGGTCATGCGCCTGGGGCTGTTGCTCAATGGCGTGGGCTACCTGTTGATCGGGCTGAGTACAAACTTGGCCGTTGCCGTGAGCGGCATGGTGTTGACCGGCTTTGGCACCTTTGCCTTTCTGCCCTCCATCCAAGCCTATATCAGCGCCCGGCTGCCCTACGCCATCCGGGGCCGGGGGCTGGGGATCTTGGAATATGCCTGGGCCCTATCGGGGATCGGCGGGCTCTTTCTGATCGGCCTGCTGATCGCGGCCACCTCGTGGCGGGTGCCCTTCTATTTGCTCAGCGCCAGCATGTTCTTCTTCTGGTTGCTCTATTTGCGCCTGCCCGCCGCGGTGGCGCGGACGCCGCAAACTGGCCCAGCCTCTGCCGCGCCCCAACCTGTGGCCCGACCGTCCCTGCTCTATCGACTGCGGCGCTTTGTGGATCTGGGCGCGCACCATCGTTCGGCCTGGGCCAATGTGGTGGCCGCCGGGCTGATCATGTTTTCGGCTATGCATGTGATGATCACCTATGGGGCGTGGTTGGGCGGGGAGTACGGCCTGGGGGCGGCCTTGCTGGGACAGGTGGCCCTGGCGCTGGGTGTGGCGGATCTGCTGGCCAGCGGGTTGGTCAGTCTCTTCACCGACCGGCTGGGCAAGCGGCGCAGTGTGGTCATGGGGGCATCCCTTGCGCTGACCGGCTATTTGCTGTTGCCCGTTTTGAACGTGGGGTTGCTCTCTGCCATGATGGGCCTGCTGTTGGCCCGCTTTGCCTTCGAGTTCAGCATCGTCAGCAACTTCGCCCTGCTCAGCGAACAGACCCCGGCCCAGCGGGGAAAAGTGCTGACCCTGGGCGTCACCAGCAACCTGATCGGCACAACCCTGGCCGGCATCACCGGTCCCTGGGCCTATGCGGTATGGGGTGTTTGGGGATTGGGTCTGCCGGCCGCGGGCGCGGTGGCCGTGGCGCTGCTGGTTCTCTTGGTCTGGGTGCGGGAGCCGGGGTTGGAGATGGAGAGGGGGGA
>CAZKEX010000008.1:22779-33091 GCA_964551895.1 uncultured Caldilineaceae bacterium | reverse complement strand
TTACTGCTCCACCGTGGCCAACGAGCCATCCACCGTGGTTTGGGCGCCATCGACCAACTGATCGTACTGTTCGCCCAGGCCCAGAACCGTGGGCACATGCCAGATGCGGGCGGCGGCGATGATGGGGTCCACAGGGGTGCCCCGGGCGGTGACAAAGGCCCCGGCCACCGGCAAGGCGGGGGCCCAGCCGCTGTCCAGCCGCACGGCCCCCACAATGGCGTGGTTGCAGCGCAAGGGCTGGGGCGTGTCCTGGCGGCGCAGGGGACCCGTCACCCTGCCGATGACGCCGCTCAGCCCCTGGCGGGTGGGGTGAGCGCCCACATCCCCGATCAGCATCTCCAAGGGGCGCACGGCCAGGTTTTCCTGGTATTGACGACGCCGTTCCTCGGCCACCCCCAGGATCTCCTCCCGTTGGCTGATATTCCATTCCCCGGTCATCATCTGCTTGATCTCTTCCAATTCATAGAGGAAGACATCTTCGCCCGAGATCATGCGACCATCGGACATGGCCTCTTTGGCGGCTTCCTGGACCCAAATCCGCGTCCCCATCAGGATGTAGGCGTAGGCGTCCAGGGCCTGGCTTTGCAGACGCAACATCTCTTTGGCCCGCTTCACATACTGCTCAACCTCCTTGCCCTGTTTGCCCCCCACCGCCTCCACCAGCTTTTGCAGATGTTGAGAGGAAGGAACAGTCGCCGGGGATTTGGCTTGGTAGAGCAGACAGGCCCTCATGCCACCCAAAAGGGGGGCCGGGTCTTCTTGCCAGCGCAGAATGCCCATCTCGCCTTCGCCCGTGCCCCGGTGTCCATAGCGCTTGATCAGAGCCTGCACCTGATCGCCAAATGGCCCCTGGGGCAGGGTTGTCTGCCACTGATCAAAGTCGCCAGCATCCAGCCAGGCATGGGCCACAGGATCTTTGGCCGCCATCTGGCTGATGCGGAGCAGCTCCTGGGCGATCTCCACCTCGACCAGCCCCTCCAGATCCGAAAGCACATTGTTGACCAAAATCAGGTTGCTGGGGAAGGGATGGGATCGCTCTGTGGCCCGCAGAAGCCAGTTATAGGCGATCTCCAGGTTGTGGCGGGCGGCAAAGAAGGCCATCAGGCTGTCCACCCCCTTGCGCTCGATCTCCTCCATGACCTGGAGGATCTCGGCCTGGCCCCATTGGGTCATGGTCTCCACCTTGGTCAACCACTGTCGCGCCGCCTCCGAGATGGCGTCGATCCCGCCGGCCAGGGTGGTGAGCAGGTCATCGATCTTGCGACGGTTGCGGCTGTTCTTGAGCGCCGCCAACATGTTGGGCTTTTCATTGGGGCTGGCGGGCAGAGTGCGGTCATTGACGCGGATGGTGAAGGGCTCGATACCAGCATAGTCGGCATCGTGCTTGCCCATGATGGAGAGGTTCAGGTAGGCCCGTCCCTGGTAGAGACGGATCACCTTGGGCGGATAGGGCAGGGTATAGCCGCTGCGGTCATAATAGCGATACCAGGCCACGCTGGCGATCTCGGCCAACACACTGGCGCTGAACGGGGTCAGCGCATAGGGGACCAGGGGGCGCAAGGGGTCTCGGCTCCACAGGGTAGAATTGTTGCCCAAGGGCTGGCCGTCGGTCGTATAGTTTAACAAGAGCACACCTCGTAGTGATCCGAATTCGGAGCGAATCAGCGGCGACAAAAGGGATGAATGCGCAGCCACGATTAATCAACAAGTATCTATTCTCCCCGGATCCCGGCAATGTGTCAATTTCGACACCCTGCCAAGTCCAGTGGAATTCTTGATCCCCATGACCCCATTCCAAAAGTCGGGATGAGCGGCAGGAGCACGAGGTCGGACGGCGCACGGATCGTGCCCGAAGACAGACCGATTGCATCCCCGTCCGACCTCGTGCCCCTACGTGTTTGTTCGGCGACTTTTGGAAAGCCCCTGGTTCCCTCAAAAATGGAACTTGCGCTTTCCGCGGTTTCGGTGTTCAATAGAGATACATTGTTTTCCCGTTGCATCTCATCACCCTCGGATGCGGTCCCAAATTTACGGTTTTTTGATCATTTCGGACATAAATGCGGCTATCGACTCGCCGAATTCGCTCTTTTTTATGCGAAACAGGTTGATTCGGCGTCAAAGTTCAACCAATCCGTGCTGACCGTGAAAATGGGATTGCGTCCCCACCCTCCCACGCTACTCCTCATTGTTGCCGAAGGGCCGTCTGTCTTTTTGCCTATCTTCACCTTGTCCGATCCTTTTTTCAACTTAACTCCAGGAGGAGACCATGAACCAGTTCAGTCTTAACCATACCCCCCGATCTTCCCAACACCCTGTGATAGTTTTGGCGTTAACCCTGGCTCTTCTGCTGTCCGGGCTGCTGCCGGTCTTTGCCCAACCGTTGGCCCAAGGCGAAGAACCCCCGGTCATGCCCCTGATGTTGGGCGAATATGCCCAGATCGACGTGGCCGGCGGAGAAAGTGTTGCCTTTGGCGTCGTCTTGCCCGAGGATGGCGACTACCTGATCTCTGCGGTGGACGAGGACGACGCCGGCGCGTTTGATGTCCTGATTTCGGACATTGACGGCAACATCGCCTTTGATGATGTCTTCGGCACCACGGAGCTCTCTCTGGATGCCGGTGTCTACACCCTCACCTTCACCGCGGTGGAGGACGGCGCCCTCTTCTTTGTGGTGTTGGGCACTTTTGGCGAGTTGCGCCAGAGCGCCGAGGAACCGGGCAAGCTGGTCCCCGGCGGTATCGTCATCACAACCGCACGATCTGGGGACGACTATTACGCCACCCTCACCGTGCCCGCTCTGGATATTCCCCAAGAGGTCTTGCTCTATGCGGAATCGTCCGACCCGGATCAATATCTCTATGTGACCGCCGAGGGCTCTAACTTCTACGACTATATAGATGCCCAGGAAAGCCAACTGTTGCGTTTCTGGACCGTAGGCGGTGATTACCAGGTCGTCGTGACGCCATCGAACCGGAACCAGGAATTCACCCTGATCCCCTTCCTCAGCGGCCCACCCCGCAGCATTGAGATCGGCGGTTCTGTGGATGGCAGCCTGGAAGGAGACAACGACGAGACCCTGGTCCTGCTCTCCCTGGACAGCCTCTACACCAGCCTGACCATCACTCTGGCCGGGGAGAACGACGACGCGGATCTGGACCTGCTCTTCATCGACGGTCTGGATGACAGCGGTGTGTACGAAAGCAGCGCGGAGAGCGGCAGCCAGGAAGAGGTCAACCTGGAAAATGTGCTGCCCGGCGACTATTACGTCATGGTCAAGCGCTATGGCAACGAGGCCTCGGCCTTCACCCTGAGCGTGGAAGGGGAAGCCGGCGAACCCTTTGCCGTGCTGGAAGATGGCGAACCCCTGGATGGGGCCTTGGTGGACGAGACGATGGAGAACGAGACGGTCTACTACGAGTTCAACGTGGCGGAGGTCGGCTCCCTGATCCAAGTCAACGTGCTTTCAGAGTCCGAAGATACCTATTTCGATGTCAACATCGGTCGCCGCCCTGGGGACAGCACCTGGTATGGCTATGGCTACGATGGCAGCGCCAGCGCCGACTTTGTGGCCACCCAAGCCGGTACCTACTACATCACCGTGGTGCGCACTGGGACACCCACCGAGTTCGCCATCATGGCCGAAAACCTGGGCCCCGCCCCGTCCCTGGTCCCCGGCGGATATGTGCGCAACCAGCTTGATAACGGCAACGCGGACTTCTACCAGTTGGAGATCACCGAGCCGGGCCAGATCCTCGCCCTGGTTCTGGTCTCCCTGGCTGACAACGATCTAGATCTGCTGCTTGTCCGCTACAACCGATATGGGGAGACTGAGGTCTATCAGTCCAGCACAAATGCTGGCGGGATCGAGAGCGTCACCCAGGCCATGGTCGAACCGGGTCTCTACGAGGTGCGGGTGCGGGCCTATGATGATGACGCCTACTACCTCTTCACCGACCTGACCGACCCGATCAACCTGGTCCAAGTCACCCTGGAAGTGACCAACCTGACCGGGGCGGATGTGTGCGCCGTGACGGCCATGTCCGTGGACGAGGACGAGGGCGAGAACCTGCTGGACGCCGATACGCCCCTGGCCGACGGCGAGACCATCTTCCTCACCCTGTTGACCGACACGTACAATCTGGAAGCCCTGGACTGTGACGACGCCCCCGTAGCCTCCGAAACAGATGTCTTCCTGCAAGGCGAGATGTTCTGGAATCTGACCCTGGAATAGTCATCCCCCAGAACGAGCCGAGGCAAAAGGCCGATCCAAAAGAGCGCCGCCGGAGTTGTCCGGCGGCGCTCTTTTTTGGGCCATGATTTCTTTTCGCGCTTTGCCGGGGTTGCATTCCCTGGCAAAGCGATTACAATATCCCTACACAAGCTGCCCTGATCTGCCAACCTGGAGTGTATGCCCATGAGCCCTAACCCACCTGAGACCGGATTTAACCGTAACACCACTGCCCTGGCTTTTGTTGATGCCGACATCGTCAGCGGCAAAGACGAGGTGGCTCGGGAGCAGTTGGTGAACAACTTAATGAGCTACAACTCCAACGGGGTGGCCCCCCTGTGGGTAAATTGGATGCGCTCCCGGGCGGATCTGCGCTTTGCCTGCCTGGTGCGGGATCTGCAGGAGTTCAACCGCTTTATGCTGGATGTGGTGCGCAGCGTGGAGGGGGTGCGGGAGACCCGCACCATCCTCAGCTTCAGCGGGCGGGCGGACATCGACGCCATGCTGGAACTGGAGATGGAGGTCAGCCCCAGCAGCCAGACCATCGCCGCCTCTGTGCTGATCGACGTGCAGCCGGGGATGGACCGGCGCTGCTTCCAGGCCCTGATCGACCTGCCCACCCACCCGGATGTGCGCCGGGTCTGGCTGCTCAACACCTATCACAGCGACGACGCCGACCTGATGTTGCTGCTTTTGGGCAAGAATGTGGCCGCCCTCACCGGCTATGTGATGAGCTGGATCCGCACCACCCCGGGCGTCATCGACACCGAGATGGGCACCGTCCTCGATTGGCGCTGGCTGGCCGAACCCGACGATATTGTGGAACTATGCGAGCTGTTCTTCGATCAAAACTTCGTGGGGCAATTTCGGTAGGATTTGACTTTGAAAAAAAATAGAACGCGGATTTGACGGATTTGACGGATCAAAACGGATCTTTTTCTGATATTCAAGAAAGATCCGTTTTGATCCGTTCGATCCGTCAAATCTGTGTTCTATTTTTTCGATCCTACCCCCAGCCGATCTGCCACGAAGTGGTGGCTGAGGGATCGGAAGCGGCCCCAGTCGGCCCAGTTGGGCGTGGTAGCGTTCAGGCTGCCCAGGGTGATGGCTTGGGTGCGTAGCTCCCCGGCAGGCAGCCATTGCCACCCATCCACCTTTTCCGTTATGTCCACAGGGTGAAGTTCGGCCTGGGCCGGGGCTTGCACCAGAAAATGATAGGTGGCAAAAGCGAAGCGCCGATCCAGCCGCCGATGATCAAAATCGTAGCTCACCACCCCCAGAAAGTCCTCCACCACCACCTCGCCTGTCCCATTTTCGCCCGTCTTTACGGCCAGTCCGGTCTCCTCGTAGATCTCCCGCACCAGGGTCTCCCACACGGCTTCCCCCGGATCCACCCCGCCTGTGGGCAGGCGAAAGGCCGGGCCGGGGTAGAAGATCTTGTGGTGCAGCAAGATGCCATCCGCCGGCGTGCCCCGATGCATGACGTAGCAGATCTCCGCCCGCCGCCCGTCGCTGAGCAGACGCTGGTTGGCTTCGGTCAAAAAGGGATCCGTCACCGCCAGGGCTTCGTGCCGATACGACACGGCGCCAAACCGTCGGCCCAGATCCGCCAACTCCTCGGGGTCAATCGCTTGGGTCAACTGCATGGACAGAACTCCCACTAATTCTACGCTGCCAGCCAAAAAAGACGAAGGCGGGACACCGCTGGGTGTCCCGCCTGGAATGGGCTTGGATGCCGGGGATACCCCAAGGATCAGCCTGAATTCTTCAGGGTGGGATCCAAGGCATCCCGCAGGCCGTCACCGATCAAATAGAGGCAGAGGACGGTGATGGTGATGAGTACCCCGGCAGGAATGAGCATATGCAGGGCCAGATAGGCCCCGGTCTCCGGGTTGCGCAGGAAGAAGAGATTCTGGGCTCGGTTCAACATGCTGCCCCAGGTGGCCGTGGGGGCCTGGACGCCCAGTCCGAGGAAGCTCAGGGCTGATTCCACCAGAATCAGGGTACCGGCAGAGATGGCGGTGATGACGATGATCACGGGCACGCTATTGGGCAGCACATGTTGCACCATAATACGGCTGTGGGTGGCGCCAATGGCCCGGGCGGCAACGGTGTAGTCCATTTCGCGTACCCGGAAGACATTGCCGCGCATAAAGCGTGCCGTCCCCAACCAGCCCAGAAAACCCAAAAAGAGGGTCAACGTCATGGGGTTGGGCTTAAAGATGGCGGTGATGATGATCAGAATATAGATGGTGGGGATAGAGCTGATCGTGTTGATAAACCAGATGGTCACATCATCGATCACACCGCCAAAATAGCCGGCGACCAACCCCACGGCCACACCGATCACCAGGGAGATGAAGGCCGCCAGAAAGGCAATGGTCAAGCTCACCCGTCCCCCATAGAGCAGACGCACGAACTGATCTCGCCCCAGTTGATCTGTGCCCAACCAGTGGGGCACGCCGTCAGAATCACCCAACATGATGGGCGCGGTCTCCGTGTCCATGCCCAAACGCCACTGCACATAGGGCACGACATAGGGCTGGGCAAAGGCATTTGCCGGGTTGGTATCGTTGGGCCCCACACCGACCAGGGCGCTAGAGAGTTGGGGGGCCAAGATAGCCATCAGCCCCATGAAGACAATCACGCCGATGGCGGTGACCGTCAACTTGTCCCGGCGCAGGGCCTGAAGGGCCATGCTCCAGTAGGTTTGAGGCTTGCGGAGCAGTTGAGGCTCTGCGGCCAGAACCCTCTTCAGGATTTCAGGATCAGCGGACTGTACACTCATGATCAAACTCTCTTCAAATCGACCTTCAAATCGAAGCTGAACCGACGCTAAATAGTGGCTAAATAGTGGCTATTTCAGCCGTACTCGGGGATCGACAACGCCGTAGAGGATATCCGACAGCAGATTTCCGATGATGGTCAGGGCGGAGAAGAACATCACCGCGCCCATGACCATTGGATAGTCCCGTTGCAGGGCGGCGCTCAGGGTCAACCGCCCCATGCCCGGCCACGAGAAGACCGTTTCGATCACCACGGCCCCGCCAATCACACCCAGGATGGCTGGCCCCAGGATGGTCATCAGGGGCAGAAGGGCGTTGCGCAGGGCGTGGATAAACCAGACGTTCCGGGCTGACAGCCCCTTTGCCTTGGCCGTGCGGATGTAATCCTGGCGGATCACCTCCAGGGTTTCCGTGCGCATGACACGGCTCTGGAAGGCGATGCCGCCCAAGGCCAACACAAAGGCGGGCAAGATCAGGTGGCGGATGCGGTCCAGCAGATCAAACTCGTTGGTCAACGTGACGGTTTGACGTCCGCCCGTGGGCAAGATCCCCCAGATCACGCCGAAGAGGAAGACCAACATCAGGCCCATCCAAAAATCGGGCACGGACTGGCCGATCACCGAGAAGAAACGGACGATGTTATCGAAGATAGATCCCCGATAGACAGCGCTGAGTACGCCCAGAGGAATGCCAACCAGGAAGACCAGGAGCAAGCTGGTGATCCCCAACTCTGCGGAGGCTGGCATACGCTCCACAAGTCGATTCCAGACCGGTTGTTTGGTCTGGGTGCTGGTGCCCAGATCCCCACGAATGATGCCGCCGCCGGTATCGCAAACCGTAAAGTTAAGCGTGTCCATAAAGGAGCAATCGGTATCTTTGCTGCTCTCAAACTCTGCCACCACATCCCCGCTGCGCAGGGTGATGCCCGAGAACCAACTGACATATTGGAAGACCAGGGGTTGGTCCAGCCCAAGCTGACGGCGCAGGATCTCCCGGCTCTCCTCGGTGATGTTGGGATCAAAGGTGCGGATGAGAACGGGATCGCCGGGCGCGGAGTTGATCAGCACAAAGCTGATCACGCTGACGCCCAACAAGGTAGGGATGGCCTGCAGCAGACGCCGCAGAATGTATCGGAACATTGGTTAACTCCGACTAGTCCGGCTGAAAAGAGATAAGACAAGGCGGGGACAGCCGAAACTGTCCCCGCCTCTTTCAGGTCAAAGCCCAAGGGCCAAACTTACTGGGTCAAGGACCACTGCTCGACGTTATGGTAGAAGCTCCACGGGCCGGGATCAATCCCCTCGAACTTGTTGGAGTAGCCAACATTGCCCACAGAACCGGAGACGAAGACATAGGGCACGTCATCGTGGATGATCTGCTGGATCTCCTGGTAGAAGGGAGCCCGGTCGGCGGGATCACAGCCGGGGACGGCCACGCCCTGCTCCAACAGCTCGTCGATGCGAGCATTGTTGTAGCTGACGAAGTTGAAGCCGCTGTCCGGGGTGTCATACTGGCTGTGCCAGAAGGAATCGTCGTTGGGATCCGTGCCCAGACCGGTCCAGCCGATGATCACCATGTCGTAGGTCTGGCCCAACATCTGGCCGACCATGGTGCCGAAGTCGATGGCCTCGAAGGTGACGTCGAAGCCGACGCCGTTGAGCTGATCCTGGACCAGCACACCCAGATCCTCACGGGTGGTGTTGCCGGCATTGGTGAGCAGGTTCAGCGCCAGGGGCTGGCCGTCCTTCTCGCGCACACCGTCACCGTCCGTGTCCACCCAGCCGGCGTCTTCCAGCATTTGGGCGGCCATTTCCGTGTTGAACTCGTAGGGCTGGATGGCGGGATCGTGGGCCCATTCCACAGCGGGCAGCACGTTGGCGGCCATCTTGTAGCCCTGGCCCAGATAGACCTTGCTGATGATGGTGTCATAGTCCAGGCTGTGGGCAATGGCCTGACGCACGGCCTTGTCGCTCAGGATGGGATGGGGATCCTGCTCGACCAGGTTGCCCTCTTCGTCCTGGCCAGGCATGGGATTTTCCGGGTTGGCCAGGTTCAGGGCGATGTAGGAATAGCCGTCATCCTTGAACTTGTACAGGTTCAGGTTGGGGTCTAACTGCACGGAGGTGAGCTGCTCCGGCTGCACGCCGATCACATCCACTTCACCGGTCTGCAAGGCGGCCAGACGGGCGCCGGGGTCTGGGATGATGCGGTAGATCATGCCGTCCATGTTGGGCGCGCCCTTGAAGTAGGTGTCGTTGCGCAACAGGGTGGTGTTGTCGTCCCGCACCCACTCGTTGAAGACAAAGGGGCCAGCGCTGGCCGGGGGCGCTTCGTTGTAGGTATTCTCCATGATGTCGGAGAAATCTTCGGCGTAGAGATGGCTGGGCAGCCAACCCAGGCCCAGATCGCCCAGACCGTCACACTTGACCTCCCCAAAGACCACCTGAATGGTCAGGGGATCCAGCACCTCGATGCTCTCGATGCCGGCCACGTTGGACTTGCGGGGGGTCTCCACCAATTCGCTGGCGATGGCATCGTAGGTGTATTTGAAGTCGGCGGCGTCCACAGGATCGCCGTCGCTCCACACCACGCCGTCACGCAGCTTGAAGGTCCAGGTCAGACCGTCCTCAGAGACAGTCCAACTCTCGGCCATCTCCGTGGGTTCAAAGGCGCCGCTGAAGGGATTCACCCCCAGCAGACCGGGGAACAGGAAGCCATAGACATCGGAGCTGGCGCTGTCGGACCCCAGGATCGGGTTGAGGATAGAGGCATCCGAGAGGGAGGCCCGCACCCATGCACCGCCCTGGGCTGCCGGGACTGGTGTCGGCGTGACGATCACTTCGACTTCAGTCACCACCTGAACCTCTTGGGTGATGATCTTCTCGACTTCGCGCTCCACCACCACAGGCTCGGGCTGGACACAGCCAGTCAGGGCCACCAAGGCGATGAGTAGCGCTGCCAATGCAAACGCAACTTTACGGTTAGAGCTCATGTTCTCCTCCATTTTGGAAACTAGTTGAACCTATTGATTGAAACGGACCACCGAGAATCGATCCGCCGACACACATAGAGATTATGGTTTGGCGAGTGGAAGCCGACAAATTGGCCTCAGAGAAAGCCGATAGATGATAGTGAGGGATGTTGGCTATTTGGCGAGGAAAAGAGAGTAGTCGTCCAATGTGCAAAAACAGGGTCATTGCCCTTCTTGAAATTTGCGCTATGTTACCATCTTATTGCTCTGCTTGTCAATCGCCAAACAGGTTGGGGGACATATTGCCCATTCTGGCGTGATTGACGC
>CAZKEX010000008.1:0-22679 GCA_964551895.1 uncultured Caldilineaceae bacterium | reverse complement strand
TCCGCCCGTTGAGCCGGATCGCAGCCGGGTAGTTGGCGGGCCGCGGTCAACATCTCCTCTACCTGGGGGTTGGCATAGCTGGTAAAGTTCAGCCCGGCCCCAGGCAGATCGTCCTGGCCGCGCCAGAAGCGATCGTCCGCCGGGACCGCCCCCAGATCCGTCCAGCTGGCCAGCGCCAGATCGTAGGTTTGATCAAAGAGCGCGCCGGCAACCTGGGCAAAATCGGCCTGCTCCACAATGATGTCAACCCCCACGGCCCGCAGCTGCTCCTGGATGGCCGCGGCCAGGGACAGACGCACAGGATCGTCGTCGTTGACCAGCAAGGAGAGGCTCAACAGCTTGCCCTCCTTCTGGCGAATGGCGGCCCCGTTGAGCGTCCAGCCCGCGCCGTCCAGCAATGCGCCGGCCGCGGCCGGATCATAGGCCACGGGCGGCAGATCCTGGGCATAGGCCCAGGCCACAGAGGGCAGCACAAAGCTGGTCAACCGCTCGCCATAGCCAGCGTAGATCTCCCGGATCAACCGGTCAACGTCCAGACCCCGGGCCAGGGCCTGGCGCACGGCTACGTCGCCCAGCACAGGGTGGGGCGGCTGGGCCACCGGGTTGCCCTCTGCATCCACCCCCGGGACCGGCTCGCCTGGGTCGGCCAAGTTGACCGCCACAAAGCCATAGCCGTCATCGGTAAACCTATAGGCCGTCAGCCCCGGTCCCGGCGGGTCGGCGATCACGGCGTTGGCGGGCAGCAGGGTCAGGTCCGCCTGGCCCGTGGCCAGCAGGGTCAGACGCTGGACCGGATCCCGTTCCACCCGATAGGTCCAGCCATCCATCCACACCGGCCCGGCCCAATAGTCCGGGTTGCGCACCAAGCCCACAGATCCATCCGCCTCTGCCCCGGCAAAGAGCAGGGGGCCGGCGCTCACATCCGGGACCAGGTTGAGGGGGTTGGTGCGCATGTCGCTGAAATCCGGGGCGTAGCGGTGGCTGGGCAACCAGGGCAAGGTGAGGGCGTAGAGCCCATCGCAATCCGGCTCGGCCAGGGTGACCGCGACGGTGTGAGCGTCCGGGGTGGCGATGTCCACAATGTTCTGCGTCACCGTGCGATAGGGGCTTTGCACGCCGCCATGGGCCGCGGCCCGGTAGGTGAAGGCAAAATCCGCCCCGGTGACGGGCACGCCGTCGCTCCACACGGCCCGATCGGTCAGGGTGAAGGTATAGGTACGGCCATCGGCCGAGACCGTCCAGCCCGTGGCCAGGGCCGTGGGCGCAATGGCCCCGGTCTGGGGATCTTGGCCCAAGAGGGTGGGGTAGAGCTTGGCGGCCACGGCCAGGCTGGTGCGGTTGGTGGTGAGGAGAGGGTTGAAACCGTCGGGGGGCCGGGCCATCAGCTCCACCACAGTTCCGCCGGGCTGGGGTTGGGGGCCAGGGGTGGCGGTCGGCGTCAATGGGGTGGCCTCCGCGCTAGGATCGACAGTCATCGAGGCCAAGGTGGGGTCGCCCCCCGGCACATCACCCGCCGATGGTTTTGAAACGAGCCGACTGCCTGCCCACACCAAGACCACAATCAACACCAAACCCACCCCTGCCATGACCCAACGTGGTTGATTCTTCATGCCCGTACCCTGGCAATCACCAACTGCATCTCGTCCGTGCCGTCGGGGAAGGCGCCTTCCAGTATTTGGCGGCCCTGGCGGGATTGCATCTTGCCGTCGCCGTCGGTCACCCTGGCCAGGATGCGATAATCGCCTGGCTCGGTCCCTGCCACCCTCAGCCACCAGTGGGTCCACACATAGCCGCTTTCGCCCCGCAAAAGCTGGGCCGGTTGCCAGACGCCCCCGTTGTCCAGACTCACATCCAGCGTGGCCAGGCCAGAGGCATCGGTGAAGGCCACCCCATGCACCACAAAATCAAGAGGCAGGCTCTGGCCCGACTGGGGCGCTTCGATGATGGATGTGGGGCGGATGGGGGCCTCGTCGCTCCAGCCCTGGCCCTCGAAGTGGCCGATGTGGGGGCGA
Organism: uncultured Caldilineaceae bacterium; assembly: GCA_964551895.1. GTDB lineage: Bacteria > Chloroflexota > Anaerolineae > Caldilineales > Caldilineaceae > JAGNDO01. Next base: position 20,667 of record CAZKEX010000008.1, on the reverse strand, counting down.
TCTTGGACGGTGATGCGCTGGATCCACTTGGGCTGTTTCTGCCCATAGCGTCCGGGGAAGAGACAGCGCAGGGGGTGGCCGTGTTTGGCGGGCAAGGTTTCGCCGTTCATGGCATAGACCAGCAGGGAGGCCGGGTCCTGGGCCAGTTGGGTGGGGATGCCCGTGTGGTAGCCGTCGATGGATTCCAGTTTCAGATAGCGGCCCCGGGGTTGCACCCCGGCCTGGGCCAGCAGATCGGCGAAAGCCAGCCCTTGCCACATGCCGTTGCCGATCAACTTGCCCCCCACCGGGTTGCTGATGCACTGCAAGGTGCGCATCTCCTCCCGCATGGGCAGGGCGCGCAGATCCCCCAGGGAGAGGGAGAGGGGCCGATCCACCAACCCCTCCACCACCAGCCGATAGTCGGCCTCGTCCACCTGGGGCGGCGGGGTGGGGTGGTATTTCATGGTGTAGAAGTCGTCAATCGGCGTGATGCGGGGGGAGGTAGGGGGTGTCCACATTTCGGCGGGGACGGTGGGCAATTCAGCGGGCGTCGGGGTTCCGCCCGTAGCTGGGGGCGGGGTCGGCGTGGCACAGGCCGCCAGGAGCAGACCGCTTCCGGCGCTTAACAGGTGGATCAATTGTCGACGATTTAGCGATGTGGGCAAATGGATACCTCTGGGTGATAGTTAGATCGGGGAATGTAGGGCAAGAGAGGAAGGTGATACGCAGGAATTCTATTCTCGAGAACCGAAGCAAATTAGAATTTAACTCATGCTGAATCAGCAGCCAGTCGCTTGTAGCTTTTGGCCTTCAATAACGACAACATGCGGTCCATTTGAATGTAATGATCAAGTTCTTCTTCTTCGCCCAGAGACAAGGTGCGGCGGCGATTGGCGTCAATCAACGCGCTAAAGCGCTTCTGCGCCACTGCCGATGGTCGATATTCCACAACTTGTTGGGTGGAAGGGCCGCTGGCCAAAAAGTCCAGCACATCTTCATAAAACGGAAGCGAAAAATCACTGGTTATCATGAACATATCTCCTGAATGCTTGTTCATTCATGAAGCAGACGCCAAAGAGTGCGGCAATGTCATCAGAATCGCTGAATCCCATTATAGCCTCTCTTAACCAGACCGGTCAATCGTGTTTCACCCGGCAAACATCAGTTCACGGCGCGGGGGCCAACCCATATTGACGCAGGGTACGCTGCAACTCTACCGTAGAGGCCACGGAAGGTCCAGTATAGAAGCTCTCATTTTGGGCCAAAAAGGTGATGTTCTGCTCTGTGTGCCGCCCAGTCAGGGGGATCAGCAATTGGGTGGGCTGGCCAAAGCGAAAGCGGCTGTGCAGGATCAGGGGATCGGTATAGTGGGCTTCGACAGACCAATAGGTCTGACGGTAATCGTCCAGAGATTGCTCCGACAGGCCGATCCGCTGGGCGTAGCCTTCTACTTTGCCAACGGTGATGCGAATGGCGTTGGCAATATCCTGAAACTGAGGATCCGCCGGGGTCAGGGTCACGGTTTGACCGTCAAAATGCACTTGTATTTCTATGGGCGTGCCCCCGGAACGCTGAAGAAACCAGAGAAAGTCCGCGGTGCCAATGGAGAGGGCAATATAGGCGACAACGCCAATGGCGATCACCGCGGCCAGAATGGCCCGGAAGGCGTTGGGACGATTTGTGTAGGTGTAGGAACCCATACTCATGGGGATCTCCGTCTCTTTGCATAGAAATGACTCTGCAGAAAAAGGTCAAATTCGCCCCAAAGACACGGAGAACGCGGAGAACGCAGAGAAAAGCAAGGTTTCTTCCTCCGCGCCCTCCGCGAAACCTCTGTCTCCTCGGCGGTTAAACACCTTTTTACAGCGAGTCAGAAATGAAGACAGACCACACCCCGGCAGGGATGTGGTCTGTGGGTGTTCGATCCGTGCCCAGTCTGGGGCCTGTCCTGCTAGATCAGGTCTACAAGAGGCGTATAGACCTGGTTTTTCTCCACCAAGTGGCAGGCCACAAAGTGACCGGGCCGTTTCTCCTCAAAAGCCGGATCGATCTGGTTACAGATCTCCTGGGCGATAGGGCAGCGGGGGTGGAAGCGGCAGCCGCTGGGCGGGTTGCGCGGGCTGGGCACATCCCCCTCCAAGATGATGCGCTTGCGCTCGATCCGTGGGTTGGGGATGGGGATGGCCGACATCAACGCCTGGGTATAGGGGTGCAGAGGCGTCTTGAAGAGATTCCGCTGATCCGCCAACTCCACCATCTTGCCCAGATACATCACCCCCACCCGGTCGCAGATGTATTCCACCACAGCCAGATCGTGGGCGATAAAGACATAGGTCAGGCCAAACTCGTCCTGCAACTCCCGCAGAATGTTGAGCACCGTGGACTGAATGGAGACATCCAGGGCCGAGACCGGTTCGTCGGCCACGATCAGCTTGGGCTGCAGGGCCAGGGCCCGGGCAATGCCGATGCGCTGGCGCTGGCCGCCGGAGAACTCGTGGGGATAGCGCCGGGCATGTTCGGCCCGCAAGCCCACCCGCACCAACATCTCCGCGGTGACTTTCCGCCGATGGGCCACATCCCCGATGCCGTGGGCGCGCAATCCCTCGCCCACACTCTCACCGATGGGCATGCGGGGGTCCAGGGATGAGAAGGGATCTTGAAAGATGATCTGCATTTCTCGACGCAGCCTCTTCAGGTCCCCCCCCTTGAGGGCAAAGACATCGTTGCCGTCAAAGATGACCTTGCCGCTGGTGGCCGGGATCAGGCGCAACAGGGTGCGGCCTGTGGTGGTCTTGCCGCAGCCGGATTCCCCCACCAGCCCCAGGGTTTCGCCCTGTTTCACCGTAAAGCTGACGCCGTCCACAGCCTTGACATGGGCCTTGACCCGTTGCAATATACCGCCGCGAATGGGGAAGTATTTGACCAGATCCTGGACGATCAACAGGTCTTTGTTCTTTGATTTATCTCGCGGCGCCCGCTCTGGGGCCGCCGCGACCGGTGTAGATGATTCAGCCACAATCAACTCCTATTGCTCAGTTTCTATGCTGCGGCGGATGGGAACTCTTCGTAGATCCAACAGCGGGAAAGATGATCAGGCGCCACCTGGAACAGAGGCGGCATCTCTTCGGTGCATTTGGTCAACCCAAGCTCGTGCCGGGCCCGGCAGCGGGGGGCGAAGCGGCAGCCCGGCGGTAGATCGATCAGGTTGGGCACGGAGCCGGGGATATGGTCCAGCTTCTCTTTGTTGGATCCCAGAACGGGGATGGAGGCCAGCAGCCCCTGGGTATAGGGGTGTTTGGGGGTATCAAAGACCTTGTAGACATCGGTGTATTCCACCACCTGCCCGGCGTACATCACCGCCACCCGGTCGGCCATCTCTGCCACCACGCCCATGTTGTGGGTGATGAGCATGATGGCGGCGTTGAAGTCCTTGCGCAGGTTGATCATCAGATCCAGAATCTGGGCCTGAATGGTCACATCCAGCGCGGTGGTCGGCTCATCGGCGATGAGGAGGCTGGGCATATTGGCCAGCATCATGGCGATCATCACCCGCTGGGCCTGGCCGCCGGAGATTTCGTGGGGAAAGGCCATGGATCGGCTCTCCGGGTCCGAGATGCCCACCTTGCGCAACATCTCCACCCCCTGCCGCCAGGCCTCGTCCTTGCTCAAATTCTGATGCACGACCAGGGCCTCGGCCACCTGCTCCCCGATCCGAAAGACCGGGTTGAGACAGCTTGAGGGCTGCTGAAAGATCATGGAGATGGAGTTGCCCCGGATATCCACCAACTCGTCCTCGTCCAGGGCGGTTATCTCCCGATCCTGGAAGAAGATCTTGCCGTCCACAATCTCGCCGGGGATGCTGACCAGACGCATGATGGACATGGCCGTCACACTCTTGCCACAGCCGGATTCTCCCACCAGGGCCAAGGTTTCGCCAGGGTAGATGGTAAAGTCCACGCCATCCACAGCCCGTACAACCCCTTCTTCGGTAAAAAAGTGGGTGGTCAGATTTTCCACCCGCAACAATGGCTGCTGCTTTTTGCCATTATGATCGCTCACAGTCACGACTTCCTTTCCCAACAGGGCATCACCGTGCCCGAAAGAGGATAGTTCGGCTGATTGGGCATATCCGGGACAGACCCGCTTCGGTTTCGATACGACCGGAAACTGCCCCGGTCTACTCAACCTGCGCTGGTCCAGGCGGCACGGACACGCCCAATCAGCCGAAAGATAGTTCAGGATGATCTCGCCGCACCCTACATCTTCAAGCGGGGATCCAAGGCATCCCGCAGACCGTCGCCCAAAAAGTTGAAGGAGAGTACCGAGAGGAAGATAAAGACGCCGGGATAGAGGGCCTTGCCCGGATTCAGGAACATGTCGGTGCGGGCATTGCTGAGTAGATTGCCCCAGGTAGGGACCGGGGGCTGCACGCCAAAGCCCAGGAAGCTGAGGGCCGCCTCCACCAACATGGCGTTGCCCACGGCCAGGGTAGCGCTGACGATCAGGGGGGCCAGGGAATTGGGGATCATGTGGCGGAAGATGATGCTGATGTCGGAAACCCCCAGGGCCTTGGAGGCCTCGGTGAACTCCTGGTTGCGCAGACTCAGGATCATGCCGCGGATCAACCGGGCCGGACCCGTCCAGCCCAGAATGGCCAGCACAAAGATGATCACAATCACACTGGACCATTCCCGTGGAATACCGGGAACGGAGACGCCCCGCAACAGGGTAGAGAGGACCAACAGGACTGGCAGACCCGGCAGAGTAAGGAAGAGATCCACGATCCGCATGGACAGACTGTCCACCCAACCGCCATAGTAGCCAGCCACAGATCCCACCAACATGCCGAAGAGGGTTTCCAGAAAGGCCACGGCAATCCCTACGGTCAAGGAGATGCGCCCGGCATAGAGCAGGCGGGCCAACATATCCCGGCCCAGCTCATCCGTGCCCATGATGTGGAAATCACCAGCCCGGTCGTAGGAAAAGAGACCCAAATTCATGGAAGCCCGGGCCTGATCCGTGTAGCGATAGGGGGAAATCATGGGGCCAAAGATCACCAGCAACACCAGAATCAGGATCACCGTGCCGCCGGCCAAGGCCAAGCGGTGCTTGCGAAAGCGCCGCCAGACGATGATAAATTGACTTTCCTCGACGGGGGCGGCCAGGGCCTCCGCCTGTAGTTCAGCTATAGCCATTGACTCGTCCCCTTAAGAATAACGAATGCGTGGATCGACCACGGTGTAGAGAATGTCGGCCACCAGGGTCGCCACCACTACCAGAATGGCAGTGATGAAGAGCAGGGCCATGACTACCGGCCAATCATCTGCATTGAGGGCCAGAATATAGAGATACCCCATTGCCTTGTAGTTGAAGACAGTTTCGGTGATGATGGCCCCTCCAAAGATGCCGGGGATCTGGAAGACCACAATGGTGATGATGGGGATCAACGCATTGCGCAGGGCATGGCGGGCGATCACCACCCGCTCGATCAGCCCCTTGGCCCGGGCTGTGCGTACATAGTCCTGGCGCAACACCTCTAGCATGGAGGCCCGCATAAAACGGGTCCAACCAGCCATATAGAGCATGCTGAGAACAAAGGTGGGCATGATCAGATGCACCGCCCGGTCCATCAGACTGCCAGGGTCAGCGTTCAACAGTTGCAGAACGCTGCCGTCCGGGGCGGTCCGCAGGCTGAGGATATCACCACTGGGCATGTAGGGTAATCCCCAGTCCTTAAACTGGAGAGATAATAGCATGATGAGAAGCAGACCAAACCAGAAGACAGGCATGGCCACCCCAAAATATGTAAATGACGTCACCAAGTAGTCAAATCTGGAGTACTGTTTCACCGCGGAGATAATCCCCACAGGCACGGCAACCGCAAGGGATAGTATCGTCACCAACGCCATCAGGATCAGGGTGTCGCCCAGGCGATCCGTGACGATCTTGAGGACCGGCACACCTTGGGCGATCTTCCAAGAGGTACCGAAGTCGCCGCGCAGAATGCCCTTGCGGTCAGATTGATATTCCTCCCAGCCGGGGACCTTGTCCATCCAGTCGTCCCCAAGTAGCCAGGCGGCGTATTGGAGATACCAGGGCTTGTCCAGCCCCAGGAGCCGTTCCATGCGGACGATATCCGCGGTGCTTACCCGTTCATTGCCCGTAGCCAGACGCAGACCAGCCAGAGGGCCGCCGGGGGCAAAAGAGAGCAGTCCATAGATAATAAACGTGGACAGGAAGACCACCACAATCATCTGAAAAAAACGCCGAATCAGATAAGCGGTCATCGGCTCACCTCCATTGAAAATAAACGCTGAAAAAAGCAAGAGAGAACTGGATAAAACTGGGGCAAAGACACAAAGTGGGTGAACCTGCTGTGACACAGGTCCACCCACTTTGAATCCTACTCAACTAAACCAATCGTAGGCGTATAGGACCATTGGGTTTGAGACAATCGATCTACTCGATGTCCCACTCCCAGATGTTCCACATGGCGCTGTTGATGGTCGGGTTCGGCATGTAGTTCAAGACACCGGGTCGGGTGGCAGAGACGCTGATGCGCTGGAACAGGGGCAGCACGGGCAGATCGTCGCTGAACATGACCTGGGCCTCGGCGAACAGAGGCGCCTGTTCGACACGGCTCAGGGTACCTTCGGCCTGCTTGCCCAGGGCGTCGTAGGCCGGGTTGCAGTAACCGGGGTTGTTCTGACCTGACCAGCCGTTGTCCGCTGAAGGCCATTCGCCACAGTAGTACAGGTTTACGGGTGGTTCCACACCGGTCAGCCAGGCAAACTCGCCCAGGTCGTAGGCACGACCAAAGAGCGGGCCATCCGGGCCATCGCCGAAGTAGATGTTTGAGGGCATCAACTCGATAACGACGTCAACGCCACAGGTGCGCATGTCTTCCTGGGTGACCTGGGTGATGAGCTCACGCATGGAGTTGCCAGAGGTGGTGTTGATGGTCACTTCGAACTTGACGCCGTTGCGATCCACGAAACCATCGCCATCGGTGTCGGTCCAGCCAGCTTCGGCCAGCAGAGCCATACCCAATTCCGGGTTGTACTCGTACTGGACCAGACCCTCGGCCGGGTACATGGGGTGGTTCTCGGGGATGAAGCTATGGATAACCGCGCTGCGGCCATACAGGGCTTCGTCCACCATGCGCTGGCGATCGATACAGTGAGCGAAGGCCTTGCGTACCTTCTTGGCAGCTTCCCAAGCCGGGGTGCCGACCCAACTGCCCGGGTCCGCCACATCCAACTCGCCCAGATCCGTGTAGCCTTCGGCGCCAAAGAACTGGTAACGACCGTCCACGGAACTCATGCCGAAGTCGATATGCTCCCACACAGTGCCACGCTTGTAGTCAGGCACCAGGATACCTTGGGCTTCGGCCTGGTCCAGGAAAGGAGCCTGATCCAGATCCATGCCATCCTCGGTACCCACATCACACTCGCCGCTCAGAAGCTGGGCCAGGAGCTGATTGGTATCGGGAACGAACTTGTAGATGACCTCGTCCAGCTTGGGGTAGCCCTCACGCCAGAAGTTGTCATTCTTGACGACACGAATGTACTGACCCTCAACCCACTCAACCATCTTGAAGGCGCCAAGGGAAAGAGGAGACCGGGCAAACTCACTTTCGGGGATATCGCCAGGAGCCATGTCGCCCAAAACGTGGGCCGGCAGGGGGCTCCACATGTACGCAACGTAGTCAGCCGGGGTGTAACCGGGCAGCAGGGTGACCATCTGTGTGTTGTCGTCCAACATGACAAACTCAGCGGTGCGCTCGCCAGCCAGGCGGGTGGGATTCGGGGTGTCCGGATCCATATAGAGCTTGAACGAAAGTTCGTAGTCAGCAGCCGTAACCGGGGTGCCATCTTCCCACAGCAGGCCAGGGCGGATCTTGAAGGTCATGGCGATCTGGTCCAACTCCAGAGGTGCAGCCAGAGTAGTGGTGTCGGTAATGACCTCACCGGTGGCCGGATCGATATAATCCATGTCGTCGCCAGGATTGATGGTGACTGTGGACAGAACCGCGCCACCGTTTTCCAAGGTGGGCAATTCTTCCAGCGTCTGGGCTTGATAGCCAAAATCTGCGCCAGAGATGAAGAAGTTGTCACCGTAGCCAAGGGCTTCTTTGACATGCTCGGCAGCCAACATGGAACCGCCATAGATGTACAGGGTGTCAGGTTCTTGGGCCTGACAGATGACCAAGGATTTGGGGCCAGCGGCCTCGGGGACCGGGGTAACCTCGACCTCCACGATCTTCTCGACCTCTTGGGTGACGACTTTTTCTACTTCCACTACGACAGTCTCTTTGACAACCTGGGTTTCGCCAGTGGTCTGGGCCGGACAGGCCGTCAGAACCATGGCAACCAGGATCAAGAGGCTAACGAGTAGAAATGTCTTTCGTTGTTTAGCCATGCTTTTTCTCCTTATTGGGACTAGAATTGGGAAACACAACACGAATTGGAAGGATGCAAGCTTTACTGAATAGCTATTGGGAAACAGAGCTTCCGATGAGAATATTCGGAAGCGGTGGTGAAGGAATTGGGTTGGTCAAGGTTGGTTAGGGTTGACTAGGGTTGGCCAGGGTTTGGACAGAATTACAGCAGAAGAATCCAAGGGAAGTCGACACCGAGAATTGTAGGATAATACTATCATTGAAAATTCAATGTGTCAATCAGGACCCAATCGGGAAAACAGTTCTGGTCGGAATAGCCATTATAGCCGACGTCGTATCCCCAGCACAATTGACGCGCCCAGGGCCACCAACGCCACCCCCAAGGCCGGCAGCCAGGGCCATGTCTCCCCCTGGGTTTCTGTGGAAACGGTGGTTTCCTGGGTTCCGCCCGGGGTCTGTGACGTCGAAAGCGGTTCGCTTTGTCTCATGGGCATGTCGGCCAAGACCGCCCAGGTTGGGTTGTCCGGGATATTGGGCGCACCGTTGGCATCGGCCAGATAGGTGGCCAACTGCCAATAGGTCTCGTCGTCCAGCAGCCCCGGCGCGTACCAGGGCATGGTCTCCTGCAAATAGGCGCGCAGCTCCCCCACGGTTTGGAAACGCAACAGCGCATCTTCCCCCAGCACTGGGGGCACATAGCGGGGCAGCTCAAAACCTTCCGGCGGATGGCTGGAGGCGTGGCAGCGGGCCTGCCAGCAATTTTCCCCGTCGGTGTTGCCCGCGGTGCGCCACTCATCGGTCAGCCCCTGGCCCCGGTCACCGTGGCAGACCATGCAACTCAGCCAATAGTTGTAATGGCCCCACTCCAACTGGGTGGGGGGATCCGACATGGGCGGCGGGGCCATGCGGCTGGCGGGGTCCATGTTAGGCAGGTTGGGCCGCTCTGCCTGGGCGTGGGCGCTGCCGTCAATCGGGCGAACCAGGGCGCCCAGCCAGAACCCGATCCCCAAGATCAGGGCAGCCAACACAGCTCGGCGCAAAGTACTCCGGGATACCCTGCGCTCTAGCCGGGTCCGTGACCCGGCGGGTTGACGAATAGACATGCCCCTATTGCGCATCACGGCACGTCCCCAGAGAAACAGGGCTGATCCCGACCAAAAAGCAATCAAATGCGTAGTCGCCCGAGGCAGAGGCGGTCCGCATGAGGACGTGGCTGCCCCGTTGGGCCAGCACATTCACCACAGGGTCTGGGCCGAGACGCGCCCGGCGTTGGTCCAGATCCGCGGCCTGGGCTGGGGTGATGCGGATATTGCAGGCCATGCAGTCCCCTGGCACACTGCCCGTGGCGACCAAACTGGGGAACCCCCGATGATAGGGGGCGGACATATCGTAGCAGTTGTTGAGGTTGCCGGCCAGCAGGGTACAGTTGAGCCAGGCGTCGCTGTCAAAGTCGGCCACAATGGAGAATTCACTCGAAAGCCCCAAACGGATCTCGCCGATCTGGAGGGTGTAGGGACCCCCTAATTGATCGTGGACGCCCTTCAGGGCATTGAAATTGATGGCGCTTTCCAGGCTTAGGTCAAAGAGGTCCTCGACATCGTTGGCCCTGGCCACCTGAATCGCCTGATGGACGATCTTCGGCGCCGTAAAGACCGGCTTGAACAGGATGTCGTCCACGATCATCCCCGCTGCCAGGGCCGGGATCAGGACCACCGTGAGCTGAACCCAGCCCTGGCCCATGAGCCGCCGTCGCTCGTCCAGTTGATTCTGTAACCCGTCCAGGCGCAGCCCCTGCATCAGCCCATAGATGGCCAGCAGCAGCACAAAGAAAAAGCCTGCCACCCCCATGCGCGCTTGGGTCGCCGGGGTGGAGGGATAGATCATCTGCCCCCAAAAGCGGCTGTCCAGCAGCCAGATCAGCCAGGTCTGGCCTTCAAAGAGCAGATGGCCGATCACCCAAACCATGAGCAGCCCGGCCCCGGCCCAGATCACCATGCTGGCCAAGGCCCGATCCACCCAGGCGCTGATCTGCCCGGCGCACAGCCCAATCAGAACCAACGCCCCAAAGCCCAGGAGCAATTCCAAGGCGAAGAGACGCACGGGCACAGAGGCCAGACGCAAAATCGGGGGAAGCCACAGCCCAAGCCCCAGGGCCAGCCCCAACATGGCCCCATTGAGGCGGCTAAAACGCAGCCGCTCATCCCTCAGGGACGGCGGCTGGTTGTTGTGTGTCAATTTAGGCGATGTGCCCATAGGTCGTCTGTCGCTGACTAACTTTTACCCTGCATCCGCGGGTCCAACACATCCCGCAGACCGTCGCCGATCAGGTTCCACCCCAGGCCGAAGAGCACCAGAGCCAAGCCGGGGTAGACGATGATGTACCAATAGGCGTCCAAGCTAAGGATATAGGCCCGGGCAAAGCTGATCACCTGGCCCCAGTCCGCATAGCCGATGTCTGTACCCACGCCCAGGAAGCTGAGGGCGGCAAAGCTGAGAACGATGGCCCCCACATCCAAAGATGCCAGCACCATCGTGGTAAAAATGGCGTTGGGCAGAATATGGTGCAGGAGAATCGTGCCATCCTTGGCCCCCACCGTGCGGGCGGAGAGGACGTAATCCCGCTCCTTGGTGGACAAAATATCCCCCCGGATCACCCGGGCGTAGCCCATCCATCCAAAGCTAACCAAGGCGATCACCGAGGGCCAGATGCCCCGTCCAAAGAGTGGCACCAGGATGGCCGACAAGGTCAGAGCGGCCAACAAGAAGGGGAACGCCATAAAGACTTCGGTGATCCGCATCAAAATATCGTCAATATATCCACCATAATAGGCCGAGATCGATCCAACGATCACCCCTATTAACAGGGTAGAGAAGACAACCAGCACACCGACCAGCAGGGCCGTACGCGTGCCCCACACGATACCGTAAAAGATATCGAATTGGCCGCTGGTGGTGCCCATGAGGTGTACCCATTCTTCATTGCCCGTGACCGTCTCGTACCAAAATGGAATGGGCGGCACATCACGCTCCCAGGCTGACCCTGGCTCTTGGGGTGTGGGACCAAAGCCATCCCTAGGGATCTGGTAGGGGTCTGCCGTCGCCTGAAAAGGCGGCGCCAGGACAGGGGCAACAGCAGCCACAACCAGAAAAAAGAAGACTACGACCAACCCAGTAACGGAGAGGGGGTTGGTGATCAGCCCACGGATCACCCGGGCCCATTCCGGCCCCACGGCCTTCTCCAAGCGGGTCGGTTCCGGCAGAAAAAAACCATCGTCGGTCTTGATACGCTTGCGGGCGGTTGGGGCAGTTGGGGCGATTGCAGAAGTTGTCATAGATCAAAATCCTCACTCGACACGGGCAAACTATGCGCTACATGATGGCTTGACGGAAATAAGAAGGTCGGTCTTTGAAAAACCGGTTTTCTGGAACTGCGCCTACTAAACCCAGATTAGATTGGGATCTACACTTTTCCGTGCTCTAGCCCGGTCCGTGACCGGGCTAGAGCGCAAAAGTGCAGGTTTCAAACCAATCTCAGTTTAGCGCAGACGCACTCGGGGATCCAGGAAGGCGTACATCACATCCACAACCAAATTGGCCGTGATCAACAGGGTGGCGTTAAACAGCACAAAGCCCAGCACGGTCACAACATCCAGGCTGACAGCCGCCACGGCCACAGCGGAGCCTAGACCCGGATAGTTGAAAACCGTCTCGGTGATCACCACGCCGTTGAGCAGACCCACCACAGTCAGCCCACCGATAGTGGCGACGGGAATCAGGGCGTTGGGACGAGCATGTTTATTGATCACGTTGTTTTCGGCCAGCCCCTTGGCCCGGGCCGTGCGGATATAATCCTGGCCCAAAGTCTCCAGCATGGAAGAGCGAGTCACACGCAATAACAGGGCCCAAGAAAGATAGGAGAGGGTGATGATGGGTAAAACCATGTGGCGCAGGGCATTTAAGAAGACGTCAAATCGGCCATTTAACAGGGCATCAAAGGTGTTCAACTTGGTATACTGAACAAAATCAGGTGTGTTGATAATCTGCACAGCCCAATCCGACAATCGCCCCGGTGGGAACCAGCCGGTCTTGGCGTAGAAGAGCATGAGTACCAGCAGTCCAAAAACAAAGGTAGGGAAGGAATAACCGATGATGCTAAAGACCCGGGCGATCTGGTCGATCAACTTATTATGATTGATGGCCGCAATGATCCCCAGCCAAATCCCAACCCCTAAAATAGGCAAAAAGCTCCAAATCGCCAACTCCGCCGTGGCCGGCAGGCGGCGCAACAGCAGATCTACCACCGGCTCTCGCCCCGTACGGGAGTAACCAAGTTCTCCTCGTAATACACCACCAATCCGGTCGCCGGTATCCTGATCCACCGTTCCAAGCAACCAGTTGATATATTGGATATGAATCGGCTTGTCCAACCCATAGCGCTTGATCACCCGCTCGATCTGGGCCTCGTTTTTGGGAATATCCTTGATGTACAGGGCGGCCCGTTCCGAAGGGCTGAGTACTTGAAGCATCAAGAAGATCAAAATTGTGACACCAAAAACCGTGAGTGGCAGTTGTAGCAGACGCCGAATGATATACGTGGTCATGGGTTGTTCGCCTCGAACGAAGAGTCTATCCGAATACTATCTGTGACTGCGCTGCAAAAGGCGATTTAACCGTCGAAAACACAGAGGTTTCGTAGGAAGGCGCAAAGAAAACCAGTTCTCTTTTCTTTGCGCCCTCTCTGCGCCTTCTGCGGTTAAATCGCCTTTTGCAGCGGCGTCAAACAAGACTCACCGGCGGAAGACATGCCCCCGCCGGTGAGATTGAGCATCCTAACTTAACTACTGAGCCAAGCTAAAGGCATAGAAGTAGTTGTCGAACAAAGCCGGGTTGTAGAAGTAGCCATCCACCCAGCGCTGCTCGTACCGCACACCGGTCGCCTGGGCGCCGGTGATCTGGATCGCACTGTCGTGGTGCAACTTCTGCAGCTCGAAGTAGATAGCTTCGCGCTCGGCAGGTGTCGAGGCCGCCACACCGGCAGTGACCAACTCCTGGAACTGAGCTTTCAGCTCATCAGGCAGGTTCTGACGACCGGCATAGGTGCCGACGGTGAAGGGCTGCACCCAGTTGTGGGGATCGTGGATGTCTTCGACCCAACCGCTGGCGACCACGGGCAGTTGACCGGCTCGGAAGCCAGCCAGCATGGTGGGCCAAGGCAGACCGATGATCTCGATTTGATACTTGGGATTGACCGACCGGAAGTTGGACTGCAGGATAGCAGCGATGGTCTGGCGGGTGTCGTTGCCTGTGTTGAAGGCAGCCTGCACACGGAAACCAACCTCAGCCACCTTGCCGTCCCAGGCCAGGGCCATCTCTTCGGCACACTTGTCCAGGTCGAAGGGATACATCTCGCCATCCGGGTTGTAGCCCAGCATGTCCAGAATGATGGGGCCGTTGTTGCGCACACCATCACCGTTCAGGGCATCGGCGATATAGGTATCGTAGTCGAAGCAGTAGTTGAAGGCCAGACGGGCATGGATATCGCTGAAGAAGTCAGCGGGGATGCCGTTGCCGTCCAGTTGGCCGCTACCGATGTAGGGGTTGTTGCCGTTCTCATCCGTGCTGACATTGAAGTTCAGGAAGACGTCAGTACGGCTGGTGCTGGGCAGACCGCCCCACTTGCGCAGGGGTGCATCCGGGGTTTCCGTGGCCACACATTCGTCCGTGCGCCAGTCGCAGATCTCGCCGACAAAGGCATCGACCTGGGGCCGGTTGGCCACGGGCACGGTGACAACTTCGGCATCACCAGCCTGCAGGATGGCGAAGCGGGTACCCCATTCGCTCACCAAGCGGCGAACAATACGGCTGATGGCAGGAGCGCCGGCCGGGCCGCCCTCCCACATGGGATCGTCGTCGGCTCGCCAGTAGTTGGGGTTGGCGGTCAGCACAAAACCCTCACCGGGCGTCCAGCTTTCCAACATGTAGGGGCCGGTACCGTTGATGATGCCGGTCAGTTCGTCGTTCTCGGCACCCGGGGCATAGTGGTCAGCCCAGGTGTCACAGGTACCATCCCAAGCGCCATTCTCGACGGCCCATTCCATATCAAAGGAAGCGCCCCAAGTCTGGGCCAAGGTGGCCAGGAAGGGACCCCAAGGCATGGCCAAGTTGAAGGTCACAGTGCCAGCGGCGTCATCGGCCACGACAGCAGCTTGAACCTTCTCGCAGACCATAGCCAACTCTTCGGGTGTGGCATTGGCCTTCAGGGCATCGGGATCGCCGGCATATTCGCCGTCGGCGATCTCTTCGGTCACATCACCCGAGCTGTAGCCCAGGATCGGCTCAAGCATCAGCCACTGGGGACCGTTGGGGTCGGACTGGAGCAGACCACGCTGGAAGCTGTAGGCCACATCGCTGGGGGTCAGGTCGTTGCCGTTGTGGAAGGTGACCCCTTCACGGATCTTGAAGGTGTAGGTCAGACCGTCGGCAGAGATGCCGCCGTTCTCCACGCTGGGCACTTCCGTGGCCAGGACGGGCACGAAGGAAGTCGCATCCTTGTAGTTGAAGAAGATCAAAGTCTCCATCACCTGCATGATCAGACCACCGCTGGCCGTGTCGTAGGCCAGGTTCGGATCCATGGTGTCGATATCACCAAAGGTGATGTCGGTGTAGGTATCCGGTCGTGGGGCATTGAACGATACTTCCATGGGCGGTTCGGGGGTGGCCGTGACGACCACGGTCTGAACTTCCCCCTCGACAACGCGGGTTACCTCAACCTCGATGACCTGAGGTTCGGCAGTTTGGGCCGGGCAGGCAGCCAGTACCATAGACAGTACTAGCAACACACCCAGAATTGCATAGAGCTTTTTAGATCGCATGCATTTCCTCCTGTGAGTAAAAGGTGAATACAGAAAACACGAAAAACTTGGGTTGAACTGGTTACTACGTCACAACTCGATAGATTGACTGAGTTGGCAATACACTTTCCACAGGCGAGCTATCCGAAGAAAGCCGCTTCTGGAAAGGGGAGAAAACAGAATAAACCGCTACTTCTTCTTCTTCGCAATGGGCGCCGGGATAGGCTTGACCTGATCATAGAGGAAGCAGGCCACATGGTGGCCATCGCCCAGATCCGTGAAGGTGGGGTCGTTTTCCCGACACACATCCATCACCTGGGGACAGCGGGTGTTGAAGTTGCAGCCCCGGGGCGGGTTGGCCGGGCTGGGCACATCCCCCTCCAGGATCATCCGGGTGCGTTTACTCTCGATCACCGGATCGGGGATGGGGACAGCCGAGAGCAGGGCTTGGGTGTAGGGATGCAGAGGCCTTAGGTAGAGCTCGTCTCGGTCCGCCAACTCGACGATCTTGCCCAGATACATGACGGCAATGCGGTCGGAGATGTGGCGCACAACGGAGAGATCATGGGCGATGAAGAGATAGGTCAGGTTCAGCTCGCCCTGCAAGTCTTCCAGCAGGTTGATGATCTGGGCCTGAATCGAGACATCCAGGGCGGAGATCGGTTCATCACAGACGATGAACGAGGGGTTCACCGCCAGGGCCCGGGCCACGCCGATGCGCTGGCGTTGGCCGCCAGAAAACTCATGGGGATAGCGGTTGACAAAGTAGGGGTTGAGGCCCACGGTCTTCAACAGATCCTGGACTCGATCCTGGCGTTCCTTCTTGCTGTTGCCGATGTTGTGAACTTCCAAGGGCTCGCCGATAATGCTGCCCACGGTCATGCGTGGGTTGAGGGAGGCGTAGGGGTCTTGGAAGATCATCTGCATACGCCGCCGGGTGCGGCGCAGTTCCTCGCCCTTGATCTTGGTCAACTCCACACCTTCGAAGTTGACCTGACCGTCGGTGGGCCGATAAAGCTGAAGGATAGATCGACCTGTGGTCGATTTGCCACAGCCCGATTCACCCACCAGCCCCAAGGTCTCGCCTCGGTAGAGCTGGAAGGAGATGCCGTCCACGGCCTTGATGGCCCCGACCTGACGCTGAAAGACAATGCCCTGGGTGACAGGGAAGTGCATCTTCAGGTTGTCCACATCCAACAGGACCTCTTTGCTGCCATTGTTTCCGCTCATAAGGATCCCTCCTGCTCTGCACTGACTGCCCTAGCCTCTATCGCTGCATCTTCGGCGGATACATACACAGATACGCCAGATATGTCCACCCAGCAAGCTGACTTGTGGTTGGGACCGACACTCTCCAAAACCGGGTTTTGCTGCCAGCATTTGTCCATCACAAAATCACAACGGGCGGCAAAGGGGCAGTGGGTCGGTGCATCCAAGAGGTCCGGTGGCAGTCCTTCGATGGGGATCAACCGTTTCTGGCGGCCTAGATCCAGGCGGGGGATGGAGCGAAGCAGGCCCAAGGTGTAGGGATGGCGGGGATTGGCGTAGAGTTCGTCGACATTGGCCTCTTCCACAATAAAGCCGGAATACATGACCAAGACCCGTTGGGCCATGCCCGCCACAACCCCCAGATCATGGGTGATCCAGATGATGGCCATGCCCAACTCTTCCTTGAGCCGATCCACCAGATCGACGATCTGGGCCTGGATGGTCACATCCAGGGCGGTGGTCGGCTCGTCGGCAATCAGCAACTGGGGATTACAGCTCAACCCCATGGCGATCATCACCCGCTGACGCATGCCGCCGGAGAATTGGTGGGGATAGTCGTCCAGCCGGTCACCTGCGCCGGGGATGCCCACCAGTTCCAACAGTTCCACCGCCCGGGCCCGAGATTGCTCCTTGTCCATGTCCAGGTGCAGCTCCAAAGACTCGGTGATCTGCCGACCGATGGTGAGGACAGGGTTGAGCGAAGTCATGGGATCCTGGAAGATCATGGCAATGCGATTGCCACGGATACGACGCAACTCCTCCTCGCTCAACTTGAGCAGATCTTGCCCGCCAAACAACACCTCGCCATCGACAATCTTGCCGGGCGGCTGGGGAATCAACCGAATCAACGACATGACGCCGACGCTCTTTCCACAACCCGATTCCCCCACAATGGCGACTGTTTCACCTTCGTTGACATCATAACTGATGCCGTTAACGGCGTGAACAACACCATCCTGGGTAAAGAATTGGGTTTTCAGATTCTTTACTTCGAGCAATCTGGCCACAGGCTACCCCTTATGCTTTGATAGACAACAGTTCAATAAGACACGATGATTGCACAACAACTTCGATCGCCAAATGTGCATAATACAAACAATCGATGTGCTATGATAGATTTCTAGTTTATCTGGTCCGGTATAGGCTTGGGATGGTATGGGGGGTGGCAAATAGACCGTGCAAAACGCCGTCCAAGCAACAAAACCTTTTGAGTGGTGAGGGTTGAACAGGATCAGAAAAAATCTTTGAGAATTCGGGCAACTCAAATGGGTGTGGGAGTAGGTATTTTAGTGAGTATTTGGTGATGAGGCGCATATGAAGCAAATCAACTTTCATTCGCACCGTATCCTAGCAAGGTTTGCACATCTTGTCAACCTGCTTCCAAACATAAATGAGATTTCCGCTCGCCCGTGTCAAACAGGTGGGTATCGGCGGGCGATAGGGGTGGACGATGGGGGCGGACGATTATTGATCCAACCATTCGCGCAAGGCATCGATCTGGGCCATCACCGCCCGGCGGCTGGTGCCTCCTGTCGCATCCCGGCTCTCCACACTGCGCTCGTAGTCCCACACATCGGTCACATCTGGGCCAAAGGCGGGGTGCAAGGTGTGCAGATCCGCCGCGGTCAGATCCGAAAGTTGGCAGGATCGCTCCTCGGCCAGGCGCACGGCGGCCCCAGCCACATGATGGGTCTCCCGAAAGGGCACCCCGGCCCGCACCAAATAGTCGGCCAGATCCGTGGCCAGCATGTCGGGAGAAAGGGCCGCGGCCAGTCGATCTGGGCGGGGGGTCAGGGTGGCGATCACCCCTGTGGCGATCT
The DNA here is from genome assembly GCA_964551895.1 of uncultured Caldilineaceae bacterium. GTDB lineage: Bacteria > Chloroflexota > Anaerolineae > Caldilineales > Caldilineaceae > JAGNDO01. The sequence goes on along the minus strand of CAZKEX010000008.1, from coordinate 2,344 downwards.
GCAACGTGCCGCCCAGGGTGTCCACGGCATCGAAAAGGGGTTCTTTGTCCTCTTGCAGATCCTTGTTGTAGGTGCTGGGCAACCCCTTGAGGGTCATGAGCAACCCCATCAGATTCCCGGTCACCCGGCCCGACTTGCCCCGCAGCAGCTCCATGGAATCTGGGTTCTTCTTCTGGGGCATCAGGCTGCTGCCTGTGCTGTAGGCATCGGCCAGGGTGACAAAGCCAAATTCGGCGCTGGCAAAAAGGACCAGATCCTCGGCCAATCGGCTCAGGTGGATGGAGGTGAGGCTGGCCCAAAAGAGAAATTCGGCCACAAAATCCCGGTCGCTCACCCCGTCCAGGCTGTTGGGGGTGATGGCCTGAAAGCCCAATTCCTGGGCCAAAAAGTGACGGTCGATGGCAAAGGGATTGCCCGCCAGGGCGCCGCTGCCCAGGGGTAGCACATTGACCCGCCCTCGCACATCGGCCAGCCGCTGGGCGTCCCGCTGCCAGGCCCAGGCATGGCTGAGCAGCCAATGGCTCCAGCGCACAGGCTGGGCCCGCTGCAAATGGGTATAGCCGGGCATGAGCAGGTCGATCTCCGCCTCGGCCCGGACCACCAAGGTTTCGATCAATTCATTGAGGTGTCCGGCCAAGGTGTCAATGGCGGAGCGCAGCCACAGACGCGTATCCGTGGCGACCTGATCGTTCCGGCTGCGCCCCGTGTGCAACTTGCCGGCCATCGAACCGACCAACTCGCCCAGCCGCCGCTCGTTTGCCGTGTGGATGTCTTCGTCTCCGGCCCGGATCTCAAAGCGCCCCTGACGCCACTCTCCGGCCACTTGGTCCAGCCCCTCCACCAAGCGGGCGGCCTCGGCCTGGGTGATGATGTCAGCCTGGGCCAGGGCGGCCGCATAGGCCTGGCTGCCCAAGATGTCGGCCAGCCACATGCGTTTGTCAAAGTTGATAGAGGCGTTGAACTGCTCCATCAAGGGATCGGTGGCCCCGCTAAAGCGACCGCCCCACAATTTATTGTTCATAGTTTTGCCCAGTTTCTGTGTTGGGTGAAGGGGGTCAAAAGATCAATCTCACTGCAAAAGAGTATCACAGTTTGGCGATTATTCAAGTTTGCCGCCAAAATAGTCGCCAAAATAGTCGTCAAGAAAGCTGAATGGATCTGGGCGCACAACTGTGCTAAAATGCGCCCCAGCCCGCATCTCATCAAGTGAGTTCACTGCAAAAAGCCAGTTTTCACCGCAAAGACGCCAAGGACGCAGAGGTTTTAAGGAAAATTGAGAAGAGAAGCTTTGTTTTTCGGCTCATTGGGATCTTCCGTGGTCCGCGGGCTAGCGCAGGTTGAGTAGACCGGGGCAGTTTCCGGTCGTATCGCCTGTACTGAGTGCGAAGCGTATCGAAGTGAAACCGCAGCGGGTTGACCACGGATGTTCCCAATGAACCTATTTTTCTTTGCGTTCTCTGCGCCTTTGCGGTGCATCTTTGGTTTTTGCAGTGTAGCCATCAAGAATTCCCGCCAAAACCGGAGACCCAGCGCCCATGACCGACAAGACCACGCCACCCCCTGGCCAATCCGCCCGATCTCCACGCTCGGAACAGGCCTGGCAAGATCTGGTCAGCCAACAGATCGAGGAGGCCATGCGGGCCGGGGCCTTTGACAACCTGCCGGGCAAGGGCAAGCCCCTGGATTTTGGCAAAAACCCCAACGCCCCGACGGACATGGAACTGGCCAACAAGATCCTCAAGGACAACGACCTCTCCCCCGGCTGGATCGCCGACCGCAAGGAGATGCTGGCCAAGATCGACGATCTGCGCCAGCGTCTCTCCGCCACCTGGGAAAGACGCCGCGCCGCTGACGACAGTCGAGCCCCCGCCTTCTGGACCGAGGATCTGGTGCGCTTTCAGACCGAGATCGACGACCTCAACCGCAAGATCGCCACGGTCAACCTGGGCATGGCCATTCCCCGGCTGGAGATCTTCCGCCTCAACTTGGACGCAGAGCTAACCCGCGCTGGGGCAGCCCGACAGGTAGGCGGATAAAATCACGGATCGAATGGGACAGGAAGGCGGAGAGGCCAGGAGGCGGGGTTCAGGATTCTTCGATTGGGGGATGCCAGCCCACGGCGATCCACAACCGTCGGGTCGCCACCACATCCGTATCGTTCATGCGCAGGGCCGTCACGGTCGCCCTGCCCCAGGCAGTTGTGCCGACGATCAGCGCACCGTCATCAAGCCAGGCAAAATGTTCGGCCCAAACCTGATTGCGCGGATGAAAAAGCGGTGACATCATCCCCGACTCCGGATCGACGGCTTCGACCAGGTTTGATTTGTAGCTGTTGCACAACGGA
>CAZKEX010000007.1:26042-35122 GCA_964551895.1 uncultured Caldilineaceae bacterium | reverse complement strand
CTCGCAACAAATCAACCTAAATCTCACGAAACTTCGGAGTGTAAACCATGAACAAAATCAAAGTAGGCGTCCTGGGCGCGACGGGAGCCGTGGGCCAGCGCTTTGTGCAGATGCTCCAGGGCCATCCCTGGTTTGAGATCACGGCCCTGTGTGCGTCGGAACGCAGCGCGGGGAAGCGGTATGCGGATGCGTGCAATTGGATTCTGCGGGGGGACATGCCCGCCCACCTGCGGGATGCGATCCTGCAATTGGGCGAGCCGGGGATCGACTGCCAGTTGGTCTTCAGCGCCCTGCCCAGCGATGTGGCCCGGGAGACCGAAGAGAAGCTGGCCGCGGCCGGCTATGGGGTGTGCAGCAACGCCGGGGCCTTCCGCTACGACGTGGACGTGCCCCTGCTGATCCCGGAGGTGAACCCGGAACACCTGGCCCTGATCCCCGTGCAGCGGCGCAACCGGGGCTGGGACACGGGCTTCATCGTCACCAACCCCAATTGCAGCACCACCCATCTGGTCAGCGCGCTGCACCCCCTGCATGTGCGCTTTGGCGTGGAACGACTCTTTGTCGTCACCATGCAGGCCATCAGCGGCGCTGGCTATCCCGGCGTCAGCAGCATGGATATCATGGACAACGTGGTGCCCTACATCGGCAAAGAAGAGGACAAGATGGAAAACCGGGAGCCCCAAAAGCTGCTGGGCACCTTTGACGGCAGCGCTATCCGCCCGGCCCCCCTGCGCATCAGCGCCCATTGCAACCGGGTCCCCGTGCGCAACGGCCATCTGGAGGCGGTGAGCATCGAATTCCGGGACAAACCGACCCGTGAGCAGATCCTGGAGAGCTGGGCGGACTATGCGCCCTTGGCCCAGCGCATGGGCTTGCCCAACGCCCCCCAGCCCCCGGTGATCTACAACCCGGCCCAAGATCGTCCCCAACCCCGGCTGGATCGACTGGCCGGCACGGTCCCCGGCATGGCCACGGTGGTGGGCCGTCTGCGGGAAGACCCCCTCTTCGACTGGAAGTTTCTGATTTTGGGCCACAACACCATCCGCGGCGCGGCCGGGGGCAGCCTACTCAACGCCGAACTATTGGTCGCCAAGGGCTATTTAGGCGAGGAAGCGGCGGCGTTGACGAAATAGTGGGACTTCAATGAGTAATGAGTAATGAGTGATGAGTGATGAGTAACGTGTAGTCAACACACATTACTCGTTACTCATTACTCATTACTTTTGCGCAACAGGCACAATGATTGTCAGGATAGGCTTTTTGTCCTATACTACTGGTCAGTTGAAGATGAAAGGACAGTGGGTGTCCATGAGGCGTCGTCCAGACTCGAGCGCTCTGATGCCCCCGGTATGTGGCAAGTTCCCTGAGGTCGAAGCCCGAGGTAAACCGTGACAATCACATCTAAAACAACTTCCAAAACGGCCCAGACCCGTTCAGCAGACCAGCCGGAAAGCGAATCTGTGATCTTGGATCATTTTGGTCTCTCCAATTTGGCCGAACTTGTGGACGACTGGGTGATCTACCGCAGTTTGGAACCCCTGGATAGCCGAGTGCAGGGGCTGAAGCGAGCTCGCTTTCGCATGGGCATCCATTCCAGCGACATTCCCCGCAAGCTGGATCGAGACTATGCCAAGGCCGCCATCTGGTTTTTAGAACAGATCCACGAGGTGTTGAGGCGCCCTGGCGAGATCCAAGAGCTGCTCTTTGTGGGGGACACCCTCTCTGGGGATGGTCAGGCCTTCCGCAACATGATCAGCCGCAGCGGTTGGCGTGGCTCCTGTTTGATCGTGAGCGAGCAGGCCGATGTGGCCCCAGCCATCGATCTGAGCAATGTGGAAGATGTGGTGACGGCCAACCGCTGGTCCCATGTCGGGGAGTGGCTGGCCGCCCTGCGTGCCCAAGGCTTCAAGCTGGATCAGACCACAGCAGTGGTGTTGGATCTGGATAAGACGGCCATTGGGGCCCGGGGCCGCAACGACAAGGCCATCGACAGGGCCCGGCTCAGCGGCATCTTTCAGACAATGGAGTCAGTTCTGGGGGACAACTTTGACCAGACCGCCTTCGAGAACGATTACAACATTCTCAACGCTCCCCGCTTCCATGTGTTGACCGGGGACAACCAGGATTACCTGGGCTATATCTGCATGGTGATCAACGGCTGTGTGGCGACCCTGGATGAAGTGATCAACGAAGTGGAAAACGGCAGTCTGCGCAGTTTCGAGCACTTTATCCGCTGGATCGAAGTGCGGATCAAGAATGGCAATTGCATCAGCGAGGATCTGCGCCAGGCCCACGAAGCTGTCCTCACCAGCGTGCAGAACGGGGACCCCACCCCCTTCAAACGCTTCCGGCGGGAAGAGTTCCTGGCCACCCTGGCCCACATGAACAGCCTGCCCGACGATGCCCCCCTTGCCCAGCGCATGGCCGAGGAGATCACCATCACCCAGGAAGTGCGGGAAGCCGCCCTGTGGCTCAAAAAGCAGGGCTGTCTGGTCATCTCCATGAGCGACAAACCCGACGAGGCCTCCTGCCCGGATCGGCGTTTTTCTGCCGACAAGCCCCCCATCCACCGGGCACAGACCCATTGCGTGGGGGTCAGCATCCAACCTGCGCTGGACCAGATCGGTTAGCGAACTTGATTTAACCGCAAAGAACGGAGAGAAGTCGCAGAGAGCGGAGAGAAGTCGCAGAGAGCGGAGAGAAAATGCAGAGGCTTTTCTTGAAAAATCTTTGCGTCCTTTGCGGCTTTGGGGTGAAGTCATCCTTGGGATAACGAGCCAGCTTACGGAAAAAGCGGACCCGCTCCCCTATACTCTTGCTCAACCGGGGCAGGCGCTGTTGACCCAGTGGCCTGCCCAAACTTTATCTATACATCAGGACAAACAAAACATGTCAGAACCAAAAGACAAAAAGCCAGACCAGAAGCGTCCCGAACCGCCCAAGGACGATCAGGATTCTGCCCAGCGCTTGCGGGAAATGTTCAACCGCAGTTGGGTTTGGATCTTGGTGGCCGTGCTGATGCTGTTCGGCTTCCGCTATTTTGCCCAAGACAACACAGACATCGGCACGGAAGTCGGCATCAACGCGGTGGCCCAACATATCCAGGCCGGTCGGGTGCAAAGTTTGGCCGTACAGGGAGAACAGATCTTTGTCACCCTGAACGACGGCGAAGAGCTAAACAGCCGCAAGGAGCCCAATACCGGTGTGCTGGAAACCCTGGGCCGCTTTGGCGTGACCGAGCAGGAGTTGAGCAAAGTCACCATCTCCGTGCGCACCCCATCCAGCAGCAGCACCATCTTTGGGTGGATGTTGATGTTGTTGCCCATGATCTTGATCTTCGGCTTCTTTATCGTGATCATGCGCCAAGCCGGTGGCGCTGGCGGCCCCAACCGGGCCATGCAATTTGGCCGCACCAAGGCCCGCAAGATGGACGAGGCCGACCGGCCCAGCATCTCTTTTGACGATGTGGCCGGGCTGGAAGAGGCCAAGCAAGAGTTGGAAGAGGTGGTGGAGTTTCTCAAGGAGCCGGAAAAGTTTGCGGCCCTGGGGGCCCGCATCCCCAAAGGCGTGCTGATGATCGGCTCCCCCGGCACGGGCAAGACCCTGTTGGCCAAGGCCGTGGCCGGTGAGGCCGGCGTGCCCTTCTTCAGCGCCTCTGGCTCGGAATTTGTAGAGATGTTTGTAGGCGTGGGGGCCAGCCGGGTGCGGGATCTCTTCGAGCAGGCCAAGAAGAATGCCCCCTGCATCATCTTTGTGGACGAGATCGACGCCGTGGGCCGCCATCGTGGGGCAGGCATGGGGGGCGGCAACGACGAACGGGAGCAGACCCTCAACCAGATCTTGGTGGAGATGGACGGCTTCGACAGCGAGACCAACGTCATCGTGATCGCCGCCACCAACCGCCCGGACATCCTGGATCCGGCCCTGCTCCGCCCGGGTCGTTTTGACCGCAAGGTGGTGGTGGATCGCCCAGACCGCAAGGGGCGCGAGGCCATTCTGAATGTCCACGCCCGGGGCAAGCCCATGTCCGCGGATGTGGACCTAGGCGTGATCGCCGCCCAAACCCCCGGAATGGTGGGCGCGGATCTGGAAAATCTGCTCAACGAAGCCGCCATCCTGTCGGCCCGCCGCAACAAGCGGGCCATCGGCATGGACGAACTGATGGAATCCATCGAGCGCATCATCGCCGGCCCGGCCCGCAAAAGCCGCATCCTCAGCGAAGAAGAGCGCCGGATCATCGCCTTCCACGAGGCCGGCCACGCCATCGTCATGACCCTGTTGGACGACTCCACGGACATCGTCAACAAGATCAGCATCGTCAGCCGGGGCCAGGCCCTGGGCTACGTGCTGCCCATCCCCGAGGAAGAAAAAACCCTGCACAATCGAGCCGAGTTTGAGGCCCAGATCTCCGGGCTGCTGGGCGGGCGGGGCGCCGAACAGATCATCTTCAACGAAGTCACCACGGGCGCGGCCAACGATTTGGAAAAGGTGACAAAGTTGGCCAAAGCCATGGTCACCCGCTACGGCATGAGCGATCTACTGGGGCCGGTGCAGCTCAGTTCCGGCGACCACAACCCCTTCATGGGCATGGAGATCGGCGAGCAGCGCAGCTACAGCGAAGATGTGGCCCGTTCCATCGACCGAGAAGTGCGCCGCATCGTGGATACGGCCTATGACCGCACCCTCACCATCCTGCGGGACAACGTGGACAAGCTCCGGCTTCTGGCCGAGACCTTGTTGGAAAAGGAAGTCTTGGACCGCAAGGAGTTCGAGAAGCTGTTGGGGGTTGCGTAACGAGTGATGAGTGATGAGTAATGAGTGACGAGTAATTTGTGGGTAAATCAAAGGGCGGGATGTGACAGTTAGAATCACATCCCGCCCTTTTTTTGTTTTGCAAACCCCTACCATGCGTCAATTGTGCAACGCCACAGCGATCCGGGCGGCGACCTTTGCGTTGTTTTTGAGCAGGGCCAAGTTAGCCCGCAGACTGCGTTCCCCGGTCAGTTGGGCGATGCGGCTGAGGAGGAAGGGGGTGACTTCGGCGGAGCGCAGACCCTGGCCCGCGGCCTCGGCCACGGCCTGGGTGATGGCCGGCTCGATCTCCGCGGCGGGGATCTCGGCATCCGCGGGGATGGGGACCGTCACCAGCAGGCCGCCGGGCAGGCCCAGGGCTTGCTTGGCCCGCCACAGATCCGCCACCTGGTCCGGCGTGTCGCAGCGCACATCCACGGGCAATCCGCTGGTCCGGCTGTAAAAGGCCGGATAGTCGTCCGTGCCGTAGCCGACCACGGTGACGCCGTGGGTTTCCAGATATTCCAACGTGGCGGGCAGGTCCAAGATGGCCTTGGCCCCGGCGCAGACCACGATCACCGGTGTCTGGGCCAGCTCCTGGAGATCCGCGCTGACGTCCGAGCTGGTACCGTGGCCGTCCCCCCGGTGTACTCCGCCGATGCCCCCTGTGGCGAAGACTTCGACGCCGAAACGGTGGGCGATCCACATGGTCGTGGCCACGGTCGTGGCCCCATCCAGCTTGCGGGCGGTGACGATGGGCAGATCCCGACGGCTCACCTTGCGCACATCCGACGCCGTGGCCAGGCGCTGGATCTGCTGCGCGGACAGGCCCGCCACCAGCTCCCCGGCGATGATGCCCACGGTACACGGGTCCGCGCCCTGGGCGCGCACAATGGCTTCCATCTCCGTGGCCAGGGCCACATTCTGCGGGTAGGGCAGGCCGTGGGAGATGACGGTGGATTCAAGGGCGACTTTAGGGTTGTTCATTTAGTTAGGCTCCGATACTTGTTTCATTGGGGCAACGGCTTGCAACATCCTGTTTTCCAAGCGCATGCTCAACTGCTTGCGCCATACCAGTTGTGGATCTTCAGTATACCACCGATCGCTATCTGTTCGCCCTCTACCATGCTTTGATAATCTCCTCGGTCTCACCCCCCGGGCGTCGGCGTCACCAAAATCTCCACCGGCGGCGGATAGACCTGCAAGATCGGCGTGGGCGTGGCGGGCACTTCCTCCACGGGGACCGGGGTCCATGTCGGCGTAAAAGTCGGGGCGATCTCCGTGGGGGTGGGCGTGGGGTTGTTGACCGTCACCCGCACCCGGCTTTCGACTTGGGTGCCAAAGCTGTCCCGCACCAGGACCCGCAGGGTGTGGGGACCGTTGAACAGCCCTCGGGTGTCCCACTGGCCCAGGACGCCGTCCCGCACGGGCGTGCCCACGGGTCCCCAGATGGCGGCGCTGAACGCGCCGGGGTCGTGGCTGACGCCGTATTGCAGTTCGTAGCTGGCAAAGCCGGAGACGTCCGCACTGCCCACGACCTGCACGATGCCCGCCACCCCTGCCCCTTCAAGCGGCTGTTGAATGTTCACTACGGGTGCAAAGGTAAAGAGATCGCTCGCCTCCGTGGGCGGCTGGGGGATGCCGTTCTGCTCGGCCCATTCTCGATACTCGGGCGGATAGACCTTGAAGGGCTGCTCCTCTACCTGCTCCGCCGGGGTGAACTCCGTGGCCAGCTTGCCCGTGGCCCGGTCGATGCGCACCATCTGCCACAGGTCCGCTTCCGGGGGCAGGGGCGGACGGTCGGCGGCGAACCAGCGCTGGGTTTTGGCCGGGCAGGCCGGTGAGGGCCGGGCGCCCGTGTCCGCACAGACCTCCACCAATTCTACCCCGGATGGCGGCGCGAAGTCCACCACGGGCAGCTCGGCCAAAGCCGATCTCATAAAGAGATTCCAGATGGGACCGGCCCCGGCCACGCCGGAGACGTTGCGCATGGGGGTGTTGTCCGCGTTGCCCACCCACACGCCGGTGACAAGTTGGGGCGTGTAGCCCACGGCCAGATTGTCCCGAAAATCGTTGGTGGTGCCGGTCTTGGCCGCGGCCGGCCGCCCCAGGTTGAGGACCGAATTGGCCCCAAAGGTGGGGGTGCGGGCCACATTGTCCCCCAGCATATGGGTGATCAGGAAGGCGTCCACCGGGCTGATCACCTGGCGGCCGGCCGTGGCGTCGGCGATCTGGCAGGGGGTATCGCTGCCCAGTTGACAGATGACGTTGCCGTTGCTGTCCGCGATCTGGATGATGGCCACGGGCTGTTGGCGGACGCCCCCGTTGGCAAGCACGGCGAAAGCCCCGGTCAATTCAACCAAAGGCACCTCTGCCCCACCCAACGAGAGGCTCAGCCCATAGTCTCCCTCTGCGGCCAGGGTGGTGATGCCAAGGTCCCGCAGACGCTGCATGTAGTAGGGCAGGCCCACATCCTGCAATGCCCGCACGGCCGGGATGTTATAGCTGTTGGCCAGGGCCGCGCCCACGGTGACCATGCCATGTTCCTTCTCGTCGTAGTTTTTGGGCACATAGTCTGGGTTGGCCCCGTCGGGGAAGGGGCTTTCGATGTCGGCGATCAGAGTGCCTGGGGTCCAGCGCTGGGCCAGGGGTTTGTCCGGCTGCTCGAAGGCGGCCAGATAGACAAAGGGCTTGGTGGCGCTGCCCGGCTGCCGGGGGATCAGGGCCATGTTGATCTGGCCGTCGATCTCCACATTGTTGAAGTCCGCGCTGCCCACCAAAGCCAGGATCTCCCCGGTGGCCGGGTTGATGGCCACCAGCGCCCCGTTGGAGACGTTGCGATCCGCCAGGGCCGCCACCTGCTCGGCCACGATGCGTTCGGCCTCGGCTTGCAGCTTGGGCTCCAGGCTCGTGGTCACCTCCAGCCCGGCCCGATAGAGGGCATCCGGCCCCAGCAGGCTCTCCAGTTGCTGGCGCACCAACAGGGTGAAGTGGGGGGCCTTGAGGTCAAAGGCCAGGGGGATGTAGAGCAGGGGCTCTTCCCACGCCCCGTCCGCCTGGGCCTGGGTGATGTCCCCGTTTTCCACCATCAGCCCCAGCACCACCCCCTGGCGGCCCTTGGCCCGGTCGGGATAGGTATAGGGGTCGTAATAGGCGGGGAGTTGGGGCAGCCCGGCCAGCAGGGCGGCCTCGGCCAAGCTCAACTCGGCCACATCTTTGCCAAAATAGGTGGCCGCGGCGGCGTCGATGCCATAGGCAAAGTTGCCGTAGAAAAGCTCGTTGAGATAGATCTCCAATATCTCGTCTTTGTCATAGCGCCGGGTGATCTCCGCGGCCAGGATACCCTCCTTCACCTTGCGGGTCAGGGTCTGCTCCGGGGTGAGGAAGATCCGCTTCACCAACTGTTGGGTGATGGTGGAGCCGCCGGAGACAAAGTCCCGTTCCTGCACAGCATAGTAGATCAGCCGCACCAGGGCCACCGGGTCCACCCCGGCATGGTTGTAGAAGTTGGCGTCCTCCGTGGCGATGGTGGCCTGGATCAGATAGGGAGAGACCCGCTCCAGGGGCACCTCCACCCGGCGGCCCTCGTTGGGGTCAAAGGCCTCGTTGAGCAGTTCCCCGGTGCGGTCATAGATGCGGGTGGTGCGGAAGCTGCTGGCCCGCTGGCGCAGTTCGTTGGGCGCGGGCAGATCCCGGGCGATGGCCGCATAGCCCAAGAGCGCGGCGCTGAGACCCAGGGCGGCCAGGGCGATAAAGGCAAAGACCCCGTTCCAAAAGCCCCGCCACAACGTGCCGGCCGCCGGTTCCGGTCCCACAGGCGGGCGCGGCTCTTGGGTTTGGGGGACGGGTTTCAGGTCATAGTAGCTCATAATGGGTCTTTGGGTATCGTGTGTCGAGTATCGAGTATTTTTGGGTTAACTGGGCCACCCCCTCCCAACCTCCCCCAGTTTGGGGGAGGAGCCGGATCGCCGTAGACGAAAGTCCGGTTACCCAGGACGGTCCCCTCCCCAATCTGGGGAGGGCTAGGGTGGGGTTGTGGGTCAACTGGGCCAATCCCAGGGTAGGGTGTTTTGGTAGATCCACGCCGCGGTGTGCAGGGCTTGTAGGGTCAACAACGGCAAGGTTGCGGAGAAAAGACGACGCCGGTCCGTCAACAACCTGGGTAGGACAAAGGCCAACATCAGGGCAGACGGAATGGTGGCCAGAGCAAACAGATCCCAATCCCGCTGCCCGCCATAGTCCGGGTTCCACACCCAGGTGAGAAGCAGGTGGAACCCTGCGGCCAAGAA
>CAZKEX010000007.1:24212-25942 GCA_964551895.1 uncultured Caldilineaceae bacterium | reverse complement strand
CGGGTCGCCGTGGCGAAGAGGGGGACGAACCAGCGGCCATCCCCGCCCCCGGGCCGGTCACTGGTCAGCAGGGCGCTGATGCCGTGGCCGCCAGCCTCCATCAACAAAATGGTCGCCCCGGCCACCATCAACATGGGCAAGGCGACGGAGAGCAGTGTGGCGAATGGCGAATGGCGAATGGCGAATGGCGGTTTGGCGTTGCTGTCCCTTTTACCTTTTGCACTTTGCCTTTTGCCTTTTGCCTTCCCCGCCCGCCATGCCAAATAGAGCAGACTGGGCGCATAGACCACCGTGCTGGGATGGATGGCGTTGGTCACCGCCAGCGCGGTGGCCGCCAGCCACAAAGGCCGTTCCCCCCGCAGGACGCCCAGCCCCAGCCACAGATAGAGCAAAATCCCGGCGGCGGCAAAGCTGTAGTTTTCCACATAGCCGAAGAAGAGCTGGATCACCCCAAGCGAAGCCAGCAGCCCAAAGGTCAGCCAGCCCGGCCCGTTGCGCCGGTCTCGACCCAGGGCCACCGCCACGGCCAAATAGATCCCCCCGGCCAGGGGACTCAAGATCTGATAGACCGGCCGCGCCGTCTCCCAGCCAAAAAACTCGTGGAAGCGCAGCCAGACCTGGCTGTGCAAAAAGAGATCCAGCGGGGCCTGCCAAGAATGGGTCAGGCGCAAAGCCGGGTCGGCATACGAAAGGCCATAGGTAAGGATATACGCATCCCCCCAGCGGGTATGGGGCACTTGAAAAACGAAAAACGCCCCAAACAACCCTACCGCCCCAATCCCCAATCCCCGATCCCCGTTCCCCGATCCCCGCCACCCCACCACCAACGCCGCCAGCGCCAGCGCCGTTCCCACCACCACCGCCCATCCCGGCGCATGGGTGACGGGCCACAGTCCCCACCAGGCCGCCTCCGCGTCCGCCGGGCCAGGGATGGGCGTGGGGGTGGGGGGCAGGGTGCGCACAAAGAGCAACAGGGCCAGAAGGAGGACGGCCCAACTGTTCAATGCCAGCGCTACCATTGTTTGGGTTCGGGGCGAAAGGGGAGCGGTTGCAGTCATGCCCGCTATTGTACACCGGGCCTCACAGCCGCCCCAAAAGCAGGGACCGATCCTTGGATGTATCGAGTAATGCGTATCGAGTATCGTGGGATCTTGTTACCCACGATACTCGATACGCATTACTCGATACACAGAAAACAAAATCGGCCCCTGTCGAATGGTTCGACAGGGGCCGATAAGTAGCAAAAAGGGCTGGGGCAGGGGTTACTTTTGGATCACCCAGTCAGACGAGATCCAACTGTCACCGCTCAGGCCGGGGACTTCGACCTGGAGCCAGCCGCCGTCATCGCTGATGCCGACAATCTTAAAGACCCGACCATCAAAGACATAGCCGATGATGGGCGCATCCAGACCGGAAGCCGAGCGCACCCGCAGACGACCGCCGTGGGTGTTGACCATAGCCGTGCCCAGGGCCTTGGGGACGGCGACCATGTTGCCGTCGCCGCTGAGGTTCACATATTCCACAAAGACCCAGCCCGTGCCATAGCGCACCGCGGGGACTTCAACTTCAACCCATTCGCCGTTGGGGTCCGAAGCCGTCACCGGGTAAAGCTCGCCTAGGCTCACCCCGCCGCTGACGTCAAAGTCCAGCCCTGGGCCAACCCGCACCCGCAAGGATCTGACATTGACTTCAGCCGTCGTGCCTGGGTCAGCAGAAGCGGCTGGGGCTTC
>CAZKEX010000007.1:11298-24112 GCA_964551895.1 uncultured Caldilineaceae bacterium | reverse complement strand
AGGGGCTTCCGTCGTGGTCGCAGGGGCTTCCGTTGTGACGGTGGCGTCGCCAGTCATGACGGGGACAGGGGGATGCTCTGCCAGGACGGCGTTGAGGGCGTCCATGTCGATGGCGACAGCGACGTTCTCATTGACGCCGGCCTGCACGCCTGCGTTGCCCACCACGGGACCGGGCTTGCCGTCCACACTGGCGTGTACGGCGACCCAACCCAGGGCCTCACTGGTGATGGAATCGACCACGATCTGGCCGTCAACCATCATCTGGTCGCTGACGGTGACGCTGTTCATCTCATTGCCAGCCGTGTAGGTCATGGCATCACCGGCTTCGGCCAGCACCAGGAAGCCTGGGGAGACCGGCGCACCGTCCACCACCACGGGGCCGTCGGCGCCGGGGAACTCGTAGACGCCAGGCTCGCCAGCGTCTGTGTGAAGCATGGCAAAGAGCTGGACCGGACCGCTCATGGTCATGTCAACCGTCTCGGCCATGTCGCCGGCGTCGGTGGCGGGGGCAGCATCTGTGCCAGCGGTGGCTGTGCCAGCCGCCATGGCCGCAGCGTCCGCGGCCTTGATGTCGGCTACGACGGCGGCCAACCGACCATCGTTGGCAAATGCGCCCAGACCCAGGGCCTGGGCCGTCATACCACCGCTGACCACGGTCTTGGCTTCGTCAACGGTGACACCGTCCGCATCAAAATTGGACCGCCAATTGACCTGGGAACGACCCGCGCCCAGATCCGTCACGCTGACCGTTCCGCCATAGTTGGCCACGGGGAGGTTGCCCCCGATGCCAGAGAAGGTGAGGGTGCGGGTGGCGTCATCGATCTTGTCCAACCGCTCGACGACCTCCACTTCCCCCATCACAATGGTGCGGGTGGAGCCAACGCCCCGGCCCTCAACCGTCACTTCGGCATCGCTCAAGAAAGGTAGCCCGAAGCTACGCAGGGCGGTCCAGACTTCGTCGGCGTCAGCCTCCACATCGGTGACCACACCGGCCTCGGTACCGCCATGCAACCCGGCGGTGATAGCCATGGGCCGTCCGGCGCTGTCGTAGGGTATGGGGGTCAAGAACGTTGTGATGTCACCTTGAAATAGGGGCACACAACCGGCCAAGGCCAACATCAGGCCGATTGCACCGATGACCAAGGTTCGCATATGTTTGCGCATTACGCTTCTCCTGGATTGAATTGCGGCAAAGATTGAAAGTGCGGCAAAGGGTCAAAACTGATTGATCAAACTGACTTGATAACAAATTGCAACAAAATGATAACAAATTGATAACAAGCAACATGGTTTCATAGATTGGGTGTTCGAGATCACGGCTTGCCCTGTGCCAACAGGCCAGACTCGGGGCCGATTCCGTCGTCGAGGGCGGGAATCGGGTACAGGAGTCGTGGGGCAGGCGCATGGAAGCAGCCTGGGGATAGTCTACGAACCGTCTATATTATGGCATGGGTTGCACAGGTTGACAAGTTCCCAAAAGAGTCTCTGCGCAATTGGCTGGGCGGGTTGAGGATCGTGGCTGCTGCGGGTCAGGAGCGATTGTGCCAGATGACACAAATTGCATTGACAATCCTGAGGGTGTGTTGTATATTGCAATTACTTCTGCTTCATTTTTGATTCTTCATTTTGATTCTTCATGTTTCTTCTTGCAGTTTCTTGCACCTTCTTCCATTGATCCAGCTATTGTTCCAATTTTCGATCCCCTTTTTGATCTAAACTTTGGTCCGAAGTGTTCGTCTCAGTTGTCTTCTCAATTCACGGGCGAGGGTATGCTGCCCAAATAGAGACAGCCACCCCTCGCCACCACTCTCGCAGGAGAAAGAGACTATGCAAAAAAACAAGCGTGTTTTGTTCCTAACCAGCCTGTTGCTGATCGTGGCCATGTTGGCGCTGGCCGCATGTCAACCGTCCGCAACGGCCCCGACCACAGCCCCGGCTGCCGAGGCAGAAGTTGCTGCACCGGCAGAGGCCGCCGCACCCGCCAGCAGCGGCGTCCAGATCCCGGAAACCATGGAGGGCAAATACAACGTGGCCTTTGTCTACGTTGGCCCCCACGATGACGGCGGTTGGTCCCAGGCCCATGATGTGGGCCGCATGTATGTGGAGGCCAACGTGGCCGATACCCACACAGCCTATATCGAAAATGTGCCCGAAGGCGCTGACGCCGAGCAGGTGATCCGCTCCCTGGCCCGCAAGGGCTTCGATGTGATCTTCACCACCTCCTTTGGTTTCATGGATGCGTCGGAGGTTGTGGCGGAGGAGTTCCCGGATGTGGACATCATCCACATCAGCGGCTTCAAGTCCAACGAGGCCAACTTTGGCAACCTGATGGGCGCCATGGAGGACATCAAGTACCTGGCTGGCATGTTGGCCGGCAGCCGGGCCATGGTGGACGGCAACCCCAAGCTGGGCTACACCGCCACCTTCCCCATCCCCGAAGAGCTGCGTCTGGGCAACGCCTTTGCCCTGGGCGCCCAAAAAACCTGCCCGGAATGCACCATTGACGTGCGTTGGATCTTCACCTGGCACGATCCCATCCTG
This sequence comes from uncultured Caldilineaceae bacterium, assembly GCA_964551895.1. GTDB lineage: Bacteria > Chloroflexota > Anaerolineae > Caldilineales > Caldilineaceae > JAGNDO01. The sequence goes on along the minus strand of CAZKEX010000007.1, from coordinate 21,571 downwards.
GAGAAGGAAGCTGCATCCTCCCTCTTCGGTAGCGGTGTCCAGGTTGTGATGACCGGTGCGGATACCCCGGCTCCCGCCGAGGCGGCCCCCGAGGGCAAGTGGGGCATCACCTATGACTATGTTGGCAACTGCACCATCGACGCCTGCCTCACCTCCATGTACTGGAACTGGGGTCCGGTCTACGCCAAGATCGTGGAAGATTCCCGGGCCGGGACCTGGGTCGGTGGCTGGGAGTATTTCGATGCTGACAGCGGCGCCTTGGGTCTTTACGGCTTCATGGAGGGCGAGACACCTCAGCCCGGTGTGGCCGACCTGCCCGAAGCAGATATTACCCTGATCAAGGAGACCCTGGCCAAGATGCTGGCCGGCGAATTCACCCGCTTTGATGTCTTCAAGGGTCCCATCACCGACAACCAGGGCAACCTGGTGTTGGCCGACGGGGTGAGCCTGGAGCAAGCGGATCTGGACGGCTTCGCCCAGTTTGGCAGCCCGTGCAAGACCTGCATGTACTGGTGGAACGAAAACGTCACTGCCGAGTTGCCCGCCTTGGACTAACAGGTCTGGCAGCATGATCTATGAAGCGCCGGGCCGCTCTCCCGCCTGGGAGGGCGGCCCCTCTATTTATCCTGCAAATCAATCGGGAAGATGCACCATGAGCAACCCGCCCCAAGCCAAGCCTCCCCGCTTCGCCAAAACTGCTTCTCCGACAGGTTCACCGGCAACCCTCGCCAACCCCCTTGCCGTGGAAATGAAGAATATCGTCATCCGCTTCCCCGGTGTGCTTGCCAACGACCATGTCAATTTCACCCTGAAACCCGGCGAGATCCACGCTCTGCTGGGCGAAAATGGCGCCGGCAAAAGCACGTTGATGAACGTACTCTCCGGCCTCTACAAACCGACCTCGGGCACCATCAGGGTCAACGGCAAGTTGGTCAATTTCAACTCGCCCAAAGATGCCATCTCCGCCGGGATCGGCATGGTCCACCAACATTTTATGCTGGTTCCCACCCAAACCGTCACCGAAAACATTTTGTTGGGGTTGAGCGAGCCGCGCTTCTTTATGAAGCTGGAGACCTATGACCGCAAGGTGCAGGCGCTGCAAGATCAATTTGGGCTGCGGGTAGATCCCACATCCAAGATCTGGCAGATCTCCGTGGGCGAACAGCAGCGGGTGGAGATCCTCAAGACCCTCTATCGGGGGGCCAACGTGTTGATCTTCGACGAGCCGACCGCGGTTCTGGCCCCCCAGGAGATCGACGAGTTTATGGTCACCATGAGATCTTTGGTGGCCCAGGGCAAATCTATCATCTTTATCAGCCACAAACTGCACGAAGTGGCGAGCGTGGCCGACCGCATCACCGTCCTGCGCAAGGGGGTGGTGACCGCAGAAGGGCTGCCCATGCAGGGGCTGACCAAGCGGGATCTGGCCCAGATGATGGTGGGCCGAGATGTGGTCTTTGCCGTGAAAAAGGAGGCCCAGGATCCGGGTACGGTGGCGCTGGATATCAAGAAGCTCAAAGCCTTTAACAAAAAGGGGGCCCCAGCCCTACGCGGGGTAGATCTGAGCGTGCGGGCCGGGGAGATTTTGGGCATCGCCGGGGTGGCGGGCAACGGACAGAGCGAGTTGGCCGAATGCATCACCGGTCTGCGGGAGTGTCTGGGCGGCAGCGTCACCGTGGACGGCGTGGAGTTGGCCAACCGCCCCCCCATCCATGCCATCCACGCCGGCATCTCCCACATCCCCGAAGACCGCAACAGGATCGGCTCCTCCCCCAACCTGACCATCACCGACAACGTGATCATGAAGCACTATCGCAGCCAGCCCATCGGCAACAGGGCCACCATCGATCTGGAAAAGGCTCGGGAGTATGCCCACCGCCTCAAAAAGACCTACGATATTCTGGCTCCCAGCGTGCAGACTTTGGCCCGCAAGCTCTCTGGCGGCAACCTGCAAAAGGTGATTTTGGCCCGGGAGATCACGGCCAGCCCCAAGGTCATCGTGGCCGTGCAGCCCACCCGTGGGTTGGATGTGGGCGCGGTCGAGGCGATCCAAGAGCATCTCCTCGACCAGCGGACGGCCGGCGCGGCCATCCTGCTCATCTCCGAAGAGTTGGAGGAGTTGATGACCCTGAGCGACCGCATCGCCGTGATCTTCGACGGCAACATCATGGGCATCGCCCCCACAGAGACCCTCACCGTGGGCGAGATCGGCCTGATGATGACCGGCACCCAGTTAACAGAACTGCGACAGACAGCGGAAAGCAGTTAGCCGATAGCCGTTTATAAATGACTTTACGCCCTGATCCCTGATCCCCAATCCCTGATCCCAGATCCCCGATCCCCGATCCCGGATCCCGGATCCCCACCTCACCATAGGGAAGAGAACCAATGGCCCTTCCATATTCGTTGACATTGGAAAAGCGCACGGAAGATGCGCCAAAATGGTTGCCCGCAGCCACATCCGTGGGCGCGGTTGTTGTGGCTTTCATCATCAGCGGCATCGTCCTCAAGCTGATCGGCAGCGAACCCCTGCGCATCTATGGCTTCTTCTTCCGGGCCACCTTTGGCAGTTGGGCCGCCTTTTCTGATACCATCGTGAAGGCGACGCCCCTGATCATGGTGGGGCTGGCCTGTGCCGTGGCCTTCAAGATGAAGCTGTGGAACATCGGGGCCGAGGGGCAATTCTACATGGGGGCCTTTTTCGCCAGCCTTGTGGTGTTGCTGCCCATCCTGCCGCCGGAAACGCCCAAGTGGATTCTGCTGCCCACTATGGCCCTCATGGGCATGGTCGGCGGGGCGATCTGGGGCTTCTTCCCCGGCTATCTCAAGGCCAAGTTCAACGTCAACGAGATCATCACCACCCTGATGCTCAACTATGTGGCCATTTTGTGGAACAATTTCTGGATCTTTGACCGCTGGAGCGACGGCGGGTTCCAGATGACCCCCACCTTTGCCCGCAGCGCCTGGATGCCCCGGCTGTCAGACTTGGCCAAGCAGTACCCGGTCTTCTCCGGGATCACCCTGCACCTGGGGGTACTCTTTGGGATCGCCGCCGCCTTCGTGGTCTGGTGGGTGATCTCCCGCAGCCGCTGGGGCTACGAGATCCGGCTGATCGGCGACAACCCGGACGCGGCCAGGTATGCGGGGCTGAACATCAGCCGCAACATCATCCTGGTGATGATGTTCTCCGGCGCCCTGGCCGGGCTGGCCGGCATGTCCGAGATCACCGGGGTGGTCCACCGGCTGCAAGAGCAGATCTCGCCGGGCTATGGCTTTACGGGCATCATCGTGGCCTGGCTGGCCAAGCTCAACCCCTTCGCCGTGATCCTGGTTTCCATCTTGTTCGGGGCGCTGATCGTGGCCGGGCGAGAGGTGCAGCCCTCGGGCATCGCCCAGATGTTGCAGGGCGTCGTCCTCTTCATGGTGATCGGCAGCGACGTGCTGCTGCGCTACAAGGTGCGGCTGGTGCGGCGGAACGCGGTTGAGGCGTGAGATAGCAGGCCAGATGAGCTTTTAGCTATTCCAAAGGTGCGCATTATGCAAACACAAATCATCGAACAGGAAAAAGCGTTACACCAGATCCTCCATACCCTGCCTAGTGAAAGTGTAGAACAGGTCATTGATTTCGCTCGTTTTTTGCAGTGGAAAGAGATCGATCAATGGAATGTCCTGCACGAAGACGAAACCGAGTCTGAGGTCCAAGCCGACATAGCGCGGTGGGATGCTTCTTTTGCCGCCTCTCCAAACAAATTGAGAAAACTGGCAGATCAGGCAAGAAAAGAAATCTTGGCCGGACGCACAATGGACATGATTCTCACCGATGATGGGAGAATCGGGCCAGGATGAAATCTCGAACGACGGGAGAGTTTTGGACACTGTTCCAACGCCTATCGCCCGATGTGCAGCGCCGGGCATATCGTGCCTATGCGTTATGGCGCGAACATCCGTCCGCCAAGGGGCTAAACTTCAAGCGGGTTAGCACCGAGGAACCGATCTATTCAGTTCGGATCGGGATGAACTATCGGGCTTTGGGGTTACTGGAAGATGATACCATTTTCTGGTTCTGGATCGGCCATCACGATGTGTATGATCGAATTTTGAGTTAGCCTTCAAGAAAACGTATCGCTCTTCGCACTACTGCGATCATCTTGTATGGGAGAGACCTTGTGAACCTGGAAATTATCCTGCACGCCGGTCTTGCCACCGGCACGATTTTGCTCTTTGCCGGCATCGGCGAAATTTTGGCCGAGCGGTCGGGCATCCTCAACCTGGGGGTGGAGGGCATGATGTTGATCGGGGCCATGGCGGGCTTTAGCACCGCCCTCTCCACCCAAAATCCGTGGCTGGGGCTGTTGATGGCCATGCTGGCCGGGGGCGTCCTCAGCCTGGCCCACGGCTTGGTCACCATCCACTTCCAGGCAGACCAGGTGGTGAGCGGGCTTTCCCTCACCTTTTTGGGCACGGGGCTGGCCCTGGTGTTGGGCAACGGGTTGACGGGTAAGGCCGCCGCCCTGATCCCCAACTTCGACATTGGGGGTCTGGCCTCGATTCCCTTTGTGGGGCCGGTCTTTTTTATGAACCATAGCCCTCTGGTCTATGTGGGCTATCTGCTCGCCCCCCTGACCTGGTATTACATAGAAAAGACCCGGCCCGGCATGCATCTGCGGGCCGTGGGCGAGAAGCCTGTGGCCGCGGATACAATGGGCATCAACGTCTATCGGCTGCGCTATTTCTACGTCTTTGTGGGCGGCATGTTGGCCGGGCTGGCCGGGGCCACCATCAGCCTCTCGGTTTCGCCGGGCTGGTACAGCACCCAGACCACATCAGGCCAGGGTTGGATCGCCATCGGGCTGGTGATCTTCGCCCAGTGGAATCCTCTGCGGGCCGCCCTGGGCGCATATCTCTTCGGGGCCTTGCGCCGGGCCATCCTGGACCTGCAGGGGCCAGCCATGCTTTTTGGCATGGTCAACCCCCTCTTTATCAACTCCAACTTCAGCTTTTTCCTGAAGATGACCCCCTATCTGCTCACCATCATCGCCCTGGTGATCGGCTCCCGAGCCGCCGCCCGCAAACGGCTGGGCGCCCCGGCGGCCCTGGGCGTCCCCTATGTGCGGGGTGAGCGGGGGTTGTAGGGCTGTGAAAATGAGTGAGGAGTAATGAGTAAGGGTGTGGGTTGACGAATTTCCAGAAGATACTGTCCATCTCAGAAAGCCCGTCAACCCACATTTTACTTCTTACTCATCACTCGTTCCTCTCCACATTAAATCTTCTCCATTCTCAGTTTTCAATTCTCAAATCCCATTTCCTATGCTCCCAAACTCACATATCGCCTACACCTGGGCGGCCCTCAGCCTGGCCCAGGAACACCTTGACTTTGCCCCGGACGCAGACTATCGCTTGGTGGCCCTGGCTGCCACCGGCCCGGATCTGATCGACAAACCCCTGGCCTGGGCCTATTTCTACAAACGCTACCGATCCGCCGTACTCTTTGCCCACACGATCTGGTCCTTTCTCATCGCCTTGACTTTGGGGGTGCGGGGGACCATCGGCATGGTCTATGCCTTGGCCTATGCCGGCCACGCCCTGTTGGACCGGCTGTGGCACTACCACGACACCTTCTACTGGCCCCTGCGGGGTTGGCGTTTCCACGTCTGGGGCAAGCGCGGCTCCGAGCAGAAAGCCATTGGCCTGGCCTATTGGTACGCCTTCACCCGCCGCCCGGAGTTGTGGGGATGGGAGTTAGGGGGCTTCCTGGCCCTGGGGTGGTTTGTGTGGCGGCATCGGCTGTATCGGGTCAACAATCTCGTGGCTTTTGTGCTGACCGGAAAGGTTAAGAAGATCGGAGGTCATACATGATCCCTATGGATGGTCATGAATTGTATGATGTCGTGGCGTTCAAAATTGTAGACGATTACACATTGTGGCTACAGTTTGATGACGGACACGAACAAACGATCGATTTTGATCCGGTTCTCTATGGGGAGGTGTTCGCGCCACTGCGTACGCTTGCGCTATTCAACCAAGTGGTATTGAACCCAGATACTGGAACCATCGAATGGCCCACCGGCGCCGATTTTGACCCGGAAACCCTACACAATTGGCCAAAATATGTAGACGAAATCATACAACGGCGTAAGAACTTAGCTCTTGCCGTTGCCCCTGTTTAACTTTTTTCTTGAAGTCCCATCATCTCCCCCACTCCTGTACATCGATCATGGATCATTGTGCATTTCTCGTCTTTTACGCTACAATGTCTACCATTGTGTGGCGATTTTAGTCGGGCGGGAGATGGACAAGCATGGCCAGGCAAGCCCAGGGTTCGGAAAAACAGACAAATAACAGACGCCCCTATCGGGTGTTGATGGTGGCCCCCACCAGCTTCTTCTCCGACTATGGCTGTCATGTGCGCATTCTAGAAGAGACCCGCACCCTGCAGAAGATGGGCCACAAGGTCACCATCGTCACCTATCGCAACGGCAAGGGCGTGCCCGGTCTGGACATTCGCCGCACCCTGCCCATCCCCTGGCGTCAAAACTACGAAGTCGGCTCCAGCCGCCACAAGATCGTCTTCGACGCCCTGCTGGGTCTCAAAACCCTGCAACTTCTCCTCACCAACCGCTACGACATCATCCACACCCACCTCCACGAAGGCGCGCTGATCGGTCTTGTGCTGGGCCGCCTCTTCCGCACACCCGTGGTCTTTGATTTTCAGGGCAGCCTGACCGAAGAGATGCTCGACCACCACTTCCTCAGCCGAGAGAGCCGCATCTATCCGCCCCTGCGCAGGTTGGAGGCGTGGATCGACCAGAGCGCGCCCGTGGTCTTCACCAGCACGGCCAACTCCGAGCGCATGTTGTTGGAGCAGTGGGGGTGTCAGCCAAACCGGGTGCAGACCCTGTCGGATCGGGTCAACACGGACACCTTCATCCCCGCCGCGGACTATGCGCCCGGCGAACTGCTCGCCCTGCGCCGCTCCCTGGGCATCCCCGACGGGCGCAAGATCATCGCCTATTTGGGTCTGCTGGCCATCTATCAGGGGACCGACGCCCTCCTGGCATCCATGCAGAAGATCCTGGCCCAGCGCACGGATGTGCATCTGCTGCTCATGGGCTTCCCCAGCGTGGGACTGTACAGGACAATGGCCCACAGCATGGGATTGTCCGACTATGTCACTTTGCCGGGACGCATCCCCTATGCGGACGCCCCCAAATATATGGCCCTGGGCGATGTTGCCGCCGCCCCCAAATTGAGTTTGACCGAAGGCGCCGGCAAATTGCTCAACTACATGGCCGTGGGACTGCCGACCGTGGCCTTCGAGACCCCCGTGGCCCGGGAATATCTGGGGCTGGACGGCTTCTTTGCGGTCAAGGGCGATGTGGACAGCCTGACCGCCAAGCTGCTTCAGGCTTTGGACGGAGTGGAAAATGGCCAAGCCCAGCGGTTGGGGCAGCGGTTGCGCCAGCGGGCCATCCAACAGTTCAGTTGGGACGAAGCCGGCCACCAGATCCAGGCGGCCTATGACAAGCTGGTGAGCGGCCCCGCAGAAGAAGGTGTGGCCGCCGAGTGGGCCACCACCCAGGAGTAGGTCCGAACCGATCCACTCCCCCCCCATTGTGTTCTGTTGTGTTCTGTTGTGCCCGGTTGTGCCCAAAGGTAAGGCGCCCTGCATTGCCTTTGACCCCTTTTTTCAGTTACATTTGTCCATTCAATCTTTAATTCAACCGTGGTATAGTGGACAACAGTGCTGCCCGGCTAAATCCACTATTCGTCCCTCCCCCAACGCAAAATTGTCGACAGCCATTTGCCCTGTTTGGTCCATTCATCCCTGTTTTCCCACAACACAGCCGATCTTCCGTTCTTCCGATCCTCTTCCACTTCCGCACAGAAGGGCAGCCCATGCTCGCAGGACTGCGCAGATCCGTTTCGCTCGACCGCCTGCTCGACGCCTTGTTACCGTCTGTGGCCGTTTTGGCTGCGTTTGGCATTGGGGCCATCCTGCTCTTTATGTTGGGGGCCAACCCGTTGGAATCCTATCGGGCCTTGGTCAACGGCGCGTTGGGCAGCACCAGCGGCCTGACCCAGACACTGGCCAAGGCCACGCCTCTGCTGCTGGTGGGGCTGGGCATCTGCATCGCCTTTCGGGGCGGGGTGATCAACATCGGCGGGGAGGGACAGATTATCGTGGGGGCGCTGGCCGCCACCTCGGTCGCCCTGGCCGTGCCCACCTGGCCTAGTTGGGCGCTGTTGCCCCTGACCTTGATGGCCGGGGTGGCGATGGGGGCCATCTGGGGCGGCATTCCGGGCATCCTCAAGGCCAAGCTCAAGGTCAACGAGATCTTGAGTACGGTGATGATGAACCAGATCGCCTTTCAAAGTATGAACTTCCTCTTGCGCGGCCCCCTGTTGGACCCGGCCCAAGTTGCCGCTGGCACCAACATTCCCCAAAGCGCCACCCTCCCCGAAGCCGTCTGGCTGACCCGGCTGGTCCCCCGCACCCTGCTCCACAGCGGAGCCATCCTGGCCCTGATACTGGCCATTTTGGTCTACTTCCTGCTCTGGCGCACCACCATCGGCTATCGCATCCGGGCCGTGGGGCTGAACCCGGCCGCGGCCCGCTACGCCGGCATCCCCGTGGCCCGGTACACCGCGCTCTCCCTGATCCTGAGCGGGGCCTTTGCCGGGCTGGCCGGGGCCGTGGAAGTCACCGGTATCCACCACCGCATGATCGAAGGCATGTCCGGCGGCTATGGCTTTAGCGGTATCGTGGCCGCCCTCTTTGGCAAACTGCACCCCTTGGGCAGCATCCCCGCCTCGGCCCTCTTTGGGGCCCTGTTGGTGGGCGCGGACAAAATGCAGCGCACGGTCCAGGTGCCCAGCGCCCTGATCGTCGTCCTCCAGGGCTTGGTGGTCCTCTTTGTGGTCTCCAGCGACCTGATCGTGCGGCGGCGTAATCGCCGTCGCATGGATGTCGCCCAGGACGCCGCCAAGATCGAAGAGGGGGCCAACCCATGACCAACGAACTCACCACGATGGCCATTTTGGTGGGCATTGCCCACAGCGGCATCCGCCTGGCCACCCCCTATCTCTTTGCCGCCCTGGGCGAAGTCTTTGCCCAACGCTCCGGCGTGCTCAACCTGGGGGTGGACGGCATCATGCTCATGGGGGCCTTCTCGGCCTTTTATATCGTCTTCATCACCGGCAACCTGTGGCTGGGGGTGTTGGCCGCCATCGTCGTCGGCGGGGTGATGGGGCTGCTTATGGCCGTGGTCAGCGTCACCATGCAGGCGGAACAGGGCATCAGCGGCATCGGCCTCTACCTCTTTGGCCTGGGCCTGAGCAGCCTGCTCTTCAAAACCATGGTCGGCTCGGTGGAGAGTGTGACCGGCTTTCAGCGCATCTTCATCCCGGTGATCAGCGAGCTGCCCGTGGTGGGCGAGATCTTCTTCCGCCACAACATTCTGGTCTATCTGGCCTATTTGGCCGTCCCCGCAAGCTGGTATGTGCTCAACAAGACCACCTTGGGTCTCAAGATCCGGGCCGTGGGCCACAACCCCGAGGCCGCGGACTCCCTGGGGGTGAGCGTGAACGGCGTGCGCTACTTCACCCTGATCCTGGGTGGGGCCTTGGCTGGCATTGCCGGGGCCTCCTTGAGTATTGGATTGCTCAACGTTTTTCAAGAAAACATGACCAATGGTCTGGGCTTCATTGCCGTAGCCCTGGTCTACTTTGGCGGCTGGCGGCCTGTGGGCGTGCTTGGGGGTGCGTTGCTCTTCAGCACGGTCAATGCGCTACAACTTTGGGTCCAGGTCCTGAATTTGCCCATCCCCTCGGACCTGGCCGTGATGATGCCCTATATCCTCACCATCGTGGCCCTGGCTTTCGCCGTGCGCCAGGTGCAACAGCCCGCCGCGTTGACTAAGCCGTATGAGCGAGGGGAGTAGGAAAAGGAGTGATGAGTAAGGAGTAAGGAGTGATGAGTAAGGAGTAATGAGTAATGAGTAATGAGTGATGAGTGATGAGTAAGGAGTAATGAGTGATGAGTGATGAGTAATGAGTGATGAGTGATGAGTAAGGAGTAATGAGTGATGAGTAAGGCGTTGTAGAGGAGTGGTAGGTAGTTTGGGTGTTTAGTTTGAGCGACGATAGCCCGCCCCATCCCTTTCAGCCCAGGGCGGACACCAATTCAAAATCAACACACCCAAGCCATTTATACCGACCGCACTACGCCTCACCCCACAAAATTACGCATTACTCATTACGCATTACTCATTAC
>CAZKEX010000007.1:0-11198 GCA_964551895.1 uncultured Caldilineaceae bacterium | reverse complement strand
ATTACGCATTACTCATTACGCATTACTCATTACTCATTATTCGCCCCCACGCATCTAATTTCGTATCGTATTTTGTTCATCCAATCTGTTCACAAAGGAGCTTTCCATGTTGAAAAAAGTCAGCCTTGTCCTTCTGATCTTGATGTTGGCGCTGTCGGCCTGTGCAGCCCCGGCGCCGCCGCCGGCGGCCCCGGCCGCGGCCCCGGCCAGCGGTGAGGCCGCCGCCCCAGCAGCCCCGGCGGAACCCTTCAAGATCGCCATCGTCATGCCCAGCAGCACCGCGGATCTGGCCTGGAGCCAATCCATGTACGACGCGCTGGTGGCCGTACAGGCCGAAATGGGTGGCGAAAGCGCCATGCAGATCGCCTATTCCGAGAACATGTTCCAGGTCACAGACGCGGCCGCGGCCCTGCGTGACTATGCCTCCGAGGGCTTTGATCTGGTCATCGGCCACGGCACCCAGTATGGCAACTCTCTGTTCGACGTTGCCGTTGACTTCCCAGAGACCAGCTTTGCCTGGGGCACCGCGGTGGACACAGGCGCGGACAAGGGCTTGGCCAACGTCTTCGCCTATGAGGCCGACGCCCAAGAGGGTGGCTATGTCAACGGCGTGATCGCCGCCCTGATCTCCAAATCTGGCGTGGTCGGCGTGGTCGGCCCCGTGGAGGCTGGGGATGCCAAGCTCTATATCGACGGCTTCAAAAATGGCGTGATGGCCACCAACCCGGACGCCAAGGTCAATGTCAGCTTCACCGGCTCCTTTGGCGACACGGCCCTGGCCGCCGAGGCCGCCAACGTCCACATCCAGGCCGGGGCCGATGTGCTGACCGGCTCTGCCCAGCAGGTGGTGGGGGCGATCGGTGTGGCCAAGGACGCCGGCGTGTCGTGGATGGGCACCCAGAGCGACCAGAGCAGTCTGGCCCCCAGCGCGGTGGTGGTCAACCAGGTCTATGATTTCACCGGCGTAGTCAAGGACATGATCGCCAAGCACAACGCCGGCACCATGGGCGGCACGGCGTACACCCTGTCCCTGAGCAATGGGGGTCTGATGATCGCCTTCAACGACGGCGCGCCGGTTTCCGATGATGTCAAGGCCGCAGCCGCAGCCGCCATCGCCGGGATCGAAGACGGCAGCATCGTTCCCCTGCCTTAGTTTTAGACAAGGAGAGGGGGAGAGGGGGAGAGGGGGAGACAAGGAGACAAGGAGAGGAGGAGCTCTCCCGGCCTCCTCCTCTCCCCCTCTCCTTGTCTCCCTGTCTCCCTATCTCCGAAGGGTTCGCCATGACCGACGCAACGACTGCCACCAAAAACAGAATCCTGCCCACGGGCAAGCCGGTGATCGGCCAGATGGAGATGCGGGCGATCACGAAGCGTTTTCCCGGTGTGCTGGCCTGCGATCAGGTCGATTTCGACGTGGCCGCCGGGGAGATCCACGCCCTATTGGGCGAGAACGGCGCCGGCAAGTCCACGTTGATGAAGATCCTCTATGGCCTTTATCACGCGGAGGAGGGCACGATCACGTTGGATGGGGTGGCCGTGGCCATGCAGTCGCCCACCACAGCCATCGACCACGGCATCGGCATGATCCATCAACACTTCATGCTGGTGGATACGCTTACCGTCACCGAGAATGTGGCCTTGGGGCTGCCATCGAGTCGAGGCCCCCTTTTGGATCTGGACCGGGTGGCTGAGCGAATCAAGGAGTTGGCGGCCACCTACGGGCTCAAGATCGATCCAAAGGCCCCGGTGTGGACCCTGGCCGTGGGCGAACGGCAGCGGGTGGAGATCATGAAGGCCCTCTATCGGGGGGCCGCCCTGCTGATCTTGGACGAACCCACGGCGGTCCTCACCCCCCAGGAGGTGGATGACCTTTTTGTCACCCTGCGCCAGATGGCCAAGGATGGCCACAGCCTGATCTTCATCAGCCACAAATTGCACGAGGTGTTGGCCATCAGCGACCGGGTGACGGTCTTGCGCAACGGCAAGCTGATCGGCACGGTCCCCACCGAGGGCATGACCCGGCCCAAGTTGGCCCGCATGATGGTGGGCCGAGAGGTGATTTTGGAGCGCAACCGTCCGCCGGTGGATGTGGGCGAGGTACTGCTCTCTCTGCAAGGGGTCAGCGCGCTGGGCGTCACCGGCCACACAGCGCTCAACAACGCCAGCCTGGCAGTGCGGGGCGGCGAGATCTTGGGGGTGGCTGGGGTCAGCGGCAACGGCCAGCGGGAGCTGTGCGAAGTCGTGGCCGGACTGCGGCCCGCCACCGGGGGCATTGTGACCGTAAGCGGGCAGGATGTCACCGGCTGGTCGCCGGGCAAGCGCACGGACGCCGGGCTGGCCTACATCCCAGAAGAGCGCATGCACGACGGGGTGATCAAGCAATTTAGCGTGGCCGAGAATATGATCTTGCAGGAACACACCAAGGCGCCCTTTAGCCGGGCCACCTTCCTCAATTTCAGGGCCATTGCCCAGCACAGCCAAGAATTGGTGGACAATTTCCGGGTCAAAACCCCGTCCATCGACACCCCGGTCAAGAGTCTGTCCGGGGGCAACATCCAAAAGGTGATCTTGGCCCGGGAGCTGGCCCGGGATCCCAAGGTGTTGATCGCGGCCCAGCCCACCCGGGGCGTGGACATTGGGGCCACGGAGTATATCCATCAACGGCTGTTGGACCAACGGGCCAGGGGCACGGCCACCCTGCTGATCTCCGAAGATCTGGACGAAGTCCTGGCCCTCTCCGACCGCATCGCCGTACTCTACGAAGGGCGGATCATGGGCATTGTAGACCGAGACGCCACCAACGCCGAGGAATTGGGGCTGATGATGGCTGGCGTTTTACCTGATTGACATCGTTCTTTGACTATGATAATGTACCCTCATCCGCTCACCGCTTGGTTACGCCAAGGGCGGTGGGCGGTTTTTGTTTCTCCTCTACCCCTTGCTTCAAAGGTTGCTCCCATCCTCTCGCTTGTCGTCGCAGTATCGTTGTTGAAATCTTGCGTCTTCGTCCTATCTTGAACACAATTTAGTCCTTAACCAACAAAATTCTTGTTATTTGTGCAAGAATTTTTATCACAAAGGCACAAAGACACGAAAATCCACGAAAAGAAGAATTTTTTGTGTTCATTTGTGTCTGCGTGTCTTTATGGCAAGCCTTTTGGCTCTGGTTAGACCAGGTTAGGGATTGGATAGACTATGGATAGATCATGATTAGATCACCGCCCCGCCAAATATGATAGACTCATCCCATCGCCGCCATGATGCCAATCCCGTGGCATTGTCGTGTACGATGTCATTCATCCTCACAGTTGTTCATCACACATCCAGAAAGGAACACCCATTATGACCGTCACCAAACGCATCCTCTCTTTGGCCAGCATGGCGCTGATGACCCTCGCCATCCTGGTCGCCATCGGTCCCCGCAGCCAGGCCCGGGCGGCGGACTGTTTCAACCCCTACGCCGTGGGGCCGACGGAGTCATGGCACAGCATCGCCAATGTGTGCGGCATCGACTTCAAGACTCTATGGGACGCCAATCCGGACTATCATCGTCGGGGATACGTTCTCATTACCGGGGATCAACTGACCTTGCCGGGACGAGAGGGCAAGCCGCCAGGCGGCCTGACCTCTTACACGGTACAGCCGGGCGATTCTTGGTATCGCATCGCCCAGAATCACAACCTGACCTTCCGGGATTTGCGGGCCTTCAACCCCAAGCTATGGTTGAAACGCTGCATCTTCATCCGGCCAGGGGATGTGATGATGCTACCGTGGCTAGGGGCACCCGCGGCGGAAGCGGCGGTTGAACCAGCGGCTGAACCAGCGGCTGAACCAGCGCCGGCGGAAGCGGCGGCTGAACCGGCGCCGGCGGAAGCGGCGGCCGAACCGGCGCCAGCAGAAGCGGCGGCGATGGATGTCAGCGGTTGCCCGGCGGATCTGACCATCTTTGGCTCATCCTTCATGGCCGGCGGTCTGTTGCAAGTGGTCAGCGCCACACCTTTCGATCTGTACGTGGCCGAAGGGGACCAGTCCCAAGTGGCCGGGCAAGCGCAGCCGGAAGCGATCCTTACCATCCTGACCGATGTTTCCTGTCATGATGGGTGGCTGTGGTGGCAGGTCACGGATGAAAGCCAGGGCTTGACCGGCTGGGCGGCCATGGATCTCAACGCCGAAGGTCTTCCTCCCATCGATCCACTGACACAGTAAGGATTCACAGCGCATCCGCTGTTTGATGAGAAAATTGGCGTCCGGGGCAGGGTTCGCCCTGCCCCGGCTGAACTCGAGATATGGAGACAACCGTGTATACATCAAAACTTCTTAGAATGGTTGGGGTTGTTTTGGCCGTCGCTCTGCTTTCTGTTATTTCCATCTCCTTCGCCCAGGCCCAATCCCCTTGTCCCAGCCCCTACACCGTAGGCCAAGGGGACACTTGGTCCCGGGTTATGGTCAAATGCGGGATGTCATCCAGGACGATCAAAGACGCCAATCCAGGTGTGGGGGATGTGCTGGTCCCAGGGGATGTGCTGATCATCCCCGGCGTCCCCACGTCCACGCCCACGGCGACGGCGACCAATACGCCGACCGCGACCCCCACGGCGACAAATACGCCGACCAAGACAGCCACGCCCCGACCCACTGCCACATCCACGCCGTTGCCGATTATAGGTTTGTCCCCTAGTGGGGTAGTCAGAGCCTTCTATCAGGCAGTTGATGATGCGCTTGTGACCAGGAACTTTCGACTGGCCTACAGCTACTTGAGCAGTAGTTACCAGAGCAGACATTCCTACGAAAGTTTTGCAGCAGGCTATCGAACGACCAGAGATGTCACGATTGAAGATGTTTACTTGATAGAGCAGAGTGGCCGATCCGCAAAGGTCTACGCCTCAGTACGGGCAGTTGACGATATGGGCAATAACGCCATGCTCCGTCAACGCTTTGTATTCGATCCCCACTATCTCATCGTGGAAGGACAACAGTGGCGGCTCGATCCAGGCAGGGCCAAAGTCACGGTGCTGGACCAAAACACCAACTGTCAGGAGACCATTCTTGCAATTGGTGCTATTGCTCAGGTTTCCGACACACCCCCGGTGCCCAATCAGGTACGAACCAGTCCATCGACCAGCGCTACGGTTGTAGGTCGATTGCAGCCCGGCGAGACGATGGAAATCCTTAACGGCCCTGAGTGTACCAACGGTTGGATCTGGTGGTACGTTCGGGGGCTGGAGCAAGATTTGCGGGGTTGGACTGCGGAAGGAAACGGATCGAGTCAATATCTGCTGCCCGTCGGCGATTCCTATGGGATGGACGACCCCCATATTCCCTGGATCGGCGATTGGATCTTCTGCGAGGAAGAGGATTTCACTGACCCCTCTTGCGACCATGGACTGACTACCTTCTCTGGAAACGTGAGAAAGGTATATATGAGTGCAGGATATGCCAACATCCCGTCGGGTTCCACCATCGCCCGCCGCTTCACCTATCTGGAAGATGGCTTTTCATGGACACACCAAAATATAACTGGAAGTGGGAATCCAAACGATCGGTGGAGCATGACCGATTCTTTCGGGTCTATCTGGACCCTATTGGATGCTCAAGGTGGAACTCTACAGACGAGATATAATGAACAGTACATGCGGCGAGGACGATACAAAGTAGAGCTGTTCTTGAACGGAGCGCTCCAAACCGCAGGATACTTCACAATTCAGTAATGCCCTTGTCGTAGGTGGCAAGCCTTGTTCACCCACACACCACCAAGAAGCCGGACTTCTCCCAAAAGCCCGGCTTCTTCGATCTCAGGTCTTTTTCGCAATCTCCCCAGGAACAAACGGATCCCATGCCCGCCTCTCACCTGACCCTTTTGGGCAGCTTTCGGCTGACCGAGAACGCCATCCCCATCCAGTTCGATCAATCTAGGTTGATCGAACTGGTGGCGCGCCTAGCCCTGGAACCGGGGCAGCCCCTCTCCCGTCAGCGCTTGGCCTATGACTTTTGGCCCGATTCCAACGAGAAGCAGGCCCGCACCAATGTGCGCAATCTGCTCTATAAATTGAAGCGGGCGTGGCCAACCTATGCCCATACCATCGAGAGCAGTCGACAGGATCTGACCTGGCGGATGGACGCGCCCATCATCGTGGATGTACACAGCTTCGAGGCAGCCCTGGGCCAGGCCGAGCAGGCGGTTGACACGCCCAGCCGGGTCAGTGCATTGGCCCACGCCGCGCAAGCCTACGCCGGGGATCTGCTGCCGGACCTCTATTCCGACTGGGTATTGGGGGAGCGGGAGCGGCTGCGGGGACGCTTCGCCGCCTGCCTGGAGCGCCTGATCCCCGCCCTGTTGGATCTGCGCCGCCCGGATGAGGCCCTGGGTTGGGCCAAGACCCTGCAACGCCACGACCCCCTCCACGAATCGGCCTATCGGCTGACCATGACGGTCTATGCCACCCTGGGCGACCGCTCCGCGGCCCTGCGCACCTATCACGCCTGCGCCTCCTTGCTGGAGCAGGAGTTGGGCGTTGCGCCGTCGCCGGCCACCCAAGCCCTCTATGACCGTCTGCTGAACGGGGCTGGCCCCCAGTCTGCCCAAGTCGCCCAGGCTGCCCAGGCCCACGAAGTGCCCAAGATCCTGGCCCGGCCCCGGCTGGTGGGGCGAGATGAGAATTGGCAACGTCTGCTGGCCCAGTGGCGGCGGACCCAGCAGGGCCAGCCCCACATGGTCCTGATCTGGGGGGAGGCGGGCATGGGCAAGACCCGGCTGGCCGAGGAGCTGACCCAGTGGGCAGACCGCCGGGGACATCTCTGGGCCAACAGCCGTTCCTATGCGGCCCAGGGCGCGCTGGTCTATGCGCCCATCGCCGAGTGGATGCGCGCGCCCCGTCTGCGTGCCCATCTGTCCCAAGTCGATGATCTGTGGCAGGTGGAGCTGGCCCGGCTGATCCCGGATCTTCTGGCTCATCGCCAGGATCTGCCGCCCCCAGGTCCTCTGGCCGAAGATTGGCAGCGACGGCGCTTTTATGAAGGCATCTTGCAGGCTCTTTTTCCAAAAAGCGACACCCAAACCGACGCCGTCCTGCTCCATTTGGACGATATGCAATGGGCCGACAGCGAAACCCTGGCCGTGCTAAATTATCTGCTTTGGGGGGCTGGCGATCGCCCTCTGTTGATCGTGGGCACAGTACGCAGCGAGGAGGCCCAGGCAAATCTCACCCTGAACAGCCTGTTGCGGACCGCTCGCAAAGGCGGCCTGCTGACCGAGATCACCCTTGGCCCCCTCTCTTTCACCGAGACCGCCGAACTGGCTGCCCAGACCGCCAACAAAGATCTCTCCGCCGCCCAAAACCACGCCCTCTACGAACTCAGCGAGGGGCATCCCCTCTTTTTGGTGGAGACAGTACGGGCCGCTGCGTGGGATGGCCTGCCGCCCACACCGAGCCAGGATCCCAACCCGACCTTGGGGCAAGGCGAAGGCGCTGCAGGGCCACGATTCACCATCCCGCCCAAAATCCAGGCCCTGTTGACCCGGCGGCTGGATCAACTCTCTCCCTCCGCCCGGCAGTTGGCCGAGGTGGCCGCGGTGGTGGGCCGAGAGTTCGACTACCCCACCCTGCACGGGGCCAGTCAGTTGGATGAGTCCGCCCTGGTGGGTGGGCTGGACGAACTGTGGCGGCATCGCATTGTGCGGGAACAGGGGGAGACGGCCTACGATTTCAGCCACGACCGTATTCGGGAAGTGGCCTATGGGCGCATCAGCCGGGCCCGGCGGCGGCTGCTCCATCGCCAGGTGGCCCAGGCCATGGAAGCGCTCCACGCCCCGGTCTTGGACGAGGTGGCCGGCCAATTGGCGGATCACTATCAGCGGGCGGGCATGGCCGACCAAGCCCGTAGTTTCTATCGTCAGGCGGGGGAGGTAGCTTTGGCCCAGTACGCCCTGCCCCAGGCCAGAGAGCTGTTCGATGCCGCCCTGGTCTTGACACCCAAGGCAGATTGGCAAGAACGTTTCGACCTGCTCCAGAAACTGGACAGTGTGCATCAAAACCGCAGTGCAAGAAAAGATCTGTGGGATAAGGTCTTGGCTGAACAGGCAGCCATCACCCAGGCCTTGGCCGCTGACCCTCAGGTGACAACTGAACAACTGGCGCCAATCCGATGTGCCTATCTGCTCAATCAGGCCCGCCGCCTTTCTACTACAGGGCAGACCGATGCAGATCGACGCCATGCCATCGTTCTCTGCCAAGAGGCAATTGTCCTGGCTGAGCCACTGGGTGATGTGGCATTCTTGGCTCGTGCCCACACCCACTGGGGATTTTCAGCTTGGAGTTTGACCGACATGACCGAAGCCAAAACCCATTACGCTCAGGCTGTCCACTATGCCGAACTGGCCGGGCTACATCAGGAGGAAGCCATCGCTCTGGAGATGTCCGCGGCCGTGGGCATGTTCACCGGCATGCCTGCCGGGCAAATCCGTTCCATGATTGATCGATCCATGACCTTTGTGCAAGAGTTGGGGCACCTGCCCCGGGTGGCCAGCCTGTTCAACAAACTTGGCTACCTCCCCATTGCTCAGGGTACTGGTGAATTTGAGCAAGCCGCCGCACACTATACCCAAGGGTTGACCCTCGCTCGGCAGATCGGCTATCAAAGCCTGATCACCAACATCCTGCGCAACATCGGCCATATGGAGACCTGCCGAGGTGACTATGGCCAAGCCCAACCGGCCCTGACAGAGACGATCCGAGCCAGCCGGGAGTCGTCAGGCGTCCAAAATCTGGGGGCTGCCCTCCACTACGAGGGCGAATGGTATCTGCAGCAAGGAGATTTTGTCTCCGCCGCGGCCCGATTGCAGGAAGCGGAGGCCGTCATGCGGGCGGTCGGCCTCGCCCATTTTCGGGTCAAGTGCGGATCGGATCTGGGCCTTCTCCACCACCTGCGGGGGGAGGATGGGGCGGCAGAAACGGTCCTCACCGAAGCGCTAGAACTGGTCACCCAGCACGGTGACACCCGCTACATAGCCCAGATCAACGTGCGCCTGGGCTATGTACAGGAAGCCCAGGATCGCCTGGATGCAGCCCGTCGAGCCTATTCCCAGGGTGTCGAATTGCATCATCAGATGGACCAACTTTTCTACGCGGCCATGGGGCTGGCCGGGCTGGCAAGGCTCCACCACCGGGCCGGGGAAACAGCCTTGGCCCAAGCGCTAGTGCGGGAGATCTGGCAGGTCCTGGAAAGCCAGACCCCGGAAGCCACCATCGAGTGTGCGCGTATGTATGTCACCTGTTGCCACATTCTGACGGACACCGACCCCGAATTGGCCGGGCACATCGCCGTGCGCGCCAAGGCCCAGTTGGATCGGCGGGCCGCCACCATCGACCACCCCGAACGCGAAATCCTCTTCTGGCAGATCCCGGATCACCGTGCTGTCTTGGCCTGCCAACCCGCTTCATAAGTCACCCGCAACAAACTTTTTAACCGCAGAGAACGCTGAGGATTCGCAGAGGAAAAGCAGAGGGAAGAAAGGCTTTTCCTCTGCAAGTCTCCGCGCCTTCTCCGCGTCCTCTGCGGTTAAAAAAGATCACGAAACGCCCTGGAAACGCTTCGGATCGTACTCTGTCTTCACCTCAGTATTGAAAGGGAGAGACAGCGATGAGCATCAAATATGGGTGGCAAGTTATTTTGGACGATGATGACTGGGATCAAGAGGCTACAATCGAGAGTCTTCTGAATACGGAGGAGGCTCCCCAACAAGCCCATTCTCAACTTTTCGCCTGGGGCTTGACGATGGTCTTTGTGCTGGCTGTAGGGTTGAGCGTCGGCTTCTATTTGTGGCGTCAAGCCCAGGCGGGGCTAGACCAGATCGAGCTTGAATTGTCCGAAGCTGTCGTTGTGGAAGAAGTGATGTGGAGCCGAGAGATGGCGGTCCAGGTGCCATCCACCACGATTGAAAATTTCGACTTGATGGACAATCAAGCCGTGGTGACGTTGAGCGGCGTCTCCCCCAAGCGGCCTCTTCCCTACCGAGAGATCCGATTCTATCGACAGGTTGGCATGAATTGGCTGCCGACCCTGCCGGATGACGCGTTTTGGGGCCAAGAGGAGTCTTTGGAAAGCAAATACTTCGTGTTCCAATTTCGCCATCGGGATCGAGAAGTCGTGACTGCCGCCGCTTCGTCCTTGGACGACCAGTACATCAGGATGCGCCAGACACTGGGATTGCCCTTGCCCGCCGAGGATCAGACCGCCAAAGAGAAAATCCAGGTGGATGTCTTGCCAGAATCAGACCCACTGGCTCGATTGGCAGGAGATCAAACAGTCTTACAGTTACCCTCACCGACTTTGATATCGGCGCCGGAATCCGTGACCGAGGCGCAAGTGCTGGCGGAAGGAGCTATGCATCGCTTGAGCGCAGAGGCGATCTGGGTGGCTGCCGACAATCAATATGGTGATATGGCATTCGTGCCCAGCTATGTCTACCACGGCGCGCTGAACTGGCTCTCTTGGGACAGAAAGAATCCCCTTTCCGAGTACCGGAAAGAACTAATACCCTGGATCTACAGTGAACTCCCCATGGGGCCGACTCAGCTTCCAGATCACTTCAATGAGATGTGTCAATTGATGGATGTGTGGCAACGGCCCACATGGGATCTGGGCGTCTATCTGCCCTGTAAGTTGGCAGCGCCTGTGATGTCGCCGGACCTGCTTCCGGCAACGCAGTTCAGTGAGTTGCCCATCCCCATGAAGGATCGGGAGTGGGTAAAGGCGGTCAGGGGTCAGTCCCTGGCGGTTGCCACCGTGTTTGACTACGTTGTCCATGACTTTGGCCCCGAAGAGATCCCCTCACTGCTGGCCGCAATTGGGCATGGGGAAACATGGCAGAAAATCACAACAGAGCAGTTCGGCATGAGCGAGGAGGCCTTCGAGGCGGGCTGGCATGCTTTCATGATGGCTGAATATGGGGTCGATCTGCGCAGTGACCCGGCACCTGAGCGGGTCTACCTCCTAAAATCCCAGTGAGTCAGAAAAACAAGGCTTCCCATCTTCCTTTGCCAATCTCTGCGCTCCCTCAGCGTTCCCTGCGGTTAAAAATAGCTTATCGTAGTGAGGCCATCACCCTACTGGAAGGTACCGAACGGTGACCCAACCGGCCGCCCGGCCTCGGAACGCACGCCCAACTTCCCAATCCCAAACCAGCATACACGAAAACGGTC
>CAZKEX010000006.1:0-36089 GCA_964551895.1 uncultured Caldilineaceae bacterium | reverse complement strand
AACGGATAAAACGGATTTTCACTGATTTTTAGAAGAAAATCCGTTTTTGATCCGTCACATCCGTCTGATCCGTGTTCTATTTTTCGGACTCGCTGAACGATTACGTTGTATCCAAGTAATCGAACATCAAGATCTATCCCCAATCATCATGGGAATGAGGGTCCACGTCTATGCCGCCGACTGAAATGCAGACCGAGTCAACCAACCCAGCCGATGCCAAGCTATTGATCGCCCCGGCCCGATCTCAGAACAGCTTTTGGGGCGATGTGTTCAAGGCGTTCCGACGCAATCGCTCGGCCAATGTGGGGTTGATCTCCCTGGTGATCTTGATCCTGATCGCCATCATGGCCCCGGTGATCGCGCCCTTCGATCCCACCCAGGTCTTGATCGGCATCGAAGATGTCAAAAAGCGCACGGCCCCGTGCATCCACATTTTGGGCTGCCCGGAAGATCAACCCCAACATATCATGGGCACGGATGGCAACGTGCGGGATCAGTTTAGCCGCATCATCTATGGCTCTCGCATCTCCCTCTCCATCGGCTTCAGCACTGTGGGCTTTGCCATCATCATCGGCACCCTGTTGGGGATTGTGGCCGGCTATGTGGGGGGATGGACGGACAACATCATCATGCGCTTGATGGATGTGTTGCTGGCCTTTCCAGCCCTCTTGCTGGCCATCGCCATCGTCAGCGTCTTGGGACCGGGGTTGGTCAACGCCCTGTTGGCCATCGCCATTGTTTCCATCCCCGTCTATGCCCGGGTCTCTCGGGCCAGCGTGCTTTCCATCAAAGAGCAGGAATTTATTACCGCGTCTCGCTCTGTGGGCAGCCAGCCCAAGCGTCTGCTCTTTCGCCATATCCTGCCCCACGCCCTCACTCCGTTGATCGTGCAGGGCACCCTGGGCATCGCCACGGCCATTTTGGATGCAGCCGCTCTCTCCTTCCTGGGCCTGGGTGCGCAGCCACCCCTGCCCGAGTGGGGATCCATGCTCGGGGCCGAGCGGAACCAAGTTTTCAGCGCTCCCCACCTCGTCTTCTTCCCCGGTCTGGCCATCATGGTCACGGTCCTCAGCTTCAATCTGCTGGGGGATGGTCTGCGAGATGCGCTGGATCCCCGACTGCGTTCGTGAAAACCTGTTGTCAGAAATAGAAATAGAACGCGGATAACGCAGATTCGACGGATAAAAACGGATAAAAATCGAGAATCAGATAAAAAATCCGCGCCGATCAGCTTAATCCGCGCCATCCGCGTTCCATTCTTTGCCCAATTGGAAGCCAGCCCCGTTGTCATCCTGCCCCGGATGTGGTAAAACCTGATATGCGGCCAATGATCTGTCGGTCTGTCCGCGACCATGGGCGCTGCCAACCTTTCCAAACTCAACACACAATCAAAAGGAGAAGAACAACTATGTCCCGTACAGTTACCCTAAAAGGCAACCCAATCTCGGCCGTTTATGGCGAGCCGGTCCAGGTTGGTGAAGCGGCCCCGTCCGCGGCTGGGCGCAACAATGCCTTCAGCACCGCCACCTTTGACGTGATCGACGACACCCAGGGCAAGATCCGGGTACTCAACTTTGTTCCCAGCCTGAACACGGGCATCTGCGACACCCAAACCCGGCGCTTCAATATGGATTTGGACAAACTCAAGGAGCAGGTGGCCGTTGTCACCATCAGCGCGGATCTGCCCTTTGTACACAAAAACTGGTGCGGCGCTGCCGGTCTGGACGACGCCATCATGGTCTCCGACTACTTTGACATGGCCATCGGCAAGGCCTATGGCACCTACTTGCTTGATCTGCGCCTGGAGCAACGGGGCGTGGTGGTGGTGGATGCCGAGGGAACCGTGCGCTACACCGAGTATTGCCCCGAAATCGGCATGCACACCGACTATGACGCGGCCCTGGCGGCGGTAAAGGCGCTGCTCTAGAATATCGGGTATCGTGTGTCGAGTATCTTGCGTGACAAAAGAGACTCGACACACGATACCCGATGGGATCAACACCGTCGAGACCCACTCTCCAGAGGAGACCCCATGCGACAGATCAAGGAAGCGCCCAAAATTACCAGCAAGACGCGTCTGTTAAATTTCCCGTGGTGGATCGTGATTATCGTCTTGGTCGGCATTGGGATTTTCTTCAGTATTGTGGGCAACAGCATCTATCAAGATGCCTTTGCCTGGATCGCCCCGGGCATTGTTCTCACCCTGCAAGTGACGATTATTTCCTATGTGCTGGCTGTCCTCATCGGTCTGCTCTTCAGCCTCATGCGGCTCAGCAAGAACCCGGTGATCTACGCGCTCTCCACCCTCTATGTGGAGATCATGCGGGGGCTGCCCATGCTGGTGATCATCCTCTATGCCGGTTATGTGATCGGGCCGGGCATCCGGGACGCCACCCGGGGGGCCCTGGACCCGTCCATGCTGTGGCGGGCCATCGTCGGCCTGGCCATGGGCTATGGGGCGTACATCTCCGAGGTCTTTCGAGGGGGCATCCAGTCCATCGGCACCGGCCAGATGGAGGCCGCCCGCAGCCTGGGCATGACCTACATGCAGTCCATGCGCTTGGTGATCCTGCCCCAGGCCATCCGCGTGATTCTGCCCCCCCTGGGCAACGACCTGATCGCCATGCTCAAGGACAGCTCCCTGATCTCGATCTTGGCCCTGGAAGATACCCTGCAGTTGGGCCGCCAATTTATCAGCCGCAGCTTCCGGGCCTTTGAAGGCTACAACACTGTGGCCATTATCTTCCTGCTCATGACCCTGACCCTCTCCTTGGGCGTGCGCTGGCTGGAAGGCCGCATGGAGACCAAGTCTCGCTAACCGCTTTAACCGCAGAGGGCGCGGAGAGCCGCAGAGAGTCACCGAGAAATCTGCTTTTTGGATCATTGGGATCTTCCGTGGTCCGCGGGCCAGCGCAGGTTGAGTAGACCGGGGCAGTTTCCGGTCGTATCGCCTGTACTGAGTGCGAAGCGTATCGAAGTGAAACCGCAGCGAGTCGACCACGGAGATTCCCAATGAACCTGCTCTTTCTTCGCAATCTTTGCGATCTTGGCGTCTTTGCGGTAAACAATGTTTGTTCACAAGCAGCTTCATTTGACTCTTATCCGATCAGAATCAGGAGCAATACCGTATGATGACAGGGTTGATCATAGTTGTCGCCGCCGCCCTTGTGGGCTATTTGCTGGGCTCCCTCCCTGTGGGGTTTCTGGTCTGCCGGCTGTATGGGGTGGACATCCGCACGGTGGGCAGTGGGCGCACGGGCGGCACCAACGCCTGGCGGGCCGCTGGGCTGAAGGCCGCCATCCCCACCATTTTGGGGGATGCGGGCAAGGGGGCATTGGCCATCCTCTTGGTCAACTATGCGGTCGATCTCTGGTTCCCCAGCATGGGCAGCCTGACCAAGGAGCTTGCGGCGGCCCTGGCTGGGGGCGCGGCCGTGTGGGGACACAACTGGTCCATCTTCCTCAAATTCAAGGGGGGAGCCGGGGGGATCACCGCGGCCGTCACCTGTCTGGCCCTCTTCCCCTTGGCCGGGGGGATGGTCGCCGTGGTGGGCGCCCTGGTGATCTGGTGGACGCGCATGGCCTCTGTGGGCACCTTTGCCGTGGGGGCCACCGCCTTCGCCTCCCTGACCATCCTGGCCATCGCCGGGGATGCGCCGTGGGCGTACACCCTCTTTGGCATCATGGCCCTGGCGGCCATCTTCATCTCCTTGCGCCGCAACCGAGAGAACGTGCGGGATGGCCAGGAACGGGTGATCACTATTTGGTAGGATGGGTGGGTGTTGGTTTGTTTGTTGGTTGGTTGGTTTGTTTGTTGGTTGGTTTGTTGGGGAGGAATGGGGACGCGGCCTTGAGCGGGCTGTGTCCCTATTTTTGTGATCGTTCATTGACTCGGCCCCCTTCGGCCCCCTTAGCCCCCCAACCTTGGGGGGAACTGTCCACGACCTCCCCCAGAATTGGGGGCCGGGGGGGGCCGAAGGGCTGAACGATGACCCATTTTCTTGCCAAAAACAGAGGGACCCGTAGAACGCATCTACGGAAAAGTACGGAGAGACGGGCAGAGCTAACCATGCTAGAATGGAGATCATTGTCCAGCGAAGGTAGAAAAATATCCTGCCTATTAGCATCGGTGCCCAAATGAACCCCTCCAATCCTAATCCCAATCCTAGCAGCGGCCAAAGGGTAAGCCCAACGCCGTATACTCAACTTAGTACACCAGCTGCCCTGATCCGTACTGACGGGGTATTTTTGATCATGGATGCCACCCCTGCCGCCGCCCGGCTGCTGGGATTCGCCGAGGCACAGACCCTGATCGGTCAAAGCTTGCCCACCCTCTTCCCCGATCCGGCTGACTTTGCGGTCTTCCGTGCGGCGGTGCTTGCCCAGCAGACTGACACGGCGCAAATTGACACGGCGCAAATTGACACAGCGCAAACTGACACAGCGCAAATTGACACAGCGCAAATTGACACAGTGTTGGCTGATCGCCAGGGCAAGTATCGCCCGGTCCGCTTTATGGCCCAGATGCAATGGACCGCCCACGGTGAACTGGCGCAGATGCAGGCCAGCCTGGTCGAACAATCGGCACAGCAGACCCAATTGGCACATCTGAGATCCTCAGATCTAAAGTTCCGTATGTTGATGGAGAATACCCAGGGCATCATCTTCAACATCGACACAGCCACAACCCACATCATCGACCTCAACCCTGCCTTTGAAACCATCACCGGCTGGCCACGCACAGAATGGATCGGCAAATCCTTTACCCCCCTCATCCATCCCGACGACCTGGCCTTGGCCCTCAAGATCGTGGGCGCCACCGCGGCAGAAAAGGTCCCCACCTTTGAACTGCGTCTCCGCACCAAGCCCGGACATTATGTCACCGTGGAGTTCTCGACGGCCGTTCATCAACAAAAGGGCGAGGTGGCAAGCTGGCTGGGCATGGCCCAAGACATCACCCCCCGCAAACAGGCCGAGGCCGCCACCAAGCGCTATTTGCAACGGCTGCAAACCCTGCGCAAGATCGACCGGGCGGTGTTGCTGGTGCAATCCCCCGCAGAGGTCGCCTTTGTGGCCCTCAATCACCTGACCAACCTGGTCCGGTGCGACTATGCCAGCATCATGATCCTGGATTTTGAGGCCAACGAGGCGGAGATCGTCACCGAATATCGGGACGGTCAACTCTTGCTGGGGGAAGGGGATCGTCTGCACATCAGCGATCTGGCTTTCCCCGAGTCCTTCTTGCAGGGGCAGCCCAGCCATGTCACCCGCATGAACGAGGACGAGGACGAAGCGACCCTGCCTGACCCAGATGGGGCGATCCACTTTGCCTGGCGCAGCGTTCGGGGGCAACGGATGAGATCCGTCCTCAACCTGCCCTTGCTGGCCAGGGATGTGATGGTGGGCGTGTTGACCCTGGCCGGCCACGCCCCCCATGCCTTTTCCGAGGAAACCCAAGAGGTGGCCGGGGAAGTCGCCAACCAGTTGGCGGTCAGTCTGCAAGGCGTACACCTGCTGGATGCGGCCCAGAAGGCCCGTCACATGGCAGAAACCCTGGGCGAAGCCAGCATGGCCCTCACCCAGACCCTGCAGGTGGACATCATGCTGGAGCGGCTGCTGGATTATCTGCATCAGCTAACCCCCTATGACGCCGCCGGGGTCTTTTTGTTAGAGGGAGACAGCCTGCATCTTGCCCTTGCCCAACAGCCCGCCACCCCCGCCCAGGCCGGATCTGGCCTGGATCAGAAACTGCCCCTGGCAGACTATCCGGGACTGGCGCGGATCTTGGAGAACGGGCGCGCCGTGGCATTTGACAATGTGGCCAGCTTCTCTGTTGTCAGTGAACCTGGGTCCAGTGAATCCGGGGCCAGCGAGTCCGGGGGCAACGAGCCCGGGGACACGAATGGGGCCGAGGTTTTGGCGTGGAACAGATGGCCCCACTCCCCAAACATGCGCAGTTGGCTGGGCGTCCCCCTGATCAGCCAAGGCCAGTGTCTTGGCCTCTGCCTGGTCGAACATGGGACTGCTGGCTTCTTTTTAGATCAACATATTCGGGCGGCAGAGGCCCTGGCGGCCCAAACGGCCATTGCCCTGGCCAATGCCCAGCTCCTGGACCAGCAGCAACAATACGCCAATCTGCTGGAAGATCGGGTGCGGGAGCGCACTGCCGCCCTGGAACGATCAAACGGGCTGATCCGGGCCTTGAGCCAGGTGGCCACACGGGTCCAGAGCAGCTTGGATCCCCAACGGGCTATCGAGACCCTGGGCCAGGAATTGCAGCATCTGCTGGGGGTTTCCAGCACAGTGGCCCTGCTGGACGCCTCTGCCCAGGCCCTGGACATTCGCTACTTCACCCAGGATGACCGTACCCTGGACATCCTAAATCGGATTGCCACCCAGGATGGCAGCGGCCACAGGCTGACCCGGTCACACTGGCCCCTCTTCATGGATCTGGTGGATCAGAAGCGCACCCTCTTCTTGCCCGATGCCATTCTGCGGGCGTACGGTGAGTTTTTTGACCTGGCGGATATGGAAGTCGAGCCAATTTTAGCGGCATCGGGCATCACCCAAGAGATCAAAAGTATCTTCTTGCCCCTGCTGATCGAGGATCGGGTGCTGGGGGTGCTTTTGCTGTGGGGCGAATCTTTGCGGGAGATCGACATCCCGGCAGTGACCATCTTTGCCGGCCAAATCGCCGCGGCCCTGGAAATGGCCCGTCTCCATGCCCAGGTCCAGACCCAGCGGGTGGCAGAGCAGGAGGCCCTCTTGCGGCTCTCCCAGGCCCTGTTGGGGGAGGTGGATGTGGACGCCACCAATCAACAGGCCCTGGCCATTGTGGACGACATCTTCGCCCCGGACCTGGCGGCTATCTCGTTTTTGGATGATGATGGGGATGGGGTGGTTTTACAGACTGGGCTGGGCTGGGAGCAAGGTCAGGTGGGGACACACATCGATCTGGCGGCGGACTCCATTATCGCCCATAGTTTGCAGAGCAACCGTCCGGTGGTGGTGAGGGATGCGGCCACCGAAAGCCGATTCACCCTCCCGGCCGTGGTGATGGCCCAGGGGGTTGTCAGCGGCATCAGCACCCCCATGATCGCCGGCAGTCAACGGCTGGGAGTGCTGGGGATCTTTTGGCGAACGCCCCGCCCGGTGACCGAAGACGAAAGCCGGTTGCTGGCCCTGATCGGCAACACGACCGCCCAATCCATCGTGCGCGCCCGGCTCTACGAAGCAGAGCAGCAGGCCCGCCGGGTGGCGGACATCCTGCGCTCGGCCAACATGACCCTGACCCGTTCTCTGGACCTGGGCACCGTGTTGGATACCTTGCTCGCCACGATCCGCGAGCTGATCCCCTTTGATTCGGGCAATGTGATGTTGTTGGAGGGCGACAAGCGCATGACCGTGATGGCGGCCACCGGCTATACGCCGGCGTGGGACCAAGAGCAGAAGGAGAGCGTTGGTTTTGACATCCACACCAACGAACCCCTGGCCCGGGCCGTGCATCAGCGCACAGGCTATTTCATTTCCGACACCCGGCAGCATCCCACTTGGGAATGGACAGAGATCGGCCAGCATGTGCGCAGTTGGCTCTGTGTGCCCCTGATCGCCCGGGGGGATGTGGTGGGCGTCTTTAGCCTGGACAAGGCCGAGCCAAATTTCTTCACATCAGACCATCTCCAGTTGGCCGAGACCTTGGCCGGCCAGGCCGTCTCGGCCATCCAGAACGCGTTGCTCTATGGCGAGGTCAAAGAAGGCCAGGAGCGGCTGCGGGTCTTGACTCGGCGGCTGGTGGATGTCCAGGAAATCGAACGATCCAGGGTGGCCAAGAGCCTGCACGAGGGTGTGGGCCAATACCTGACCGGTCTCAGCCTCAGCCTGAAAGCCAGCGCCCAGACCAAGCCAGAGAAGCTGCAACGCCAACTGGTCACGGCCAAATCCATTGTGGACGAGTTGACCGCCCAGGTGCGGGAGATCTCCCTGGCCCTGCGGCCCACGCTGCTGGACGATATGGGTCTCCTTCCTGCCCTGGAGTGGCTCTTTGAGCGGCATACCAAACAGACCGGGCAGCGGATCGACTTCACCCACAGCGATCTGGTCGGACAGCGTTTTGACCCGGCCACAGAGACCGCAATCTTTCGGATCATCCAGGAGATCCTGATCGATGTGGCCGATGAACGGCAAGCGGGGCGTGATCCTCTGCTGGCCGTGGCGGACCGAACAGAACCCAGCCTGTCTGTGCGGGTGTGGCGCCAAGACAACAGCTTGCACTTCACTTTCCAGGATCAGAACCTAATCTCAGGGTTGGCCCAGGCCTTGGGCGATGATAACATGAGCAATCTGTACAGCCTGCAAGAGCGGGCCATCTTGCTGGATGGAAAACTGAACATGCACGAAGACGCCGAGTTGGGCACCCTAATCACTGCCTCTTTCCCTTTGCCGGTTCCGTAATCGATGAGCAGAGCAATCGAACCTACACAAAAGCCAGAGATCCCTACCCAATAGTCCCAATTGCCTAGTTTCATTTTACGTATTTCCATGTAGTCTTTAGACCCCAGGAGTATCTTCTCAATATTGGGGGACCAACAAAAACTGAGTTTTTTCTGGTCGGGGAATTTTCGCAATCACGATCCAAAAACTCAGTTTTTCCCCGGTTTATCGAGAGGATACCCAAGCGATACCCGAACACAGAATCATCCTACCATGTCATGGGTTGAAAACAGGACAGCAATTATTCTGGCCCCATCAATGGGCCAATGCCTTAGGAAGAAAGAGGAGTACTTATGTCAGTATCAATCGTTCTTGCAGATGACCATCACGTTGTGCGCCAGGGGCTGCGGGCGTTGCTAGAGGCCGAACCCCATTTCTTTGTCAAAGGGGAGGCCGGGGACGGGTTGACTGCACTGCAAATGGTGGAGAATCTGCGCCCGGATGTCCTGGTGCTGGATCTGATGATGCCCGGTCTGAACGGGCTGGAGGTGACTCGGCAGGCCACCAAGCTCTCCCCCTCCACCAAGATCATCATCCTCTCCATGCACGCCGGCGAGGCGTATGTGTTGGAGGCCCTACGCAATGGCGCATATGGGTATGTGTTGAAGGATTCTGGGGCCGACGAGCTGGTGGAGGCCATCAACACCGTGGTGGGGGGGCGACGATTCCTCAGCTCTCCCCTCTCCGAACGGGCCATCGATCTCTATATCACCAAGTCACAGGATCTGCCGGAAGATCCCTACGACAGCCTGACGACCCGCGAGCGGGAGGTTCTGCAATTGGCCGCAGAGGGCAACACCAACGTCCTGATCGCCGACCTGCTCTCCATCAGCCCCCGCACCGCCGAGACCCACCGGGCCAACATGATGCGCAAGCTTGATCTGCACAACTCCACCGAGTTGATCCGCTTTGCACTGCAACGGGGCATCATCCCCATGACCGATTGACCCCCACAGGATTCCAAATGAGCGCTTTATAAATGTGGCTCATTGGCAATGTCCGTGGTCAACCCGCTGCGGTTTCACTTCGATACGCTTCGCACTCAGTACAGGCGATACGACCGGAAACTGCCCCGGTCTACTCAACCTGCGCTAGCCCGCGGACCACGGAAGATCCCAATGAGCCACAAATGAACAAGGGGGAAGGCGATCTGAGTCGTCTTCCCCTTTTCCTTTGCCCATCGGACAAGAATGGGTCTGCCTGTGCCGGATCTACAGAGAATCTACACATCAATTGCCGAAAATCTTAGGGATTCCCCGCATATCAACCTCAATAGACTCCGAGTAAAATAGGCCAATAGGTTTTATCGATCTCTGTCATTTACACCTTCATCACAACCATCGCCCCGCACATCATCACTGAATCGGTGAACAGGAGAGAAGATGCTTTATTCAATAGTGGTTGCCGATGACCGTCTATCCGCTCGCTCTGAATTGCGCCAT
Organism: uncultured Caldilineaceae bacterium; assembly: GCA_964551895.1. GTDB lineage: Bacteria > Chloroflexota > Anaerolineae > Caldilineales > Caldilineaceae > JAGNDO01. The sequence goes on along the minus strand of CAZKEX010000006.1, from coordinate 26,157 downwards.
CTATTGGAGAAAGAGATGGATCTATACCTTGCGGGCGAGGTCAACGAGAGCCACTACATCCCCGAGCTTGTCCAGGCTTTGCGGCCAGACATCTTGATTTTGAATATGCGCATGTTGGGCACGGACCCTCAGTCGTCTTTAGAAGATCTCTGCTCCCTTTCTCGCCACACTCGGGTCATTTTGACCACGGGCAGCCAAGAGGATGCCACGGCGCAAGATGCCCTGCGGAGCGGCATTGCTGCCTATGTGCTGCGGGAGTCTTGCCTGAAAGATCTGGTGCGGGCCATCCATACCACCCTCTCCGGGTATCGCTTTTTGAGTTCCCCGTTCTATGATCGCGCCGTGGAAAGCTACATTTCTACAAAACGCTGTCTCTCCCCTGATCCATCCCAGATGCTCGATTTTGAGTTCCAATACCATTACACGTGAGACCAGCATAGTTTATCCGTCGGGGAATGGAGTCTTTATAAATCGGGCTCATTGGGAATGTCCGTGGTCAACCCGCTGCGGTTTCACTTCGATACGCTTCGCACTCAGTACAGGCGATACGACCGGAAACTGCCCCGGTCTACTCAACCTGCGCTAGCCCGCGGACCACGGAAGATCCCAATGAGCCATAAATCGTAGGTGCACTGAATTTGTAGGCATTTTCTCATGGTCAGAACAGAAAAAGTGCGGCTTCGGAGAACTCCGGGGCCGCACTTTTTCTGTTCTGACCATGAGGCGGTTCCTGTCCAAAAAATCTACGTCGCGCCCACGGATGAATTACGGGCTATCCACCCTGTATCTGCGGAAACGTCCCCATATCTTTCTGGATCATAGCCCTGTATCATATCAACAGGCACGAACTCATTTGTACCACCGCAAAGGCAAAGTTGGACATCAACCCTGGTCCAACACATATAGGAGTCCCAAAATGCCCGCCAAGAGTCGAATCACCATCATCGCCATTGCCATCGTCATCATCGGTTGGTTCGTCGTCTTGCCAGTGGCCGCCCAGGGCGAGACCCCTTTGGTTTCTACGCCAGATGCGGTTTTGGTCCAATTTGCTGCGGACACCAGCCTGGCCGAGCGGGATACGGCGATTGAGCGCATGGGTGGAACCCTGGTAGAGTGGCTGGCCCCTATCAACGTGGCCCGAGTGCAGGTGAATGGCATCGACCAAGGCGCCCAGGTTGGCCAGGTTGACCAGGTTTCCCAGGTTGACCAGGTTGCCGCCATGTTGACTGCGGCCCAGAACAGCAGCGCCGTCGTCAGCGCCGAAATCGAAGGCACGGTTGAGGCCACCTTCGTCCCCAACGACCCCATGTATCACAACAACGCCCTTGTCTACGCCCCCCAGCTTATCGGCGTCCCGGCGGCCTGGGACTTCACCCTGGGCGACCCCAATGTGGTCATCGCCATTCTGGATACGGGTGTCAACACCAACCACCCCGAGTTCGCCGGTCGCATCCTGCCCGGCTACGACTTCATCAACAACGACCCGGACCCCTCTGACGACAACGGCCACGGCACCCATGTGGCGGGTATCGCCGCTGCTGGCGTCAACAACGGCATCGGCAATGTGGGCATCTGCGGCGGTTGCAGCATCCTGCCGGTCAAGGTTCTGAGCAACACCGGGGCAGGGTTGTGGTCCCAGGTTGCCAACGGCATCATCTTTGCCGCCGACAATGGCGCAGATGTGATCAACCTGAGTCTGGGAGGTTACTCCCCCAGCAGCACCATGCAGGCCGCCATCACCTACGCCCAGGAAAAGGGTGTGCTGGTGGTCGGTGCCGCAGGCAATGACAACCGCAGTGAAGCCTTCTACCCCGCAGCCTTTGACAACGTGGTGGGTGTCGGGGCCACGGACATCCACGACGTCATCTGGCCGTTGAGCAACACCGGCAGCTATGTAGACGTCGTTGCCCCCGGCGTCACCATCTTCAACACATTCAACGACCTGAATAACTACTACGGGGGCTATGCGCTCTACAACGGCACCAGCATGTCTGCCCCCCATGTGGTCGGTTTGGCGGGTCTGCTTTTCAGCCAAAACCAGAACCGCACCGCCGATCAGGTTATCAACCTGATCACCAGCACGGCCACAGACCTGGGCGCCCCAGGCTGGGATGCCACCTACGGCTGGGGGCGCATTGACGCTGGCAAGGCTTTGGCCCAGGATGCGGCGCCCACGGGTCTGTTGAGAGGAATAGTGTGGATGGACGACAATGGCAACGGTCTGCTGGATATCTACGAGGACAGCGGCATGGGCCAGGTCACGATACAGGTGATAAACACGGCCACCAACCAGATCCATCCTGCCCAAACCACAAGCGCTGGCCAGTGGAGCGTAGGGCAGCTTTCGGCTGGCAACTATTTCGTCCAGATGACGGTTCCCACCGGCACCTTCTTTGCCACCACGGCCACCAGCATCAACGTCACCCTGACCCACGGCGAGCAAAAATCGGGGCTGAACTTTGGCCTGAACACCAAGTTGCCCCCCAGCGCCATCAGCGACTTCCAGATCTCCCGGACCGGCAACCAAGTCGTGGTGGAGTGGGTGATCACCCGGAGCGAGGTGCAATTGGTGACGATCGAGCGCTCCACCCAGATCGACGGCCAATTCATCAGCGTGGGCGAAATGCAGGCCCAGGTACTCGACATCAACACCGTGATTCGGGTCACCGACTACCTGCCTGCGGAGCTGGCCGATGTCACCGTCTACTACCGACTGCGAATCCAGCCCACCGACCTGGTGGTTGGCCCGGCGGTGGCCATGGGGACCAAAGGCACATATAAGATCTTCCTGCCGATGAGCATTCGCTAGGGGAGGGGGGTTGAGAGATTGGGAGAAAAAACCATGAATCGGCTCACCACAAAACCCACTCAGTCTCAAACGGCAAACCGCTTCGGCGCTCCCGGCGCCAAGTTGGCAGCGGGACGCAAGGCGATCAAGCGTTCCACTGGCCGGGGCCTGCCCGATGCAGCACGTTTTGGCAGCCTCCAACGGACCAGAAGCCGACCCCAACGCCTCGACCCTGTTCAAGCAGATATGCAGCAGGGTGTCCAGGGTGCCGCCATGTCAAAGGGTGGCGATCTAACCTGGGCGTGTGCCATGGCAAATCAGATGGGCAGCAGGGTGTCCGACCAGATCTTTGTCAAAGATGGGCGAGGGCGCTATTTATACGCCAACCCGGCCCGTCTGCAAGCCCTGGGCTTTGACACTGTGGCGGAAGTTTTGGGCCGTACAGACGCTGAAATCCTGTCCGAGGATCAGGCCAACTCGATCCTGCAAGTTGAACAGCGCATCTTCGCCACCGGGCAGAGGGTCGAGAACCATGAAGAGCTTTGGGCAAACGTCAATGCCGAGCAGGATGACCGTTGTTTCCTAACCAGCCGCATTCCCCTTCTGGATGAAAGGGGCCAGGTGGCCGGTCTGCTGGGTTTTGGCAAAGAGATCACCCAGATGAAGCAGGCCCAGCGCCAGGTGGACATGGCCAGGGCCGAAGCGGAGGCCGCCAATTTGGCCAAGAGCCTCTTTCTGGCCAACATGAGCCACGAACTGCGCACACCCCTCAACGCCATCATCGGCATGACCGGGCTGCTGCTGGAATCCTCCCTGACCAGCGAGCAGGAAGAGTTTTTGAACATTGTGCAGACAAGCGGCGACACCCTGATCACCCTGATCAACGATATTTTGGATCTAAACAAGATCGAAGCTGGCAAGATGGACCTGGAGACCATGCCCTTGGATCTACGTTCCATCATCGAAGATTCTTTGGATCTGGTGGCGGCCAGGGCCTCGGCCAAACGGCTGGATCTGGCCTATATCATCGAAGATGGCACGCCGGGCACAGTGTTGGGCGATCCCACCCGTCTAGGCCAGATCCTGGTCAATCTACTCTCAAACGCGGTCAAGTTTACCGAAACCGGCGAGGTCGTGGTCTCTGTAGCGGCCAAGCCGATGGCAGCAGCCCCCGACACCTATGAACTGCGTTTTGCCGTGCGGGATACAGGCATTGGCATCGAAGAAGAGACAATTGGCCGACTTTTTCAGCCCTTCACCCAACTGGGCGCGGGCACCACCCGTCTCTATGGCGGTACCGGATTGGGGTTGGCCATCAGCAAGCGGTTGAGCGAGTTGATGGGAGGGCGAATCTGGGCCGAAAGTTGCCCTGGGCAAGGATCCACCTTCTATTTCACCATCAACGCCCAATCTGCCCCCAGCCAGATTAAGGTCTATTTACAGAATGCGCAGCCTGAATTGCGGGGCAAGCATATCCTGATTGTGGACGACAATAGCACTAACCGATACATTTTGAAGAAACAGACCGAATCTTGGGGCATGAAGGCTCGGACCGCCCAATCCGGTGCCCAGGCGCTGGCCTGGCTGGCCCAAGGCGCTCGGTTCGACCTGGCCATGCTGGATATGAAGATGCCCGAAATGGACGGTGTTATGCTGGCCAAAGCGTTGCGCAACCTGATGCCACCCCCCCAGTTGCCGCTGATCTTGCTCTCCTCCATTGGGTCGCAGGGACTTGGCGCCCAGGAGGGTGGGCCGGGTCTGTTCCAGGCCACAGTCACCAAGCCTATCAAGCCCTCCCAACTGTACAACGTGCTGATGGAGACCATGCAGTTTCACTCGCCCTCCCTGCGCAGACCCGCCACCGGGCAGATGGTAGAGACCGATCTGAGCCAGAAATACCCCTTGCAGATCCTGTTGGCCGAGGACAACGTGATCAACCAGAAGGTGGCCCTGCACATGTTGAGTCATTTGGGATATCAGGCAGATTTGGCGGCAAATGGCGTCCAGGTGTTGGATGCCCTGGCACAGAAGCGGTATGACCTGGTCTTTATGGATGTGCAAATGCCCATGATGGACGGCCTGGAGACCAGCCGCACCATCCGCCAGGACATGGCCGACACCCAGCGCCCGCGCATTGTGGCCATGACAGCCAACGCAACAGAATCCGATCGCCAGGCATGTCTGGATGCTGGCATGGACGACTATATCAGCAAACCGTTCCAGATCGACCGCCTGGTGACCGCGCTCAAGCAATGTCCGGTCCGGTCATCGGCCCCTATAGACATAGACACAGGTATGGGCACAGACATGGGCATGGGCATGGCGGCAAAAAGCGACACGCGCAAAGCCCATGCGGTCCCCAGCGGGGAGAAGATCCCCCACATCCGTATCAAGCCCCCCGGCGTGGGCTCTCGGACCAATCGGTCCGAGACCCCACGCCCGGTTGACCCCGAAACCTTTCACCGGCTCTACGACTTCATCGGCGATGACCCAGAGACCCTTGCGGAGCTGATCCTCAGCTTTATCACCGATACGTCTAAACTGGTCGAGCGTATGGTGGTCGCCCTGCCCAGCGAAGATACCCAGACCCTGACCCGCACGGCCCACACCCTAAAATCAGGCAGCGCCATGTTTGGCGCCCTCACCATGTCCACCCTCTGCCAGGATGTGGAAAGCCTCGGCCACAGCGGGAAGATGGCCGAAGTGGCCCAGAAGGTGGCCCTGTTGGAAGTTGAGTTTGGCCGAGTTCGGTCCTATTTGGAGCGTCGTCACCTGGGCCGGACCCACTGATCCACCCCATATCTATGCCCGCCAAACGATCTCCACACGCCGTCCGCTGGGCTTATCCCAGCGGATATTTGTGCTGGGGGGATCCAAGACCCGTTGCTCGGATCTCAAATCTACCAAGGGGCTTGTCATGCCCGGATTAATCAGCTACAATAGACTGTATGTCAACCAAAAGTAAGCATATTCTTTAGATCTGGTCGTTTTTTGCGTATCCTTATCGCCCGCCGAGACGTCATCAACCTTGATTGCAGACCACCATAGAAACCCAAAAGCATTAGAAGGCGGACAATTATGCCAGATTACATTTCGGAATCTATCGCCAGGGAACAAGCCCAAAAAATCCGCGTTGTGATTGCCGACGATCACGCCGTTGTTCGCGAAGGCATTCGTGCCTTGCTCGACATGACACCAGGCATGGAGCTGGTCGGCGAAGCCAAGGATGGCATAGAGGTTATCCTCAAATCTCGAGCCGCTCGGCCAGATGTAGTCTTGCTGGACATGATGATGCCGCGCATGAACGGCCTGGAGGCGATCACCGCCATCAGGACCGAGTTGCCCGACACACGGATTATTGTCCTCACCAGCTTTTCGGACGATGAGCAGGTTTTGACGGCTATCCGGGCCGGCGCCCTGGGCTATTTGCTCAAGGACTCCTCGCCCCAGGATCTTTTGCAGGCCATCCGCGATGTCTATGCCGGAAAATCGTCCCTCCACCCCAGCATCGCCCGCAAATTGATCCACGAGATCAATCGCCCCTCCCCCATGCCCACAGACACAGATCTGACCGATCGAGAATTGCAGATTTTGAAACTGGTGGCCCAAGGTCTCTCCAATCAGGAGATTTCGACAGATCTGACTATCAGTGAGCGTACAGTAGGGACCCACATCAGCAATATCCTAAACAAGCTCCAGCTCTCCAACCGCACCCAAGCGGCGCTTTTCGCTTTGCGAAAGGGGATTGCCATTCTGGACCCTGAATAGATAACGCTGTCTCTGGCTCACCGCCCCTCTCTTTTTGCATCGCTCCCACGCCTTGCTTATCCCTCGTTGCCCCCAAACTCGGTTGTCTTCCTCTCGCTCGCTCTCTCTCTTTCTCTTTCTCTTTCTCTTTCTCTCTAAAACCCATTCGCCTATCTCCGCGCCCAATCTCCCCTCACCCCTCATGTGGTGAAGTGGATCTGGCATTGGCTTTGCGCCTTGTCTACGTATTTCCCCGTATTTGACATCGGGTAAACTACTGATAATTGCCTGGGGTGAATCCGTAGTTTATGGGATGTAAATGTCTTCAAACCATGAGAAACTATACCTGTTGCTGGGTCCTGTGGCTGGGCCCTGCTGACGATTGCGGCTTCTATCGGCGCGCTACTGACGGCACAGGGGATGATGTTGGCAACATTGGTTGCTGAGTTCCTACAAACCCCGGTGCGAGTGTAAAGGATTGAAAACATGGAAATATTTAACGCTACCAGATCAATGTTCCACCTTCAAGCTGACGGTCAACCGCCCAACGGCATCCAGTCGGTACTTGGGTCCAACGGTCAAGCCAGCAAGATCGCTTCCCAATCTGCCACCTCTAAAATCCGCATTCTCTATATTGAGGACGAGAAAGATCTGGTCACGCTGGTCCAATTGATCTTCTCCCGGAAGGGGTATCAAATTGTGGGCGCCCGTACCATCGCCCAGGCCAAGGAGATCATGGAGCGGGAAAAAATCGACCTCTTCTTTGTGGATCTCAACCTCCCCGATGGCACGGGGTGGGAGGTGTTGGACTATTTGGGCCAGCACGAGCAGTACGGCCAAACCCCCAAAATCATCATGTCGGCCCAGGTGATCGATCAGAAACGCCAAATGGAGAGCGGTAGCAAAAAACGATATTCAGCCGTCGTCGGAAAACCCTTTCAGGTCAACATTCTGCTCGATGTGACCCAGCGGCTCCTGGATCGCTATCAGCCGAGCCATTGACCCCACACAACCAAAATCCGCATCACCAACTCTCTCTTGAAAGCGTCCTCATCCATGTGATGGGGGCGTTTTTATTTTTTTCGTTTTTGCATTTTTGCACTACAGCCAAGCATGGCGCCTAAATTCATTGTAAAAAGCGCCAAAACCCGCTACAATATAGAGGGCAACGTACTCATTCATGAATTCAGCCACCATTCCTGCCAATATCCCAACCGTCGATTCGCAAAAAAACAGGAGATCTCTTGAATATCTTGATCCTTGGGGCCGGGGCCATCGGTTGTTTGGTCGGTGGCAAGCTGGCTCAAAACGGTGATTCTGTGATTCTGGTGGGTCGCCCAGCCCTGGCCCAGGCTGTACACGCCAACGGCCTGCGCATCGAGGAGGCCGGCGAAACCCGTCGCATGGACAATCTGGGCATTGCGGTCAGCGTGGCCGAAGCATACGCCTTGGCCATGGAGATGGACGTGGCCTTTGATCTGGCTATCGTCACGGTCAAGAGCTATGACACGGACGGGGTAGCGGTTGAACTGGCCGCGGCCTTGGCCGCCACCGGCGTCCCGGCCCCGGTGGTGTTGAGTCTGCAAAATGGGGTGGGCAACGAGGAGCGGCTGGCCGGGCTGGTGGGCGGCGACCATGTGATCGCCGGCTCCATCACCGCGCCGGTTTCGGTCCTGGCCCCGGGTCACATCCGCGTGGACAAGGCCGACTATAGCATCAGCCTGGCCGCCTGGGACGCGGCCAACCCTGCCCCCACCCTGACGACGTGTGTGGCGGCCCTGGAGCGGGCTGGCATCCCCGTGCATCGGCACGACAACGCCCAGGACATGAAATGGACCAAACTGCTCATGAACATGGTGGGGAACGCCCTGTGCGCCATCTTGGACGAGCCGCCCAAGCAGGCCTTCGCCGACTCCCGCATGGTCAACCTGGAGATCGGGGCCTGGCGAGAGGCCCTGGCGGTGATGGGCCAGGCCGGGATTCGTCCCCTGAACATGGGGGCCTATCCCCTGGGCCTGTTGGCCCCCCTGATCCGATATGCCCCCAAAGGCCCCCTGCGCATGGCCATGCGGCGGATTGTGGGCGGGGCCAGGGGCGGCAAGATGCCCAGCCTGCACATTGACCTGAGCCGGGGCAAGCCGCGCAACGAGGTGGCCTGGCTCAACGGCGCGGTGGTGCGCCAGGGCCGGGCCGTGGGCATCCCCACCCCCATCAACGCCCTGCTCAACGATACCCTGCTCACCCTGGTCAGCAACCGAGAGGCGTGGGAGGGCTGGCGTCACAACCACGACCGGTTGTGGCAGGCCGCGGGATTGTAATGTCAACCATAATCTTACAAAAGGAGAAAACCATGGGACTTCAGGGAAAACGAGTGGCCTATCTGGTCGGCCCAGGCTTTGAGGATTTGGAGTTTTGGGTGCCGGTCATGCGTCTACAGGAGGAAGGGGCCGAAGTGATCGTAGTGGGTCTCAAGGCCGGGGAGCAGTATACGGGCAAGGTGGCCCTGCAGGCCACGGCGGACGTGGGCTGTGACGATGTGGACCCGGCCGATTTTGACGCCGTGGTGGTGCCCGGCGGGTGGGCGCCGGACAAAATTCGCCGCTATTCTGGGGTGAAACGGCTGGTCAAAGAGATCTATGCGGCCGGAAAGCCCGTGGGGATGATCTGCCACGCCGGTCTGGTGGGCATCAGCGCCGGCATTGTGGCCGGCCATGAGTCCACCGGCAGCGAAGGCATCAAGGACGACCTGCTCAATGCCGGGGCCACCTGGCGGGACGAAGCCGCCTTCCGCAGCGGCAACCTGGTGTGGGGTCGAGTCGTGGCCGACATCCCCGACTTTTGCCGGGAGTTGATCGCTGCCATTGGGGAGGGGTGAGGGGGTGACAAGGTGACAGGGTGACAAGGTGAAGGGGGGCGAAGACGATCTTTCCCTTTTTACAACGAATTACTCATTACTCATTACTCATTACGCTACCCCTGAAACCCCGGCCCGACTACCGCAATCAGGATCAGGGCTAGGAGGGCGAAGATGGCAAATTCGATCAGCACCCGGCGGGTGAGACCGGCCTGGATGCTTTGTTGGGCCAGCCCCACCACCAAATAGAAGATCAATGTCAAGATCAAGCCACCGGTCAGGCCGGGCAGCAGCCAATAGTTGAGCGCCCAGGTGATCTGCCCCAGGATGGCCCCGGTGATCGCCGCGTACATGAAGACATGCCGGGGACGAGCCGCATGGGTGCGCAACAGCTCCACGGCCAGCAAAATGGCCGTCAGCGCCACCAAGGTGCCGGATAGCAGGCTACGGGTGCGGGTTTGGTAGACCAGCAGAAAGAGCAACAACGCCGATCCATAGGTCAACACGTTGAGCAGGATGCGTGCCCGTCGAAAGCCGGGTCGCCCCCGCTCCACCGTGCCGTGGAGCAGAAAAAGGGTCACGGCAAAGATGCCCCCCACCATCAACAGGGCCAGGGCCTGGATCAGGCGGCTGGGGGCCAGGGGGAGCAGCAGGGCGGCGATCACCACCAAGGCGGCCGGCAGCGCCCAGAACATCCACGTCACCCGCACACCGGTCAGCGTGGGCAGTTGGTGCAGGATGGGGTGGGTGCGCACCACACTTTCGGCCAGCGTGGCCGCCATGACCGCCAGGACCCCGGCCATCAACGTCGTGGCCGTCACAGTCAAGCTCACCGGGGAGCCCAACATCCACGTCTCCAGGCTGATGGGGTCCAAACGCAGCAGCAGACTGGCCCCCAGGCCCAGCACGACCAGGGCGGTGGCCACCCCGATCCGATCCCACAGGTCATCCACCGGCCGATCCGCCCGACCATCGGGCTTGAACCAGGGGTGATCCATCACCAGCCGGGCCAAGCGTTGACCCAGTTGGCCCAGTTGACCCAACCTGCGGCGGCTGTCAGCCATTGTTTTGGACGAACCAGAAAATGAGCGCATAGTCGAAATTGTAGCCTCGGCCCATATCTGTGTCAACTTAGGGCTGGCGGTTACGTAGTTCGGCTTGGGAGAGGCGGAGATCAGGAAATTCGGAGATTAGGAGATCGCGAGATTGTGCCACGGCCCTCTCCCACTCTCCCAATCTCCCAATCTCCCAATCTCTCAATCTCAACTCACATCGACACCCACACCACCCACCCACACCGACACCTACCATGACCCCATGTACTTTTGAAAACTTCGACATCACCATCCAGGGCAGCCGCCGTCCTTTTCTGACCACCGTGACCTATCGGGGGCAGAGCGCGGAGGGTGAATTTGACCAGGAGAGTATCCTGCCCGACTGGCAGTCGTTCGATGCCCAGGCCGACAAGGGCCACAGGGGCCCGCTCAACATCGCCCAGCGGGGCAGCCAGCTCTTCCGCGCCCTGATCCACAAAGATCTGCGGGACCTGTGGGTGACGGCCCTCGCCGATCTGGACCGGGACCAGGTGGCCGGGCTACGGGTGCGGCTGAACCTGCGCCCGCCAACCGTGGCCGCCCTGCCCTGGGAGATCCTGCGGGACCCGGATCGCCGCCGCACCCTGGCCGCCAACAAACATATCCTCCTGGTGCGCATGGAGACCCTGAGCCGCTACGTCGGGCCGTCTCGACCCCTGGGGGCCACTCTGCCCCTGAAGCTGCTCCTGGCCCTGCCCACGGACCCCACAGGCCAGATTGATGGGGCTGTCGAAGAGGCAGGCATCCGCGCCGGGCTGACCGAGCTGACCCAGGGACGGCTCACCCTGACCACCCTGCCCGGCAAGTTTAACGTGATCGAACTGGGCCAGGCTCTGGAGCGGGAACGCCCGGACATCCTGCACATCGTCACCCACGGCCAGCCCGAGGGCCTCATGCTCTGGCAGGATGGCGAACCGACCTTTGTCTCCCCGGACAGCCTGCGCACGGCCCTGGACTGGACCGACTCGATCAAACTGGTGGTACTCAACGCCTGCCAGACCGCCCGAGACGCCGCCCCGGCCCCCCTGAACAGCCTGGGCGCGCAGTTGCTCCAATCCGGCCTGCCGGCGGTGATCGGCATGCAATATGCCATCAAAGACCAGGCCGCCATGCGCTTTTCCCAACTGCTCTACACCACGTTGATGGATGGCCCGTGCGCCGGTCGGGTGGACGCGGCCGTGGCCCAGGCCCGCAGCGGACTCTTCGCCCTCAACAACAGCGACGCCAGCTTTGGCACCCCTGTGCTATGGCTCAACAGCCAGGACGGGGTGATCTTCAACCTGCCGAATGGCCCAGCCCCGAAGGTCTCGAAGATCTCAAAGCCGACCCTGCCGCCTCCCCCGGCCCCGGAGAAGGAACTCACCTCTATTTTCAGCCGCATCGACTCCCTGCTGGAACGCACCCCGGGCCAATTCAGCGGGGATCTAAAGCTGTTGGCCCTTCAACAACGGCAGGTCTTGACCGAGCTGAGAGACAACCTGAGCCAGCTTCAGGGGCTCTATGGCCGCCGCCAGCACGGCGACCTGGTTTCCGACAAGATTCGTCGGCTGGAGGAGACCATCGAGGAACAACAGGATACCGTCCAGCGTATGGAAAGCCTCATCCAAGCCAACATTGACTGACACCCGCTCCCGCCTCGCCCTGGTCCGCACGATGATTTGGATAGTCTTGGCCGGGGTGTTGTTCTTGCTGGCCGGGCTGGTTGGCCGCGCTCACCAGCGGTCGGCAAGCCCTTTGCAGGCTGCCACCTCCCTGCCCGCCCCCACCCACCCAGCCATGCAGATTCCCTTTTTGGGTACCACGGTCGAGTTGGCGGCCCTTTCCCCCACCCAACGCCGGTTGGATCTGGCCCGGCTGCACACCGCAGGCTTCGGCTGGGTGCGCCAACGCCTGGACTGGGCGCAGATGGAACCCGAACCGGGCCGCTTCGATTGGGCCGTCGCCGACGATCTGGTGGCCGCCATTTTGGAAAACGAGTTGGTCCCCGTCCTGTTGCTGGATGGCAGCCCCGCATGGGCCAGATCGGGTCAAGACCGGGGGGGCGCAGAGAACCCCTTTGCGCCTTCGGAACAACCCGCCGATTTCGCCCGCTTTGCCGCCGCCGTGGCCGCCCGCTATGGGTCCGATGTCACCTTCTATCAGCTTTGGGACGAGCCAAACGTGGCCCCCCATTGGGGCAACCGGCTGATCGACCCCATCGGCTATGCCCGCCTCCTGGCCGCGGCCAGCCCCGCCCTGCGCGCCGCCGACCCGGACGCGGTGATCCTCCTGGCCGCCCTGGCCCCCACGGTGGACCGGGGCCACACGGCCATCGACGAGATCACCTATTTGCAGCGTCTCTATGCCGCCGGGGCCGCCCCCCATTTTGATGTGGTGGCCGTGCAGCCCTTCGGCTTTGGCCTGCCCCCCGCCTCCCCGCCGGACCCCACCGTACTCAACTTCCGCCGGGCCGAACTCGTGCGCCGGGCCATGCTGGCCGCGGGGGACGCCGCCACCCCTGTGTGGGCCGTGCGCTTCGGCTGGAATCAGCGGCTCTTTTCGCCCTGGGCCACGGTTTCGGAGGCCAACCAGATCCGCTTTGCCCAAGACGCCGTGGCCCTGGCCTGGCAAGACTGGCCGTGGCTGGCCGCCCTGGGCTGGGCCATGGACCGCCCGGCGGCCCCGGCCACGGATCCCCTGTGGGGATTCGCCCTGGTGGACGGTGTGGACGCGCCCACCCCGGTCGCCGTCGCCCTCCGCGCGGCGGCCCCGACCGGGACACGTCCGCCGCCGGCCCCCACACCGGGCTTCGGCTGGCTATGGGCGTTCATCTTCATCGCCGGGCTGGTGACGGTGTGGCGAGGCTGGGCCGCATCCCGGCTGCTGCCCTGGACGGCCTGGGGCGAGCGTTGGGTGGGTTGTCCCCTGTGGCTGCGGGCCGGGGCGTGGGCGATCCTGATCGGGGTCTATTTTATTGCCACTTGGCCGCCCGTGATCGTCCTGTGTTGGTTGTTGGCTGCCCTGGGTTTATTGGCCGAATCCAGGCAAGGGGCGCTCTTTGGGCTCTGTCTTGCCGTCGTTTTGCTGCCTTTTCACATCTATCACAAAGAGTTGGCCCTGGTCGGCGGTGTTTTGGCCGTGCCGCCTGCGTATGCGGCCCTGCTTGTCACTTTGCCCGCGCTTGCAAAAACCTTCCAGGAAGGGGCCAAAAGATCTTTGGGCAGGGCGAATTTCGTGGCCCCTTCCTGGAAGGTAATTTCCACCGACTGGCTGGCCCTGGCCTGGCTGGGGCTGGGCATCCTGGGCGCGCTACAAGGCTGGCCGTGGCCCGCCTACGCCGCCGGGTTCACCCAGACCGTGCTGGTTCCCCTTCTGCTCTATGCCGGGGTGCGGATGCTGGCGGCGGAGCCACGTCACCAGCGCATGGTCCTGGGGGCGGCGGTCCTGGGGGCGGCGGGGGCCGCGGGCATGGGGCTGTGGTCCTGGGCCGGAGGGGACGGCACCCTGGTGGACGGCGTGCGCCGCCTGACCGGTCCGACTTTTTCGCCCAATCATATGGCGCTCTATTTGGAACGCTGTCTCTTTTTGGCCATTGGCCTGGCCGCGCTGCCGGGCCGCAAACGCTGGATCTGGGCCGGGGCCGGGCTGGTCATCGTGGCGGCCTTGGCCCTGACCGCCAGCCGGGGGGCATGGCTGCTGGGCGTCCCCGCCGGGGTGGTCACGTTGTGGGCGCTGGGGCGATCCATTCGTCAACCCGCCGGGTCACGGACCCGGCTAGAGCAGAATAAAGCACCGAACTTCTTGCGCAAGGGTATCGGTGGCCGACTGGCCTGGGTTGGGCTAATCGGGTTGCTCGGCGGGGCGGGGCTGTTTTGGCTGTGGGGGGAGCGGCTCACCAACAGCGCCACCATCGTCGGGCGGCTGTATGTGTGGCGGGGAAGTCTGGCCCTGTGGCTGGATCATCTGTGGCTGGGGGTGGGGCCGGGCCGCTTTGTGTGGCGCTATCCGGCCTATGTCTTGCCCCAGGTCGCCAACGATCCCAATCTGCTCCATCCCCACAACCTGTGGCTGGAGGCGGCCACCGGCGGCGGCATCCTGGGGCTGATCTGGCTAGGCGCGGCGTTGGTCGTGGGTGTCTGCCTGATGCGTCGCCAACCCGATGCCTTCTCCCCGGCCCAGGGATGGCTGCGGGCCGGGGTGGCCGCCGGGCTGGTCGCCGGCCTTGCCCACGCCCAGGTGGACGCCTTCGCCGCCCTGCCGGATCTGGCCGCCTGGAATTGGCTGGCCTTGGGGATTCTGGCTATGTGGAGGGAAAAGGACAAATAAAAAGCGGGCCACCCTGATCAGGGTGGCCCGCTCTATTTTCACACGCATATCAGCGCAAGAACCAACGCCGACGACCTACTGGTTGAGCATCAAGTTGAAGTTCACGTCAGAGCCAGGGACCAGGGGCAGGATCTGTTGCTGGATCAGGCCGTTGATGCCCGGGTCCTCCATGAGGGTACCCTTCATGAAGGGGGCCAACAGCCGTAGCACTTCGACCAGGGAATCCACGTCGTACTGCAACGCCACAGCCGATTCCTGGTTGAGCAGCAGGGCAAACTGGCCCGGCGTGTTGACTGCCTGAACCTGGTTGGCCCCTACCTGGGACAAAACCGAGGTCAGGCTGGCGGGCAGATCAACCGCCACGCCCATCTGCTCCTGTAGGTCCTGGCCAGTCAGCGGCCCGGCAGACTTGAGCTTGTTGCTCTTGTCAAAGGAGACGTTCATGTGCAGGACTGGCGGGGCAAAGTCGCCCAGGTTCGGGGCCTGGATGCCATCGGCAAAGGGATCCCCAACTACGACGGCTTCCGCACCCGCGGCCAAGGGCAGATTCAAGCTGGCAGAGACGCCTGTATCCTTGAGCAAATTCACAATGGTGGAGACCAACGTGGGCTGCAAGCCAGCCAGAGATCCCACCAGTTGGGAGACCGCCGGCACTGTGGCGTCGTTCAGGGCCACGGTGGGCAAGGTGGCCCCGTTGGCCGCCAACAGAATTTGATCGACGCCCACCACCTTGACATCCAACTGTTGCAGATTTGCCTCTTGCAGCTGCTGAACCATGGCCGGGGGCACCAAGGTGAGGAGGTTGAACCCATACAGGCCCAACTGTCCTTCTTGGTTCAGGGTGAAGGGGAGCTTGCCCAGGGCGGTCTTACCCACTGCCGGGCCGTTGAGGGCTGCCACAATCCGCACATCCGCGCCGGGCAGTTTGGGCAACAGATCCTTGATCTGCGCCACCAAAGCCGGATCGGAGACGAAGGGTTCGACCAAGGACATGGTTCGGTCCAAGGAAGCGCTGTCATAGGCCAGACCGGGCAAAGGTTTGCCGTTCATCTCAAAGTCGATGCCGTTGGGGTTGGTGGCAATCGAGATTGTCTCGGCGCCGATGGTCTCCAAGGTGTTGAGCAGGTCGGGAGAGAGAAGTGCATCCAGCCCAAAACTCATGCCCAGTGCGCTCTCCAATTGGGAGAGGGGCATGCCGTCAAGACTGATGCTGCCGCTGCTATCGATGGCCAAACCGCTGACATCGAAGGGGCCGATGGTGACTGCGTCGGGGGTTTCCGGCGTGAAGGTGGTTTCACCCTTCCAGCGGGGAATGTCCAACGCGGTCTGGCCTGCGCCCACAGGCAGGTTCAGGGCTGCGCCCAGACCGATGCGCCGGGCCCAGGTCAACCCGGTGGAGATGGTCCCTGCGTTGGGCAGATTGGGTACCTTGGGCAGAATCTCCTGCACGGTGGCAAAAGAATCATCGTCCCAGGTGAGGTAGGGCAGATCTTCGCCGTTGGCATACGGATGGACGCCGTTGTAGCCCACACGAATGTTCAACTGCTGAATATTGGCGGCCTGAAGCTGGCTGACCTGATCAACGGTGAGGACGGGGCCCAGGCTAAATCCAAAGACCTTGGCTGATCCATCAGCCTGGATCTTGACTGGGACCGAGGGCAAATTGAACCATGTGGAGCCGCTGCCGCTGCCCCCACATGCGCCCAAGAGCATGCTGGTGATGATAAGAACCAGCACAATTTGGTAATTTCGGGGTCTTGCCTGCACGTGCAGTCTCCCTTCGTAATGCGAGTATGTTGTGTAATAAGTCAGTAAAAGGGTGTAATACGGAGAGTTCAAGTCCTGAATAGGGGGGCTTTGGACTTTAGGATATCAACTTAGGTTAGTTATGGATCCCTTTTGGATCGCTTTTAACCTAACTGATGGAAATAGTTTCGGTAGATTTCCATTTATCACGATAGAACACAAGATGTGTACATGATACAACATTTTTTCACAAGATACAAACGCCAATTTAAGCAAATCGACGGTCGATCTTCCGCTTGTGCCGAAAGGCCATTTTTAGCACAAAATCGCCAAGAATAACAAGACTTTTCCTCTGCGTTCTCTGCAAAATCTCAGCGTTCTCGGCGGTTAGATCGCTTTATGGCAGATCGATCATGGGGTTGTGGGCAGTCGATAGGCATCGGGGTTGCCCAGTGGCAGGCCCATCCGTTGCCGTAGGGCATCCGCCATAGCTTCCTGTTCGTTCCACGGATGTTCGATCTCGCCAAAGCACATGCTGCGCTCGTGGCCCTTGCCAAAGGCCGCCACCACATCCCCAGGTTGAGCCATGGCCACGGCGCGCTGGATGGCGGAGACCCGGTCCGGCTCGACCACGAAGGCGGTAGGGGGGGCATGTTCCGCCACCCCAGCCGCGATCGCTCGGTTGATGGCATCCAGATCCTCTGTGCGGGGGTCCTCGGCGGTGATCACGCAGAAATCTGCCAGGCGACCCCCCACCCGGCCCATGAGCCGGCGCTTGGCCCCGTCTCGCAGACCGGCGCTGCCGAAGACAGCGATCAGGCGGCCCGGTTTGCCACCGGGGGCCTGGCCCACCAGGGGACGCAGGGTGGTCAGCGCCCGTTCCAGGCTGGCGGGGGAGTGGGCGAAGTCCACCACGGCCAGGAAGGGCTGGCCCAAGTCCATGCGCTGCATCCGGCCCAGCACACCGTCCAGCCCGGCCACCCCCTGCTGGATGGCCGTCGGCTCAATCCCCAGGGCGAGGGCGACCGTGGCGGCGCAGAGGATGTTGGCCACGTTGAACTCACCGATCAGCCGGGTGGTGATGGGGAAGCTGCCGCCCCACCAGTTCAGGATGAAGCGGGTGGCATCCGGGCGATGGTCGATGTCTGTGGCGAAAAGATCTCTGGCCCCCCCGGTCGAGGACGTACGGGAGAGGCCGTAAACCCGCACAGGCACAGCCGCGGCGTGTTCTTCTTCTTCTTCCGCCAACACAGCGCTGAGGGCAGGGAAGCTGATGGGATCGTCCCCGTTGAGGACGGCGCAGCGGGGCACGCCGGGTTTGGGGGCCGAACCAAAGAGGGCGCGGAAGAGTTTGGCCTTGGCCCTAACATAGGCGTCCAACGTGCCATGATAGTCCAGATGTTCGTGGGTGATGTTGGTGACCGCGGCCACATCAAAGGCCACCCCGGCCACCCGGTCTTGGCCCAGGCCGTGGCTGGTGCATTCGACCACGGCATAGGCGCACTCCGCCGCCCGCATTTGGGCCAGAAAGCCCTGGACCTGGGGCGCGTCCGGCGTGGTGACGTGGAGACCGGTGTCCACAACTTCGCCCCGGATGCGGGCGGCGACGGTGGTGATGACGCCGACCCGGCCAGGGTCATCGGGGGCATTATTGGGCGTGGTGGCGGCAACCAAAATGGATTCGAGCAGGGTGCAGGTGGTGGTCTTGCCGTCCGTGCCGGTGACGCCGACCACGGCCAGATCTTGGCTGGGGAAGTTGTTCAGCGCCGCGGCCAGCCATGCCAAGGCGGCACGGCTGTCCGAGAGCTGCACATAGGGGATGGAATCGGGGGGGGCGTGACCGGCGGCGAGCAATTGGGCCAGGGATTTGGCGCCCATCACCGCGGCGGCCCCTCGCGCCACCCCGGCGGGGATAAAGGCGTGGCCGTCACGGCTGCCACCGGAGACGGCGACAAAGAGGGCGCCTGGGCTGACCTGGCGGCTGTCCGCGGTCACATCACCCACCATGGGATCGTGGGTGGACAGGGCCGACGGCGCAATCACCGATCCTGGGGGCAGATGGGTCAGCAGCCAGGAAAGGGGACGCGCCGTCGGTGAATTGTCTTGGTTATCCGAGTGTGGCATTAGAATAAACGGGATCTGGGTTCAGGTTAAGATTTGCGTGGCCCACGCAACACGGCAAAGCCCGCCACAATGATCACCAGGAGGAGCAGCAGACCGGCCCCGACCACAATCGGCGGCAACTGCACCACACTGGATGACGAAGCGGCCTCCTCCGGCTGGGTGGTGGCGGGGAGCTCTGTGGGCACGGCCGTGGCCTCTACGGTAGCCGGCGCATCCGTGGGCGGCACAGGCGTGGCCACATCCGGTGGGGTGGGTGCGGCGGTGGGCTCTTCCACCACCACGGTGGCCTCTGCCGGGGCGCCGGGCACATCGATCACCCCGGGCTCCTCTGGTGTCGCCTCGGCGATGGGGGCAAGGGTGGGCTCCGCTGTGGGGGTCGGGGAGATAGGGCTGGCGGTCAAGGGGGCCAGGGTGGCAATCGAGCCGAAGGAGAAGCCTCGATCATCCGTGCGCAGGACCCAATCTACGGAACTGCCAGCATAGACTGTGCCGCTCTCGGAGGCAGCCAAGGCCCAGATAGCGTTGTTGTTGGGCACGCCATCCACCCCTGCCGAAAGCCACTGCTCGCCAGAGCCGCTGCGCACCCCGGAATCTGTGGCGGCCACCAAGCCAGTGCCGGCGCTGACCAGATCCCAGATGCTGACATCCGCGGGGAAGCCGGCCACTTGGCTCCACGTTTCGCCGTCGGCGCTGCTCAACAGCCCGGAGCCGATGGTACCCACAAAGAGACTGCCCCCCTGCTCGACCATGCTGTAGGCGACGGTGGCGGCGGGGAAGGCGGCGGAACGGTTCCAGGTCTGTGTGGCGCTGTCCAGGACATAGACGCCGTCGTGGGTTCCGGCGTACATCACGCCATTGAAGAGCTGGAACGAGCGCACCCGGCGGGCTTCCCCGGCCAGCCCCTGGGCCAGGGATTGCCAGGATTCGCCCCCGTCCGTGCTGGTGAGGACGCCGTCAAAGCGCGTGCCCGCATAGAAGGTGGCCGTCCCATCGACCAGGGCGGAATAGAGTTCGCCCACGGCGCTGCTGGCCCCGATCAGGGCCTTGAACGCCGGCACCTCTTGCCAGGTACTGCCGCCGTCCGTGCTGCGGAAGAGATAGCCAAAGCCGCCATCCGCCGCCAGCACAATGGACGGGTTGACCGGATCGTAGGCGATGTCGGCAATGCTGATGTCGGCCCGCAGCCCGGTTCCGGCGGGGGTCCAGGTGGCCCCCCCATCCCCGCTGCGGAAGATGCTGCTCAGTTCCGGCGTGTTGATGGTGCCAGCCAAGACCTGAGCCGGATCATTTGGAGAGACGGCCAGACTGATCACGGCGTTGGCGGTGGGGGCAGTCGGGCCGGTGGGCGTCTCGGCTTGGGCCAAGCTGGGCAGGGGCAACAGCAAGGCCAGGATCAAGAGCAGGATCAGCCAACGCAGGCTGGCATCCGCCGCCTGGACGGAAGCCAACCCTGTGGTAGGGGTCGAAGCATGGTGACGGTTAGCAGAGTTATGAGACATGACTATCTTCTCCTTGGTACCGGGATGTTGTACACAGGTTGGCCTTCGAATGGCTGGAGGATTTTCCGTCCCATGCAGCCCCTGGGCAAAAAATACAAACTCTTATGCTGATTATACGTCAAGTGCAAAAAACGTCAAGGAGCAACCAAGCGGCTCCTTGACGTTTTGTTTGTGCAAACAGTTGGCCGGGGAGCGATCTAGAAGCCCACGGCCAGAAGTTGTTGCGCCGCTGTATTGGCCCACTCGATAAAGTGGGGAGGGTAAAGACCAATCCAGATGGTGAAGATGGTGCAGATCACCAGGATGGTACTCATGGAGACGGGCATGGTCACCGGGGTGGGTTCGGTCTCTTCATCGCTGGCAAAGAACATCACCCGCACGATATTCACATAGTAATAGGCCGCCACACCCGCGTTGATCAGGGCGACCCCAGCCAGCCAGAAGTACTGGCGCTGGATGGCGGCACCAAAGACATAGAACTTGCCCATGAAGCCGCCGGTGGCCGGAATGCCCGCCAGGCTGAGCAGGAAGATGGTGAACATGAAGGCCAAGGCCGGGGCACGTTTGGAGAGTCCCGTATAGGCGCTGATGTCTGTGCTGCCCAGGCGCTCTTCGATCACCATGACCACCAAGAAGGCGCCCACGTTGGTGAAGAGATAGGCGAAGATGTAGATCAGAACGCCGTTCAGCCCGTTCATGCCACTGGTGGAGCCAGCAGCCACCGCGGCCAGCCCCATGAGGATGTAGCCAGCCTGGGCCACGGAGCTATAGGCCAACATGCGCTTGACACTGGTCTGGCGCAGGGCGATCAGGTTGCCCATGCTCATGGTCAACATGGCCAGACCGGACAGTAGCGGGACCCAGTCTGTAATGTAGATACTGAGGGCCACCACGAAAACCCGGGCTGTCACCGCAAAGCCAACGGCCTTGGATGCCGTGGAGAGATAGGCGGTCACCGGTGTGGGTGCGCCGTCGTAGGTGTCGGGCGCCCACTGGTAGAAGGGGGCCAGGCTCATCTTGAAGCCCAAGCCGACCAGGGTCAGCAGCGTGGCGGGCACGATGATCGGCCCCATGCCTTCCGCGGTGACAAAGGCCGCGCCAATTCCCCGCAGATCCAATGTCCCGGCCGCCCCGTAGAGCAGGCTCATACCGTAGAGCATCACAACAGAGGAGACGGAACCAAAGAGGAAGTACTTCAGGCCCGCCTCGGCGCTACGGGGATTGTCCCGCAGGAAACCAGCCAGGATGTAGCTGGTGATGGAGAGAAACTCAATGGCGACGTAGAGCAAGACCAGGTTGTTGGCGCTGGCCGCAACGCTCATGGCCAGGGTCACAAAGAGGAACATGCTCCAGAATTCGCCCTTGCGCTCCGTGCGGCTGTTCATATAGGTGCCGCCGGCCACCGCCACCAGGATCATCCCAACCAAGACCGTGATCTTGAAGAAGGTGGCGAACCCGTCGATGTCCATCATGGTAAAGGCGACCTGGGGTTCCAGATCTATTTGGAAGTAGGCCGCGGTCAACGCGGCCAACAACCACAGTACGGTAATTGCCACATAGCCATTGCCGGAGCCTTTTTCATCTTCATTCTCAAAGATAGTGAGCATGAAGACAACCAGGCCACCGAACAGAAGTATGAGTTCGGGTGCTATCAATCCAAATCCGTTCAAGGCTCGCTCCCTTGCCTATGACAGGTTTTTGACAAACTCAAGCAGGGTAACTGCCGAGCTGTTGAAGAAGTTGAGCAGCGGAGTCGGGTAGACGCCGATCAGAAACATGCCGATCACCAAGGGCCACAAAGTCACCTTCTCGAAGAAGGCCATGTCCGTGGGACCATCGGCGTGCTTGCCGTCGTAGGTCGTCCAATGGGTCAGTTTGGTAGCGTCATACTCGCCCAAAAAGAGATTCTGAATGATACGCCACAGAATGTAGACCGCCGTTATGATGATGCCGATGGTGCCAAAGGCCGCCCAATAGGGGGCCAGACCAAACGCACCTCGGAAGGTAAAGAACTCGGCCCAGAAACCGGCCAGACCGGGCAAGCCCAGGCTGGCGAAACCGGTCACCATCATGATGCCGTAGAAGTGGGGCGTCTTGACGCCAAGACCACCAAACTTGGCCAGTTCACGGGTGTGGGCTCGCTCGTAGATCACACCGACCAGGAAGAAGAGGGCGCCGGTGATGATGCCGTGGTTGAACATCTGCAACGTTGCGCCGTTGATGGCCATTGCCGCGGTATTCATGACAGCCTCTTCACTGACACCGCCGAAGAGGGTCATGGCGTTCTGCACGCCTTCTGGCGTAAGCACGCTGGCCGCTGCGCCGATGCCCAACATCACATAGCCCATGTGGCTGACAGATGAATAGGCGATCAGCCGCTTCAGGTCGGTTTGGGCCACACAGACAAAGGCGCCGTAGACGATGGCGATGGCGCCCAGGGCCACAATGGCCATGCTCCAATATTGGCTGGCGATGGGGAAGGTGGGCAGGACGATGCGCAGGAAGCCATAGGCCCCCAATTTCAGCAGCACGCCGGCCAGAATCACACTCCCCGCGGTGGGGGCTTCGGTATGGGCATCGGGCAACCAGGTGTGAAAGGGGAAGCTGGGCACCTTAAAGGCAAAGCCCAGGAAGAAGCCCCAGAAGGCCAGGCTTCCCAAGGTCAGGCTTTGGGCAAAGGGCTGCGCCTTGGCGGCCTCGATGATGTCGAAGGTGCCCGTGGCAAAGTAGACCCCCAGGATGGCCAACAACATGGCCACAGAGCCGATCAAAGTATAGATGAAGAACTTGACCGCCGCGTAGTTGCGGTTCTTGCCACCCCAGATGCCGATCAACAAGTACATAGGCACCAGGCTGATCTCCCAGAAGACGTAAAACAGCACGTAATCCAGGGACATGAAGACCCCCAACATGCTCATCTCCAAGAGATGGAACATGATGAAGTATTCCTTGACCCGAGTTTTGATCACACCGGTGCTGTAGTACAGACTCAGGGTGGAGAGCAGGGCGGTCAGGAAGATCAGAGGAACGCTAAGTCCATCAATGCCCAGGTGGAAGCTGGCGTTCAGCGATTCGATCCAGGGCAACTTGACCGTGAAACTGTTCTCGATACCCATGCTGGGATCGTAGGCGAAGAGCAGATAGACGCTCAAGCCCAGAGGCAGTAGGCTGGCAACGACAGAGCCCCATTTAACGACTTTATCGCTAGAGCCGAATACCAGGGCCAAGACGCTGGTCAGCAGCGGCCACAACAATATCGTGACGAGCACCCACTGATTCAAAGACTCCATGAACTTTCCTCCTCAGTGCCGGGCCCACAGATGGGGCTGGCTGATGATAACCGTATGGTTGAACTTTGATACTAGGTCGTGAACTATGGTTGAACTTGTATAAACCTGATGAATAATCCTAGACCAGGGTCAGGATCAGAGGCATCATATTGAAAAGCAGCCACAAGGTCAGGGCAACCATGCCGACCAGCAGATAGGCCTGCACCTTGCCGTCTTGGATGTTGCGCAGGGTAGATCCGGCCTGGCTGGCCAACCATCCGGCCCCGTTGACCATGCCATCCACCACCACCCGGTCAATTTCTGCCAAGAGAGTGGAAAGGAGAACACTTAAGCGGCCTATGGCGTTGACAATCGGATCGATGACCCATTTGTTGTCGATCAGGGCCAAGAACTTGGAGAAAGCGGGCACAAAGGCCAGCACGCTGTCTCGGTAGATTTCGTCGATATAATACTTGTTGTGCCACAGCGTCCACACCGGCCCAAAGAGCTTGCGCACAGGGTCAACCTGGTCCTTCTTCAACCCCTTGCCATAGACCAGATAGCCCAAGGCCAGCCCCCCCAAAGCCACAAAGAGGGAGACCGACAGAGGAACCCAGCTAAACTCGGGATGCAACACATGCATCTCCAGATATTCCACATAGGGTTCCATGAAATGCTCGATCCAGTTGGGCACCAGCCCACCGATCAAGGGGAAGTCCTTGGGGATGCCGAACCAGCCGCCGGCCACGGCGAAGACGCTGATCAGCATCAACGGCACGGTCATGCTGGAGACGCTTTCCGGGGCGTGGGCGGCCATGTCCGTGCGGGCCTTGCCCAGGAAGGTGAGGCCGATCTGACGCATGGTGTAGAAGGCGGTCAGGAAGGCGGCCAGGGCCAGGGTCCAGAAGACGACCTGGTTGCCCCCGGTCCACGCACTGGACAGAATTTCATCCTTGGACCAGAAGCCAGCGGTGAGGATGGGGAAGCCGCTCAACGCCAGACCACCGATGATGAAGGTCCACGCCGTGCGGGGCATTCGGTCCAAAAGACCGCCCATGTTGCGCATATCCTGGGGATCCGCCGGGTTCAGCACGCCATCTTCCCGTTGAATCAACGCCGGGGCGTGGTGATGATCGTCGTGGCCGTGGTCATCATGGCCATGATGGGAGCCATGTTCCACCCCGTGGATCACACTGCCGGAGCCAAGGAAGAGCAGGCCCTTGAAGAAAGCGTGGGTGAGCAGGTGGAAGAGGGCCGCCACATAGGCCCCAATGCCGATGGCCGCCACCATGAAGCCCAACTGGCTGATGGTGGAATAGGCCAGCACCCGTTTGATGTCCCATTGGGCCACAGCGATGGTGGCGGCAAAGATGGCCGTAAAGGCCCCGATAAAGGCCACAAAGGTGTTGGTCCCGGAGCCGATGTGGGCCGCCTCGGCGAAGAGGGGGAACATGCGCACCAGCAGGAAGACACCGGCGGAGACCATGGTGGCCGCATGGATCATGGCGCTGACCGGGGTCGGGCCTTCCATGGCGTCGGGCAGCCAGACGTGGAGGGGGAACTGGGAGCTTTTGCCGATGGTGCCAAAGAAGATCAGGAAGGTGATCAGCGAGATCAGGGGCACGCCGGGGAAGAGGGCCAGGACGCCGATGGTGGTGCTGGAGAGGTGGTGCAGGTTCTCCGGGGAGAAGATTTCGCTAAAGCGCAGGCTGGACGGTTCGCTGTTGATGTAGAGCAGAATCATGCCGATCAGCATGATGGTGTCGCCCACCCGGGTGGTCATGAAGGCCTTGAGGGCGGCGGCCTTGGCCGAGGGCTTCTCGAACCAGAAGCCGATGAGCAGATAGCTACACAGGCCCATGATCTCCCAGAAGATGAAGAAGGTGATCAGATCGTTGGAGATCACCAGCCCCAACATGCCCACGGCGAAGAGGCTGATGTAGGCGAAGAAGCGGCTGTAGCGGGGATCCTTGTTCTGCTCCGCGGCGAGGGGATAGTCCGCCTTGCGCAGATGGCCAGGGAAGGTCATGTAGCCGCTGGAATAGATGAAGATCATCAACAGCAGGAAGCTGACCATGAAGAGCATCAACGCGTTGGCCGGATCCAGGGCATAGCCAACGGCAATTTCGCTGTTCCCCGTGGGGATGCCAAAGAGCCGTTCGTTGATGGGGTGCGCGCCAAAGTGATCGGTGAAGAAGGCCGAGAAGGCGATCAACCAGCCCAAAAAGAGGCTGAGCGCAGCAGCACCAATGGCGACCAGGGAACTGGCCCGCTTGTTGCTGTTGAGAAAGAGTACAATGACCACAAAGGCCGCAAAAGGTGGCAAGGGCACAAGCCACGTCAGATTGAACATTCCCTCCATGGGACCAACCTCACTTCGGTGCTTTGGGGTGTGACATCGACACGAATTTCTCGATGCCAGTACCGGATTCTAAGCGATCGGATCGGGCAACAGACAGGCCATACAAGTCCAACGCTGTTCAAATCAACAAATCAACTAACTTTCATCGACGTCGGAAACTATTGACCAAATTCCCAATGCCGTAACCGACCACCAAACCGACTGCTCCTGCTGCCAACATCCACAAATCATTGGGTAAATTGGCAATCGAGGCTCCACCAACACCCAGAGCCGCCCCGCCCAATCCACAAAGGAGCAAAAAGCGTTGCTCCGATTGACGTTTCTTGGCCTCAACCAGCAGACCCTTGGCGTCGGGATAGGTCGGATTGT
>CAZKEX010000005.1:5122-36795 GCA_964551895.1 uncultured Caldilineaceae bacterium | reverse complement strand
GCCAGGCGGAAGATATCGTCAAGGGTGGCGGTGTTGCGATAGTTGGTGGTCATGGATTAGGCAAGTTTCACAAAAAAGATGGATATTGGCTGTGCATCGATTCAATATCTTACCACATTGGCTGAAAAACCTACCATTTTGTCGATCTGATAGCGCGTACATGCACAAAGGTGTGCAGGGCGACCTTCCAGGAAGGGGCCACAAATTTTGGTCAACCCAAGCGTGCGGCCCCTTCCTGGAAGGTGTGTGACAACCCATCTCGCCCAAAAAAAACAACCGGCGGATGGTCGAAACCATCCGCCGGTTTTGTGGTTTTCTTGCTGTTCTTTGCGCTCTCGGCGTCTTTGCGGTGAAAGACCGGCCTTACTTGGCCCAGGCCGACATGGCCGCGCCCATGGTCCCGCCCCACATGGCGAAGAGGACGATTACGCCCGTGCCGATCCACGAGGGGTTCTGCCCCATGGTGTTGGCCAGGATGAAGAAGACGACGAAAGCCAGGACGATACCCAACAGGCTGCCCAGAAAGAGCTTGCCGATGCTCTGGGTCTTGTCCAGCGCGCCGACGAGAATGGGCCACAGCAGCATCCCCACAAAGGGCAGGATAAAGCTGACGATACCCCCGATCATGGCACCCCAGTTAGAGAGAAGGTTGCCCTTGGCCAGGTTATAGCCCAAGATCGGCCCGGCCCCGATCAAGACCAGACCTAGAATATAGCCGACCGGAATCTCGGCCTTGAAGAGCATGACCATGATCCAGGCGATCACGGCGCTGATGCCCCCGGCATAGAGGGCGGATGTCCACATATTGGTGTTGCTGCGGCTGGCAGTTGCGGCTGTCAACGGGATCATGGCTTGTCTCCTTGTGATTTGGGCATGAAAAGGTCTGGCGAGAAGAGTTCAAGTTCGCAATAAACGCTTACTACGAACTTTGTGTTCACTTAGATTGTACCTGAAATCTGTCAAAATGCAATCAGGGCAATCGATTGGTCCGAGAAGGGGAGGAATAGAACGCGGATGACGCGGATTTAACGGATAAAAACGGATTTTTTGAAAATCAGCGAAAATCCGCCCAATCCGCGTCATCCGCGTTCTATTTGCTCAATCTACTCATCATCCTCAGGCAGTTCGTCCCATTCGCTGGTGGACCAGCCGCCCACGTTGAGGTAGAAACGGGGCTCGTGCTGCCGGGTCATGACCAGGACCAACTGCTCGTCTTCGTCCACGGCCACCTCTTCCAGCCACAGACCGGCCTCGATCTCCTTGGAAAGCAGGGCGCCGATGGCGGTCAACCCCATGATCGGGTCTTCGTCCAAGGAGGTGTAGAGGGCGACCTCGTACAGCTCCAACTGCACATTTTCGTCGAGATAGATGTCCATGTCCACGAACTGACGGCTCTCCGGGTCGATGACCTCTTCGGCCTCCGCGCCCTCTTCGCCGTCCGGCGTGTCGGAGAGGGAGTCCTCCCACAGGGCGGCCCCCACCACTTGCAGCCCCTCCAACTCGGCCAGCTCGTCGTACAGTTCATCCGACACCGTGGTGTTGATGAACGATTCACCGCCATTGCCATTCTCGGACAAAATTGAGTCGTCCATGGGTTTGTCTCCTCGTAACAGTAGGTAAGGTTGAGTGTAGAATCTATTGAATCTTGAGCGAAAGGGAATGAGTAAGGAGTAATGAGTAGCGTGCGTTGGACAGCGAATATCCTTCTGTCCAGCGCCAATTACTCCTTACTCCTTACTCATTACTCCTTACTCATTGCCCTTCCGTTCCGGTCCAATCACAATCATACGCGTCGGGATGGTGGTGGGTTGCTCGAACCACTGGCCCCCGGCTTCGAAGTGGGTGAATTTGGCGGGCAGCCCTTTGTCGATGAAGAGGTTGGGGCCGTCCATGACGTGAAAATGAAGGTGCGGGCCGGGGGAGCTGCCGCTGTTGCCCACCCGGCCAATCAGCGCGCCCCGGCGCACCACGTCCCCGACCTGCACGGGGATGCTGGCCTGTTGCAGATGGGCGAAATAGCTGAACTCGCCGTTGGCGTGGCTGATGGCCACGGCGTTGCCCAAGATGCGGCGCACGTCGTCCCGATACATGCGCGGGTCCGGCACCGCGCCGGGGAGCATGTCGGGCATGTCGTAGCAGACGTGGGCCACCTTGCCCCCAGCCGTGGCATAGACCGGCTGGTCCCAACTGTAGTGGTCTTCCAAGGCCCGGCCATCCCCGCGGAAGAAGCGGTTGTCCGGTCCCAGCTTCACAAAGTCCAGGGCGTAGGTCTGGCTGAAGATCTCCTGCTTGTGCTGATCGGTCCAATCGGATGCCTGAATGGTCCACCAGGGGCCGACCAAGGGGAAGTGGAGGTCGGTCTGGGCGTGGGGGAAATTGACCGGGATCTGCAGCACGGCCTGGGTGGACTCCCCGGCGTTTTCGCCCCTGGTCACCTTGGCCACCGCGGTGATCTCCAGGTGGGAGAGCAGCATGTGTCCGTGGAAGATGAACTGCATCCCCCGCACGGCCAGCCCGGTCCCGGCGTCGATGGACAGGTCATCCACCCCTGTGCGGGCCAGGATCACCACCGCGGGCCAGCGCTGCTCGAAGAGCAGTTGATGGTCGTGATAGCCCTTGATCACCAGCCCATTCAGGGTCACGTCCCCATTACGGGCGGTGACGCCCAGGTCGAAGGCGACCTCCTGGGTCGTGCCCATGTTGGGAAAGGGCAGGCTGTCATAGACCGCGCCGTTCAGGGCGTCGGGTCGGCTTTCGAGAAGGAGGTGGGTGGGTTGGGTCATTGGTTGATTGGTTGGTTGGTTGGTTGGTTGATTGGCGCGTGGGCGACTGAGAGATTAGGCGATTGGGAGATTGAGAGATTGGGTGAGCGGCAGAAATCAACCAATCAACAAATCAACCAATCAACTACCTTCCCTGGCGAATTTGGTGACTGAGCGGCGCGCGGTCGGCGATGAACGATTCCAAAACGCGGCGCTGGTCGGTGCGTTGGTGACGGTTGGCGGGGTGTTCGGCGCCGTCGGTGCTGTTGATGAGGGCCAGGATGTGCAGGGCTTCGCCCGGGGCCAGGCGGAAGATGCGTTCTTCGGTCTCCAGACTGTCCAGGCGCTCCCAGCGGTCGGTCCAGTCGTTGAGATAGTAGGCGCCACAGGTGCGACAACGCCAGACGCTGAAGGTGCGCTTGTCGTTCTCGTCCGTATCCACGGCGATGGCCCCCAAGTTGGCGATGCGCCCCTGGCAGACAAAGCACGATTCTGTGCCCGCGCCCACGCCGCTGCGTTCGAGCAGATTGTCCGTCCACCGGGAGCGGGGGAGACGGTCGGGCTTGCCCTTGCCAAGTAGCCGTTTGACCCGATCCCGCACATTCATGTCCGGGGCCGGGGTGGGCTGGACCGGGGCGGCGGGCAGATCCAGGGTCGGATGTTCGTCCGGGCCGGTATATGGGCCGCTTTCCCACTGCTCACAGCCCAGGGCCAGGGCAGATTGGAAGCGCAGCCGGGCCGGGCCGGGGATGGGCGATTCACTATCGGATGTCCAGGTGCAGCGCCCGGCGGGCAGATCGTCGTCCGTGGTCAGGTCCAGGGGCTGCCAGTGGCGGCAGGTGCCGCAGGCCCGCAGTTGCCAGCCTTCCTCGACCAAGGAGGCGCCCAAAGCGGCGAGAAGATCTGGGGCCGTCCCTGTCTCTGCTTCGGGAATCTCCCACGTCAGCATAGATGGGGTCTGCCCACCGGGTTCGTCCTTTTCCCCAGATTGAATGGTCAATACCCGAGCGGATGGCTGGGTGAACCACATGAGCGTGGCCCAGGTGGGGCCGGGCAGGAGTTGCAGCCGCTGGTAAATTTGGGAGCGGGTGCCGGGATGGATGCCGGACATGGTCTTCAGGTTGAAACGGGATTCGCTCATTTCCCGTTGGCCTCGTTGATCAGGGTGGTGGTTTCGGCCACCACCTGGGTGGGGTCCCCGTTGCCGGTGACGACTTTGAGCAGCATGTCGCCGCCATAGCCCCACACGGCCTGCATTTCTGGGGCCAGGGGCAGGGGCTGGGCGGAGGCGGCCTGGGCCACAAAGCCCTGGCGCACGGGGTCGTTGCCGATCTGGGCGCTGCGGTTGGCGGGCAGCCGGTTGGCGACCTGGGCCAAAATGCCGCCGTTCTGGGCGTCCGTGAGGAAGCGGGCCAAGGTGACGGCTTTCCACTGCTGGTCCGGGCCGGTGTTGGGGTTGACGAAGATGGCGTCCACGCCCATCCACGGCTGGGCCGGGCCGGCGGGACCGGCGGGCAGGGGGGCCACGGTCAGGCCGTCGCCCAGGGCCTGGCGCAGCTCCGCGGCGGCCCAGGGGCCATCCACAAAGAAGGCGAACTCGCCCTTTTTGAAGCGGTCGATCAGCGCGCCGTAGTCCTGCTCCACAAAGATGCCCGGGGTGGCCGCGGCCTGGGCCAGCCAGCGCAGATAGTCGGCGGCGCCGGGGCTATGGTCCAAAATGGCCCGGTTGGTGTTGTCAAAGAGGGCGCCGCCATAGGCCGGGATGCCCCAATAGAGATGGAAGAGGTTGGCGTAGAGGCCGATGCCCAGGGCGGGGTTTTGGGCGGCCAAGGTCAAAAGGTCGTCCGTGGTGGCGGGCAGGGGGGCGTCGGCGAGCAGGGTTTGGTTGACGTAAAGACTGACCAATTCGTAGTTGGTGGGCAGGCCATAGAGGCTGCCATCTTGGGTCAGGCTGGTCAGGGTGGCGGGCCAATAGCTTTCTCGGTCGGTCGAAGTGACATAACCGTCGAGGGGAGCCAATACCCCCGCCTTGATCAGATCCGGAGTCCACCAATCCGGGGCCAGGAGCAAGTCCGGCCCGCCGCCAGCCAACACCGCGTCGGCGTAGGCCTGGGGCACGTTGTCGATGGCGACAAATAGGGTGTCGATCTGCAAGGTGGGGTAGGCGGCCTGGGCTGCGGTGAGCATTTGCGCCAGCGCGTCGCCGTCGGCCTGGGTCCAACTGTGCCAGATCACCAGCTTGCCCGTCATCCCCTCCGGGCCGGGGGTGGGCGGGGGGGAGGGGATAACCGTCGGCTGCGGCGTGGGTGTGGGCTGATCCGGGGCCATCGTCGCCGTGGGGAGCGGCGGCGTGGGCGTGGGCGCAGGGTCATCCCCACCACAGGCGGTCAACGCCAGGGCCAGGACGAGGGTCAGGAAAAACAGGATGAGAGTTCGGGAATTAGATCGCATAAACGCTGTGCTCGTTCGAGTGAAATCGATCAAAATAGTTGCCAGCAGTATAGCACAGAGGCGGCCAAACCCCGTTATTTCGACCAATCAAGCTGCCAATCATCGATCGATCAAATTCACCACAAAGAACACAAAGAACACAAAGAACACAAAGATTTCTTTTGTTCTTTCTTTGTGATCTTTGTGGTGAGAAAGCTGGTTGGATTTAGGCCCAATTTGCTTCAAGGTGGTCGAGCAGGGCCTGGAGACCGAGCAGATAACTCCGCCACCCAAAGCCGCAGATCTGCCCCACGCAGACCGGGGCCAGGACCGACGTGTGGCGGAAGGCTTCCCGGGCGTGGATGTTGCTCAGGTGGACCTCCACTGTGGGCAGAGCCACCCCGGCGATGGCGTCCCGGATGGCATACGAATAGTGGGTGAACGCGCCGGGGTTGATCAAAATGCCGTCGGCAGGGTGATCTCCGCCGGGCCGGGCGGCGTGGACGGCGTCGATCAGCGCGCCCTCGTGGTTGGATTGCAGGATGCGCAGGGTGTGGGCGCCTCCGTCGGCGTCCCCTGCGGCGGCGATGAGTTTGGCGTTGATATCGTCCAACGTCACGCTGCCATAGACCGACCGCTCCCGGCTGCCCAGGAGATTGAGGTTGGGGCCGTGTAAAACAAGAATTTTAGACATGATTGTCTCCTGAAAATTTACCGCAAAGGCGCAAAGGACGCAAAGAAAAGACAAAAAGCTCTTCGTTTTTTCTTTGCGATCTCCGCGTCTTTGCGGTGATCTTTTATCCCAATACTTTCCCCAACGCCCTCTTGACCACATCCTCCCCCGGATGGTCGATGAGGATGACGTCGCCGATGGCCCGGGGCACGATGAAGCGCAGGTTTTTGCCCACGCGCTTTTTGTCGTGGGCCATAGCAGCGTAGACTTTGTCCACATCATAACCGCTGATTCGGATGGGCAGGCCGATGCGTTCGACCAGGTTCGTGATGCGGGCGGCCAAGGCCTCATCGCACAGCCCCAGTTCCGTGGCCATATGGGCGGAGGCGACCAATCCCAGCCCCACCCCCTCCCCGTGGCGGACGCGAAAGTGGCTGACCAATTCGATGGCGTGGCCGAAGGTGTGGCCCAAGTTGAGGGTGGCCCGGCGTCCCCGCTCGAAGGGGTCCTCCTCCACCACGGCCACCTTCACCCCCACGGCGTCGGCCAGCATGGCGGCGAGATCGGCGGGGCCGTCCCCCTCCAAGGCCGCAAAGAGGGCCGGGCCGCCCAAAATCCCATGCTTGATCACCTCGGCCATCCCCGACCGGAACTCGGCAGCGGGCAAGGTGGCCAGCACCGCCGGGTCGATGATCACCACCTCCGGCTGGATGAACGCGCCCACCAGATTCTTGCCCTGGGGCAGGTCCACCCCGGTCTTGCCGCCCACGGACGCGTCCACCATGCTCAGCAGCGTGGTCGGGATCTGCACAAAAGGCACTCCCCGCAGATACGACGCGGCGGCAAAGCCCGCCATGTCCCCGACCACCCCGCCGCCCAGGGCGATCACCGGGCTGCGCCGGTCCAGCCCCGCGGCCAAAAACTGGTCGTACAGACTGGCGATGGAGGCCAAGGTCTTGTGGGCTTCCCCCTCGGGAACCGTGCAAAGATGGGCGTCAAATCCGGCAGCGGAGAGGCTCTGGGCCACCGCCCCCGCATAAATTTGCGCCACATCCGGGTTCGAGACGATGGCCGCAGACCCGGGGCGCACCCCGCTCTCCAAAAGCAAAGTGCCCACGTGGACCAGCAACCCGTCACCGATGTGGATGGGGTAGGCGCCGGTGGGGGTTGTGACGGGGATGGTGGTTGGGTTGTTGGTTTGTTTGTTTGTTGGTTGGGTCATGGGGTTTTCTGGGTGAGATTGGGTGATTTTGAGATTGAGAGATTGGGAGATTTGGGCGATGATCTGGGCCGGGGGCTTGCCGGTGGTGTCGATCTGGATGGGGATGGCAGCGTAGGCATCAGCCCGGGCGGCGAGGAGGCTTTCCAATCGGGCGCGGCGGGCGGCCCGGTCCGCGCCCATGAGGGGACGGTCGTTGTCCCCGTCCGTGCGGGCCAGGATCTCGTCCACCGTAGCGGTGAGGCAGACGACCGTGCCCGTGGCGGACAGCGCGTCCCGGTTGGCCGGGTTCACCAACGCCCCGCCGCCGGTGGAGATGACCAGCCCGGATTGCGCGGCCAACTCAACGCACAGGGCCGACTCCGCGGCCCGGAAGACGGCTTCACCATCCTCGGCAAAGACCGCGGAGATGGGTTTGGCGAAGCGCTCGACCAGCACCGCGTCCATGTCCAGGAAGGGGCGGTCCAGCATCTCGGCCAGAATGCGGCCGATCTTGGTTTTGCCCGTGCCCATGAAGCCGGTGAGGATGATGTTGGGGTGGGTCATGGTCCGGCGTGACGCGGCGGTGTGTATAGAATTAGGCCGGGGATGTAGCGAAAGTCTTTGATGTTGAAGGTGTATAACGGAAGTTTGTATTCAAGGGCTGTGGCAGCAATCAGGGCATCGGGGATACTTAGATTATGGCTGAGTGTGTACGATTCCATTAACTCAATGAAGATTGTTGAGATGGAGCCGGAGAGGGGTAATCGATGCAACAGGTAAAGGTGCGCCTTAATCTTGCGTAACTCAGTTTTGTTGAAGGCACCAAAGTACAGTTCGGCCTCAGTGATGACACTGATAGCCAAGTTGTCTTGGCCAATCAGGCGTAGGTTCAACACGACTGATGGATTTTTCTTTTGGAACTCAATGATGACGTTGGTATCACAGAGGATCATGATCGGACAGGCCAAGCCTTTTGACGCAAAGTCTCTTGTTGGATATCACGGTCAGCCCAGATACCGGCCAAGGCAAAGAAATCAGTCACCTCTTCCTGGTCGTCCTCTTTCTGATCATCCGTCCAGAATTCACTATCCTCTTGGATATCGTCAATGAAATCCACAGTTCTGAGCAAGGCCAGCACGGCTTGCGCCTTTTGTTTGCTGTTCACTCGAATCGTGATTCGTTCCATTTTGTCCTCCTTCATAATCCCAGCAGGTACCGAACTAATCACATTGTAATGGCTGGACAAACATCTGCCAAATCGTGAATTAGATCACGGTTTCCGGCCGGCCCAATCTCCCAATCCCTTAATCGCCCAATCACTCAAAACAACCGAAACCCCCCCGCATCCACCCGCCCGGCTTGGTGCATCAACACCGCGTTCATCACTTCAATCGCCATGCGGGATTCCAACGTGACCCCGGCGCGTACGCCGACGCAGGGGTCGTGGCGGCCTTTGTCCAGTTGGAAGTCGATCTCTTCCAGGTTTTTGCGCACGGATTGTTGGGGCAGGTTGATGGTGGCCGTGGGCTTGAAACTGACACGGCAGACCAAGGGCATCCCCGTGGTGATGCCGCCGATCAACCCGCCGTGGCTGTTGGCCCGGTAGCCCGCGGCCCGGATGGGATCGTTGTTTTCGCTGCCTTGCCGGGTCACGACCTCCGCGCCGGCGCCGATTTCCACCGCTTGCACCGCGTGCATCCCGCCCAAAATGCCCATCAGCCGCAGTTTCAGGCTTTGGAAGAGGGGATCCCCGATCAGCGGCGGCACGTTGAGGCCGATCACCTCCACCGCCGCGCCGATGGAGTCGCCCTTGGACCGGGTCTCGATGATCAGGTCCCCGGCGGCCTGGGCGAAGTCCGGGTCCACGGTGTGGATCTCGGCGGCTTCCATCTTTTGTTGAATTTGGAAGATTTCTGTTGCCGGAATCGTGAGCGCATCCTGCGCCCGGATCAAGGTCTGGAAATAGTCGGCCAGAGTTCGATTTGCCTTCAAATGGCCCACCTGCACGATGGACGAAAGAAAGACCGTGGCGAAGATCTCCTGCAAATAGAGCCGGGCGATGCTGCCGCCGATCACGTCGCTGATGGCCGAGCGATAGCTGCTGCGCCCGCCGCCCCGGATGTCCACGAAGCCCTGGGATTTGTGATGCTTGACCAGATCCGTGTGGCCGGGCCTCACCTCCCCCGTGGGTCCGGCAAACTGGGCGTAGTGCTGAGACTTCTTGGCCGCGGAAAGCACCAGGGCGGCGATGGGCTCCCCCGTGGTGTACCCCGCCTCGTAGGCCGAGCTTTCGCTGGTCATCCCGTCCGCCGTGGCGGTAAGGGTCGGCCCTGCGGTCAGGGCGTCCGTGTCGTCCTGATAGAGACCGGAGAGCAGCAGCACCTTGTCCGCCTCGCTGCGGGGGGTGCCGTGCTTGTTGCTGCCGGGCCGCCGCCGGTCGAGGAAGGCCTGCACATCCGCCCGGCGCACCATCAGCCCAGCCGGACAGCCAAAGACAATCGTCGTGATCCCCGGTCCATGAGATTCCCCCGCCCCGGCCACGCCGAAGAGGGGACCGCCTAGAATTTCCATAGTTGATCCTTTCGAAGGACGAAAGGAAATAGAACGCGGATGACGCGGATTTGACGGATAAAAACGGATTTTTTATTGAAAAATCCGCGGAAATCCGCTAAATCCGCGTCATCCGCGTTCTATTTCCATCATGCATGCCCGGGCCATGCCGATGCAACGGAAGCCTCGGCGTTCGAGGATGGGCCGGGACATGGGGCTGGCGTCCACGGTGAGGAAGCGGCGGCCTCGGGCCAGGGCTTCCTGGGCGCGGATGGCGATGAGATCGGTGTAGATGCCTTTGCCCCGGTGTTCGGCCAGGGTGGAGCCGCCCCACAGGCTGGCGAAGCGGCTGCCGGGGTCGAAGTAGACCCACGCCCCGGCCACGGGACGGTCGTCCACATAGGCCACATAGATGGAGATCAGGTCGGGATAGGTGAGCAGATCGTGGGTCAGCCGCGCGTCCAGTCCCGGCCGCTCCCGCCCCCACACAATCCGCTCCACCGCGGACAGGTCCCCGATGCCCTCCGGTCGGGCGATGCGGCGCACATCGTGGCGGATGGGACGGGTCAATTCTGGGGCGAGATCGGCCAGATCTAGCACCAGGATGGCCTCTTCGTCGTCGATGTCGAAGCCGTGGGCGGCCAGTCGGTCCACCAGATCCGAGGGGGTGTCGTAGTCGAAGACCTTCCACTCGAAGGGGCGTTCACGCTGGGCAAAATAGGCCATCTGCTCCCGGATCACCCGGTCCGCGTTGGCTGCGGTCAGGGTGGAATGGATCACGAAACAGGGTTCGTGATCGGTCAGGTTGACATGGCGCACCACCTCCCGCGTCACCTCCCGGCGGGCGCTGGGGTGGGTGGCATTGATGCGTTGGTCCTGATCGTAGAGGGTGCGGATGTCGTTGATATGCATGGGTTCGCTCGGGCTGAGAAGAAAAAATAGGCCACGGATTGCACGGATTTGACGGATTAAAAACGGATTTTTCTTGAGATCAGTGAAAATCCGTTTGATCCGTCAAATCTGTGGCCTATTTCTAGACGTTGAATCGAAAATGGACCACGTCCCCATCTTGGACGATATATTCCTTGCCTTCCAGCCGCATGAGACCGGCGGATTTGGCGCCGCTTTCGCCGCCGTGCCCCACATAGATCGGGAAGGGGATCACTTCGGCGCGGATGAAGCCCCGTTGGAAGTCGGTGTGGATGGCACCGGCGGCGACCGGGGCGGTGGAGCCCCGGCGCAGGGTCCAGGCCCGCACTTCGTGGCCGCCGGTGGTGGTGAAGAAGACGATCAGGTCCAGCAGCCGGAAGCCGCCGTGGATCACTTGCTCCAGTCCGCTTTCGGATGCCCCGGCCAGGGCCATGAACTCGGCCTGTTCTTCCGGGGTCAGGCCGATCATTTCGGCCTCGAACTGGGCGCAGAGGACGACGACTTCCGCGCCGTGTTCCGCGGCGTAGGCTTTCACAGCCCGCACATGGGCATTGCCCTGGGCCACCGAGTCCTCGTCCACGTTGGCCGCATAGATCACAGGCTTGGCCGTGAGCAAGCGTAGTTCGTGATTCAACAGAGAAAAAGCGTCGCCGTCCCGATCCGGGAAGGTGGCGGCAGGGTGGCCGGCGGCGAAGTGGGCTTGCAGGGCCAGGGCCGTGTCCATCACCGGCTGCAGGGATTTGTCCCCCTTGACCAACCGGGGCAGCTTTTCTAGCTTGCGCTCAAGTTGCTCCAAGTCGGACAAGATCAGTTCCGTGTTGATCACCTCGATGTCGTCCACCGGGTCGATGACTTCGCTGGTGTGGACCACGTTGGGGTCGTCGAAGCAGCGCACCACATGTACGATGGCTTGGGTTTCTCGGATGTGGCCCAGGAATTGGTTGCCCAGCCCCTCGCCCTGGCTGGCCCCCTTGACGAGGCCGGCGATGTCGGTGAACTCGATGGTGGCCGGGATCTTGCGCTCTGGCTGGATCATCTGGGCCAGTTTGTCCAGGCGGGGATCGGGGACGGCGACCACGGCCCGGTTGGGCTGGATGGTGCAGAAGGGATAGTTGGCGACCTCGGCATTTTGGGCCTGGGTCAGGGCGTTGAAGGTGGTGCTTTTGCCCACATTGGGCAGGCCGACCAGGCCGATGGTGAGGCTCATACGTCGATTCCTTCCTCGCCCAGCGCCACCGAGGAGATGCGCAGGGTGTCTGGGCGGTTTTTGAAGCTGACCACGTGTTGGGAGAAGGGAATTTCGATCCCTTCTCGGTCAAAAGCCTCTTTGATCATTTTACGATAGTCCCGGGCCACTTGCAGATGCTTGCCCGGTTTGACCTTGGTGACGGTCTTGATGGTCAGCTCGGACGCACCGAAGCCCTCTAGCCCCTTGACCTCTGTGGGGGCGACGACGTCCGTGTGGCTCTCGTGCAACTTTTTGCCCAGTTCGGTGAGTACGCTGTAAACATGATCCAGATCAGACTCATACGCCACACCCACGTACACTGCGGCGTAGGTGTAGATCTTGGAGAAGTTGACGATCTCATCGATCTGGCCGTTGCGCAGGATGTATTGCTGGCCGTTGTTGTCCCGGATGCGGGTGGTGCGGATGTCGATGGCCTCCACAACGCCCTTGGCCGGTCCGGTCTCGATATAATCTCCCACCAAATAGAGGTTCTCGAACAGAATGAAGAAGCCCGACACGATGTCGTTGAGCAACGATTGGGCGCTAAGGCCGAGGATCAGGCCAGCGATGCCGGCACCAGCCAGGAAGGGGGTTGGGTTGAGGTTGATAGCGCTGAGGATCAGAATAAAAGCCACAAAGTAGACGCCATATTTGAGGATGCTGCGCATGACCGGGGCCAACGTCTCCCGCTGCTGCCGTTGGGTCTTGGTCAGTTTCGACAGATCACCGCTTAGCATCAGGTGATCCACCAGCAGGCTGGCGACTTCCACTGCTACTCGGCTCAGAAAGAAGATGCTGATGATCTGGATGATCGGCGGGCCAAACCGGGCGAGGACGGCGATGCGGGTGTCCTGGCTCAGAATCAGGGTGGCTAAGACGACATAGATGATGTATTCCAGGGATCGGCGTAGCAAAGGCACCAATTCCTGGAAGCGGTGATAGTATTTCAGAAAGATATATTGGGTGGAATACTGGGTCGAGTACTTGACCACCAGGGCGTTCAGGCTGTCGATGATGGCTGTGACGGCCTGGATGGCGAGGAGGCCGATGGCAAGAATAGCATAAACACGCAGCAGAATGGCCAGATAGTAGTCGACACTGGATGGAAGGGTCAGAATTCGAGAGACCATGACCAGGATCAGCAGCCAGATTCCACTGATCAGCAACCTCCACAACAGGCCGAAGAAGGCGTTGATGCTTTCATCGTTGGCCGTGATTCCTTCGTACTCTTTGGCCAATTGCTCCCATCTTTGCAATTGGTTTTTGACGGGTTTCGTAATAACCCGCACAAAGAAGGTCAGCACGCCAAGCGTGATCAGCCCCAGCGCGCCCTGTACCCAAAATCCCGGCGGCAACTGGGCTAGTTTTTTCGTGGTAATGGTCCGGAGATCCTCGCCGCGCACGATCAGGATCCCGTTGAACGCAACGATGATCAGGGCGACAAGTACACCCACGCCCCAGACGATCTGGCTCAAACGGCGTCCCAAAACGCTGGATGACTGCTTGATTTTATCCGAGGACGACATAACCTGGATACGATTGACCACAATTCTGATGCTTAGGATGATAATCAGGATGGTCGCCAGAAGCAGCAGCAATTCCGCGCCGATGACGAGCAATCCTGAGAGAATCCTCCATAATGCAAGTGGTTCTGTCATATCAATGTCCTTGTTCAATATCCAAATCGGTCACACCGCGGACCGGGCCATAGCAATAAAGGCCCGCACCGCGTCGTGGTCCTTGCGCCCCGGCTCGATCTCCACGCCGCTGGCCACATCCACGGCCCAGGGCTGCACCGTGCGGATGGCCTGGGCCACGTTGGCCGGTTTCAGCCCGCCGGCCAGCATCAGCCGGGGATTGCGCTGGGCCAGGGCCGCGGCCGCGTGCCAGTCGGCTTTCTTGCCCGTGCCGCCATATTCGTGGGCATCATAGGCGTCGATCAGAAGCTGTGGACCATCCGGCGTACCCAGGTGGGCGTAGCGGGCGGCGGTCTCTTCGGCGTCTGCCACAGAGGTGGGGCGCAAAGCTTTGTAGGCCCGTCCGGCCAGGGCAGCCAAGACATCTGGCGATTCAGCGCCCTGAAGTTGCGCATAGTCAAGACCGGCCACGGACATGGCGCGCTCTAATTGCTCGACCGTGGCATCTACAAAGACGCCGACAAAGCGGGGCGACCCCTCACCCCGCCGGGCGCGGATGGCCTGGGTGATGGCCCCCACCTGCTCCGGCGTGACATAACGGGGGGACATGGGGTAGAGGATGAAGCCAAGCAGATCGGCTCCGGCCTCGACGGCCACCCAGGCGTCCTCAAAATTGGTGAGACCGCAGATCTTGACCTGTATTGAAAAACTCATGGGGCGCTCCGTTCACTTCTGATCCTGTTTCAGACTCTACAGCAAAAGGCTATTTAACCGCCGAGATTGCAGAGATTTCCCAGAGAACGCCGAGGAAAAACGTTGCTTTTCTCTGTGATCTCTGTGTTCTCTGTGTTCTTTGTGGTAAATCCGACCCTTTTGCTGTGGATTCATTTCAAAAGCCAATGTTCAACGCCTGCAATCCTATCACAATCAATGGGGCAATGACAATGGCCGGGAGCAGATTGGCGACCCGCACCTGTTTTAACTCCAGCAAAATCAGGCCGATGCCCATGATCAGCGCCCCGCCTGTGGCCGTCAGCTCGATCACCCAGGGCGTGGCCCGGCTGACCTCCCCCAGGCTGTCGCCCAGGAGCATGGCGATCCCGGCGATGCCGCCTTGGATCAGGCCGATGGAGATGGCGCTGAGGAGAACCCCCGGCCCCAGGGTGGCGGCAAAGGGGATGGCCGCAAAGCCGTCCAACATGCTCTTGATGGCCAGCAAATCATAGTCCCCCAACAGCCCGTCCTGGATGCTGCCCAGGATGGTCATGGGGCCGATGCAGAAGACCAAACTGGCGGTGACAAAGCCCCGGGTCACGCTCCACCCGGCCACCTTGCCCTGGCCCAGCCGGTGGCCAAAGCGATCTTCCAGCCACTGGCCCAGACGGTTGAGCCGGGCCTCAATGCCCATCAACTCGCCGACAATGCCCCCGGCCAGCACGCTGAAGAGGGGGATCAGCACATTGGCGCTGGTCAAGGCCATGCTGATGCCGATCACCCCGGTCATCAACCCCAGCCCGGCCATCACCGTCTCCTGCACCCGCTTGGGCAGCCGATTCCCCGCCATCACACCGATCATGCCGCCCAGGAGGACGGTTAAAATGTTGATGATTGTTCCGGTCATTTATGGTATAATTGCGCCGAGCGCAGTCCCTGTGAGTTGAGGTATTGATTCAGGAGGTAGATCAAACATGCCCGTTTTAACCTATACCGAGGGCAATATCCCTACGTCAGAGCAGTTCAGCAAAGACTTGGCGGATGCCATGCAGAGAGCAAACCCGGTCGATGATCTGGCAGAACTTGTTGAGGCGTTGCAGGAATTTGAACAAGAATATGGTCTTGACTCAGCGGATTTCTACCAGAAATTTCAAGCTGGGCAGTTGGACGACGAATTGCAGCATTGTATGGAATGGGCCGCCCTCTATGATGCGTATCTGCGTACTCGCAAGGTGCTGAAAGTGGCCTTGACGCGCTCTGCAGCAGTGATTCGTGAATTGGAGTTGGCTGCATGACTGTGCAGTCCCACTTCGCCCGACTGGAAAATACGCTGCATAGCCGAGGGGATCTGATCATCCTCTATACGAGGATACGCCCTGTCAAAGAAACGACTATCTTTGCGGCGAGAGTCGGCTTCATTGATGGATCTACCCTCAATATTGTGGAACAGGTGATTCCGGCTGGCGAATGGGATTTCAGGCGTCTCGTCTATTCGTTCCACTACCAACGGGCCGACGGCGCCCTGATCTTCCGTTACGACAACTCTCCTCACTTCCCAGACCTCCCCACCTTCCCCGCCCACAAGCATACCCCGGACGGCGTCATCGCCTCCCCGATCCCGGATCTGGCCGAGGTGTTGCGGGAGATCGATAGCCTGCTCTATCCTGGCTGATACTTATTCTGTTGGGGTGGATGAAATGTTGATGATCGCCTCGGTCATTTATGATATAATTGCGTTGAGTACAATCCTTGTGGTTGATTCGAGTTGGAAAGGAAAATCGTCATGGCAAAAGTGAGTTTTACCCAGGAAAACATGCCTGCTTCTTCCGAGGAATTTCGCGCATTACTTGACGAAGCTATAGCAAAATCAAATCCAATTGACGATCTCTTGGAACTTGTTGAGGATATGGCTGCCTTTGAAAAGAAATATCAAATGCCTTCATCTGAGTTTTACCAAAAATTCCAAGCCGGTCAAATGGGAGATGATTTTGAGTTTTTTGAATGGTCTGCTGTGTATCGTATGTATACCGGCACACGGCGGGCGATTGAACTGGCGCTAATGCGAGATTCAGTGCGCCTGAATGGCGTAGCTGGGATGGAAATGGAGTTGCCTGTTGAGCAAGAAATGGCAGTTCCGGCGTGATTATGCGTTCCTATGCGGCTCGATTGGAAGATACCTTGCGCTCGCGCACCGAGATCGCGATCGATAAACTTCGGTCGAGAGTGACTCGAGATCAAGCGGCCTTCACAGCGCGTGTACATTTCTACGATGGTTCACAACTCTTTACTTCTGATGAGAGTAGTCTGGCGGAATACAGACAAATCGTCAGAGGCGAGTACGTCTTTCACTACCAACAGGCCGACGGCATCCTGATCTTCCGCTACGACAATTCGCCCCACTTCCCAGATCTCCCCACCTTCCCCGCCCATGAGCACACCCCGGACGGCGTCGTCGCCTCCCCGGCCCCGGATCTGGCCGATGTATTGCGGGAGATCGACGGATTCCTCTATCCCGACCGCTAAAGTTTGGGTCGCCCTGCCATCACAAACTTCCTCACCGTCCCGCCTCGCTCTCGTTGAGGCAATTTGCAGAAGCTCTCGCCCACCAAAATGGCGTCGCAGCCCATCTCGGCCATGCGGGCCACGTCTTCCACCGTGCGGATGCCGCTTTCGCCCACGACGATCTTGTCCCCGGGGATCAGCGCCCGCAGCCGGGCCGTGGTCTCGATGTCAACCTCGAAGGTGCGCAGATCCCGGTTGTTGACACCGATGATCCGCGCACCGGCGGCCAAGGCTCGTTCCACCTCAGCCTCGTCATGGACCTCGACGAGGGCCGCCATTTTTAGCCTGTGGGTGAGTTGAAGAAAGTCCCGCAGGTCCGCGTCGCTGAGGACGGCCACGATCAGCAGTACCGCGTCCGCGCCGGCCATGCGGGCTTCGTAGATCTGATATTCGTGGTAGATGAACTCTTTGCGCAGCACCGGCACGGCCACCTTGGCGTCCCGAAAGCGCTCTTTGATGGCCGTGAGATAGTCCAGTTGGCCCTGAAAAAAGCGGGCGTCGGTCAGGCAGGAGATGGCCGCCGCGCCGTTCAGGGCGAAGGTCTCGGCCATGAAGGGCGGGTCCCACTCCTTGGCGATCAGCCCCTTGGACGGGCTGGCCCGCTTCACCTCGGCGATCAGGCTGGCCCCTGGCCTGGCCGTGAGGGCGGCGGCAAAGTCCAGCGCTGGCGGCGAGATCAGGGCGAAGGCTTTGGCCTGGGCCAGGGGCACCAACTCCATCTGTTTGGGCACCTCCAGCCGCTTCCAGGCCATGATCTCG
Source organism: uncultured Caldilineaceae bacterium (assembly GCA_964551895.1). Lineage (GTDB taxonomy): Bacteria > Chloroflexota > Anaerolineae > Caldilineales > Caldilineaceae > JAGNDO01. The sequence goes on along the minus strand of CAZKEX010000005.1, from coordinate 19,349 downwards.
TCGAGCACCTGGCCTTTGTGTTTTTTGATGTCGAGCTGTGAATGTTTTGGCATGGTTGGTTTGTTTGTTGATTGGTTGATTGGTTGATTTTTTGGTGGCGGTTGAGAGATTGGGAGATTGGGAGATTGTCACCCCTCGCAATTCGCCCCTCGCCCCTCAAGCAAAAGATTGGGTGAGGGCGATATAGCGGTCCAGCACGTTGAGGGCTGCGCCGGAATCCAGGCTGGCCGTGGCTTGGGCCAGGCCGGCGGAGAAGTCGCCGCTCCCGCTGCCAATCTCTGTGCTGAGGGCGGCGGCGGCGTTGAGCAGGACGACGTCCCGTTTGGGGCCGTGGATCTCGCCGGAAAGCACGCCCCGGGCGATGGCGGCGTTGGTGGCCGCGTCGCCCCCCTGCATGTCGGCCAGGGTGGAGCGGGCAAAGCCCAGGTCCGCCGGGTCAAAGTCAAAGGTGCGCACCGCGCCGTCCTTCAGATGGCTGATGCGGCTGGGGCCGGTGGTGGTCAGTTCGTCCAGGCCAGCGCCGGTCTCGTAGTAGCCGTGGACCACATAGGCGGCCCGGCGGCCCATCTGCCCCAGCACCTCGGCCATGGTTTCGGTCAGCTCCGGGGCGAAGACGCCGACGAGCATGTTGGTGGGGCGAGCCGGGTTGGTCAGCGGCCCCAGGATGTTGAAAATGGTGCGTTCCCGGATCTCGCGGCGGGGGCCGATGGCGAAACGCATGGCCGGGTGGTACGACGGGGCAAAGAGAAAGACCAGCCCCACCTCTTCGAGGCAGCGGGCGGCCTGGGCCGGCGTGGTTTGCAGGCGCACGCCCAGGGCCTCCAACACATCCGCACTCCCCGCCCGCCGGTTGGACCGGTTGCCGTGCTTGGCCACCTTCACCCCGGCCCCGGCCAGCACAAAGGCTGCGATGGTGCTGATGTTGAACTTCTGGGTGCCATCACCGCCGGTGCCCACCACGTCCACCAGGGGCACGTCGCCCACATTTGCCGTCACCTGCACCGCACTGCGGGTCATGGCCGTGGCGCAGCCGGTGATCTCGGCCACGCTCTCCCCCTTCATGCGCAGGGCGGTCAAAAAGGCCCCGATCAACGCCTCGGACGCCTCCCCCCGCATGATCTCGGCCATGGCCCCGTCTGCCTGGGGGGTGGTCAGACTCTGGCCGTTAAAGAGCAAATGGATCGCCCCTTGGATCGCACTTTCGCTCATCATCGCCTCCTTTGATCTCAAAAAATAGAACACGGATTGGACGGATGAGACGGATCAAAACGGATTTTTCAAAAAATCAGTAAAAATCCGTTCCATCCGTCAAATCTGTGGCCTATTTTTTATTCCATCTTCATCTTCAGAAAATTGGCCAGCATCTCTTTGCCATGTTCGGTGAGGATGCTTTCTGGGTGAAATTGGACGCCGTGGATGGGCAAGGTCTTGTGGCGCAGGCCCATCACCTCGCCCTCCGCGGTGAAGGCGGTGACTTCTAGCACGTCGGGCAGGGGCTCTTCCACGATCAGGCTGTGGTAGCGGGTGGCGTTGAAGGGGCTGGGCAGCCCCTTGAAGATGCCGCTGCCCTTGTGATGCACCGGGCTGACCTTGCCGTGCATCAGCCGGGGCGCCCGCTCCACCACACCGCCGAAGACGTGGCCGATGCACTGCTGGCCCAAACAGACCCCCAGCACGGGCGTGGTCTGGCCCAAGATGCGGATCACATCGTTGCTGACGCCGCCATCCTTGTCCGGCGTGCCGGGACCGGGGCTGATCAGGATGTGGGAGGGGTGCAGATCCGCCAACGCCTCCACATGGATCTCGTCGTTGCGCCACACCCGGATCTCCTGGGGCGTGCCATCTGCCTGCAAAAAGTGGGGCTGCACGACCAACTCGCCCAGATACTGGACCAAATTGTAGGTGAAACTGTCGTAGTTGTCGATTACGGCGATCATAGGTATGGGATCTCCTGGTTATTCAGCGTAGATTCTGGTAGCGAGGAGATTGAGAGATTGGGAGATTAGAGATTGGCCAAAGCAAAGATCACCGGTTGATCAATCTCCTAATCTCCCAATCTCCTAATCTCCCTTATTCTGCTTCTTCGCCCGCTTCTCCGCACTTCTTCTTATGCGGTTCCAGACGCCGGTGAGACCCATTGCCTTTTTGACCGCGAAGACGGTTTCCCGGGCTTCGGCGCTGGCCTTGGCCGTGCCTTCGACCAGGAGTTGGTCCACCAAGCCGGTGTCCGCGGTGTATTTGGCCCGACGCTCCCGCATGGGGTCCAGGAAGTCGTTGAGGGCGGTGGCCAGTTTTTCCTTGACCTCCACATCCCCCACATTGCCCGTGCGATAGCGGGCTTTTAGCTCCTCCACCTGGGCCTTGTCCGGGTTGAAGGCATCGTGATAGGCGAAGACCGGGTTGCCCTCCACCCTGCCGGGGATGTCGGCCCGGATGCGGTTGGGGTCGGTGTACATGCCCATCACCTTCTTGGTGACGGTCTTGGCGTCGTCGCTGAGGAAGATGGCGTTGTTGAGGCTCTTGCTCATCTTGGCCTGGCCGTCCGTGCCCACCAGGGTGCCCCCCTGCACAAAGGCGTCCGGCTCCGGGAAGACCTCGCCATAGGCGTTGTTGAAGCGGCGGGCGATCTGCCGAGTGATCTCCACATGGCTCTCGTTGTCCTTGCCCACGGGGACCAAATGCGCCCTGGGCATGAGGATATCCGCGGCCTGCAGGACCGGATAGCCTAGCAAATTGAACGGGATCTGGTCCATGTTGGCCGCGCTGGCCATGTCCTTGATGGTGGGGAGCTGTTGTAGCCGCTCCACGGTGACGAGGCTGCTGATCAACAGTTGCAACTCGTAGATCTCGTGGACCGCGGACTGCAAATAAAAGGTCACCTTCTCCGGGTCGATGCCGATGGCAAGCTGGTCCATCACGATGGCTCGGGCGTTCTCGCCGATGCGCTCGATGTCCTCCTTGCTCGGTTTGGTGGTCAGCATGTGCAGATCCGCGATCAGGAAGAAGCATTCGTACTCATCCTGAAAGCGCAGACGGTGCTGGTGGCTGCCGATATAGTGGCCCAAATGCAGCTTGCCCGTGGGCCGGTCTCCGGTGAGAATCCGTTTTCGTTCGGTCATTGGTTAAGTTCTCCTTATAGTCCTGCTTCGGCTTGTTCAACTGCCACGGCCAGTGCCCTGGCCTTATTTAACGTCTCGTGATATTCCGCCGTCGGATCGCTGTCGGCCACGATGCCGCCGCCGGCCTGCAAATTGCACGTCTTGCCCACCATGCAGATGGTGCGGATGGTGATGCAGGTGTCCATGCTGCCGCTGTAGTCGATGTAACCCACGGCCCCGGCGTAGGTGGCCCGGCGGCTGCCTTCCAATTCTTCGATGATCTGCATGGCCCGCACCTTGGGCGCACCGCTCACCGTGCCAGCGGGGAAGGTGGCCCGCAGCAGGTCGATGGCATCATGCCCCGGCTGCACCGTGCCCCGCACATCGCTGACGATATGCATGACATGGCTGTAGCGCTCCACGGTCATCATGGTGGGCACCCGCACGGAGCCGTATTCGCATACCCGGCCCAGGTCGTTGCGCCCAAGGTCCACCAACATCACATGCTCGGCCCGCTCCTTGGGATCGGCCAGCAGATCCGCGGCCAAGGCGTCGTCGGCCTCCGGCGTCTCCCCCCGCCAGCGGGTACCGGCGATGGGGTGGAGGAAGGCCATGCCGTCCTCCATGCGCACATGCATCTCCGGGCTGGAGCCGATGATGCGCACGGGGTCGCCTTCGTGACCGGCCACCCCGGCAAAGTCGAGGAAATACATATAGGGCGACGGGTTCAACATGCGCAGGGCCCGGTAGATGGTGAAGGGGTCGGCGTCCGTGTTCCGGCTGAGGCGTTGGCTGAGGACCACTTGGAAGATGTCCCCGGCGGCGATATGCTCTTTGGCGATCTGCACATTGGCCTCGTGTTGGGCCTGGGTGAAATTGCTGACCCATTTGGCATCGCTCACACAGGGCTCGACGCGGGGCGGGGTGAGGGGTTTGTGGAGATCCCCGGCGATCTTGTCGATGCGGGCGATGGCGTCGGCGTAGGCCGCCATCAGATCCGCCTCCACCCGCATGTTGGCGATGATCAGCAGCTTGTGGCGCACATGGTCGAAGACGATCAGGTTGTCGCTGAAGAGCAGGAGCATGTCCGGCACGTCCAGATCTCGGCTGGCGGTGGCGGGCAATTTCTCCATAAAGCGCACCAGATCATAGCCAAAATAGCCCACGGCTCCCCCGGCAAAGCGGGGCAGCTTGGGCAGATCCACCGGCTGACGGTCGGCCATCATCTCCCGCACCACGGCCAGGGGATCCCCGTGCCGGGTCGCCAGCACAGCCCCGCCCGCCCCGCCCACGGTCACCGTGTCCCCCGTGGCCGCCACGGTCATGGGGGGATGCACGCCGATGAAGCTATAGCGTCCCAACTGCTCCCCCTTCTCCACGGATTCCAGCAAAAAGCTGGCGTCCCCGTTGCGCAGCTTCAAATAGACCGAAACCGGCGTCTCCAGATCCGCCGGCAGCTCCCGATAGACCGGGATCAGCTTCCCCTGCTTCGCCACCTCCCGCACCGCATCCAGGGAGGGTGTATATGTGCTCATGGTTCCGTCTCCTTTGGGGGGAGATTGGGCGATTGAGCGATTAAGAGATTGTTTGCCACGCCACCCTCAATCTCCCAATCTCCCAATCTCCCAATTACACATGCCAATCAACAAATCAACATATCAACAAAAAGCCCTCGCCGCCCAAACGCAAAGCTCACGCTCTGCATTTGGGGACGAGGGCTGTTAATTCATGCCCCGCGGTGCCACCCCGCTTAGACCGGCTGTCCGGCTATTCCCGGAAATAAAAGAATCCTTGTGTGAAAACAAGGATTGCCAGTCTCACTTATCGAGGACAGGGGATAAACCCGATCCTCAGCGCCCAGATAACGGTGGCGTCTCCGGAGCGGCCTACTGGGTGAAACCTTCTCACTGTTCGGCGCTCGACTCCCCGGCCCATTCACCGCCTGCGCTGTTGCCCCCTTTCCACCTGCCGGAGACTCTCTGAAACCCGCTTTGGCCGCTACTATTCCGGTTCAACGTCGGAAAAGCTAGATTGTGGAGGTACTATACTCGGAGTGGGGGTGGTTGTCAAGCGAAATGAGTAATGAGTAACGAGTAAACGTGCTTGACCACGTTCATTACTCGTTACTCATTACTCATTTCGTTTAATACTCGATCCCTCGACCCAACTCCTTGGCCTGGGCGACCCAGCCTTCGACCTGGTCGATGACGGGCAGGCGCTTGGCGGTCTTGACGATGTTGTTGACCTCGGCCATCTTGGCCAGCAGGTTGTCGGCTCGGCGACCGGCCAACTCGACGACTGTGTCTACACCGGCCTCTTCCAGCAGATTGGAGAAGACCTCGCCGATGCCCTTGACCCGGGCCAGGTCGGCGTGGTTGATCAGCACCAGCAGATCCTTGCCGTCAACGCCCAGCTTGGCGGCCAATTCCTTGCGACCAGCAGGGGTGCGGCCGGCGGCCAGCAGATCGTCGCTGGTCTTGAAGCCCATTTCCTTCATGGCTGCGGCCAACTCGGCATTCATTCCACGAACTTTGGCAATTGGGAGTCCCATAGGTTTTTTCCTTTCGGTAATTTCTTGTTGAATACGGATAGTGATGGACGGACAGCAGGACTACTTCTTCTTCAGCAGATCTCGAATTTCACCCAATAGTTTCTCTTCGTTGGTGGGGGCAGGCGGGGCAGCCGGCGCGGCCACTTCCTGCTTCTTCAAGCTGTTGGCCGAGCGTACAACCATGAAGATCGCAAAGGCGATGATCAAGAAATCGATCACTGTGTTGACGAACAGCCCATAGTTGATGGTGGCGGCGCCGGCCTCTTGGGCGGCTGCCAGGCTGGCATAGCCCACACCGGACAGGTCGATGAACAGATCGGCGAAACTGACGCTGCCCAGCAGCATCCCGATGGGGGGCATGATGATGTCGTTGACAAACGACGTGACGATCTTGCCAAAGGCCGCACCGATGATCACGGCCACGGCCAAGTCTAGCACATTGCCCCGCATGGCAAACGCTTTGAATTCCTGTAACACGATTTCGTTCTCCTATTTTTTGGTTGAAAGAGGATAATCTGGCAATCAACTGTGGTGAAGAGTGACGACCGCATGTTGACTTGCCCGCAGAAGTATATGCCAAAGTTCTGCGAAATTTGCTTTCAAACCGCTTTCAACCTTAAGGGGAATTTTTCTACGTAAGGTCTGAAAGGAGATCCGGCGCGTGTTGTTCAAACATGGGTTTGGACAGCCCATTGCTCTGGGCGATCTCGCCATACAGCCCGGCGCTGGGCCGAGCTCTCCGCTCCTGGGTAACTGGGTCCAGTTCGTACAGGCCAAAGCGCAGCCCCCAGCCTTCTGCCCACTCAAAGTTGTCCACCAAGGTCCAGTGGAAATAGCCCCGCACATCCACGCCGGACTGGATGGCCCGGTGCAGTTGGTGCAGATGGGCCAGCAGCCAGCGGGGGCGTTGATCGTCGTCCCGGTCCGGCAGCCCGTTCTCGGTGATGTAGACCGGCAGGTTGAACTGGCGCACCTCCTGGCAGACCTGATAGAGCCCATCCGGGCGATATTCGGCGAAGGGGCCGTCCCGACCACTATCCGAAAGCTCGCTGTTGGGGCGGAAGGATTCGGTCCCAAATAGGTTGGACGGGTTGAGCGAGAAGCGGGTCTGGTCCACGGTGTAGTAGTTGAGGCCCAGAAAGTCCATACTGCGTTCCAGGGGACCAAAGGGCTGACCCCAGCCCACCGGCGGACGAGTCTTCCCATCCCAGGTAGCCGTGACCCACACATGCTCGAAGATCCAGCGTTTCAGCCCGGCGGCGTAGCGGTCCAGCCGGCTGTCCTCCCGCTCTCCGTGGAAGAGGCGCACGTGCTTCGCATAGCCTACTTCGGCGTCCGGCTGCCGCTCGTGGATGATCTGGTAGGCCAGGCCGTGGGCCAAGAGCTGATGCTTGACCACCTTTACCGCGGCCAGGATGTTCTGCTTGCCCGGCGGAAAGACGCCCCTGGCCCAGCCCTGGGCAGCGAAGACCATAGGCTCGTTGATGGTAAACCAGAAGTCGCACAGGTCCCGCAGGCCCATGATCGCATAGTCAACATAGCGTCGGAAGAGAAAAGGGCTGTCCGACGACTCCCAGCCGCCCGCTTTCACAAACCAAAGCGGGTCGCTGAAGTGGTGCAGCGTCACCAGCGGGCGGATGCCCCGATCCCGCAGGCCGCCCAGCATGGCCCGGTAGGTGTCCATGGCCGCCGGGTCAAAGCGGCCCGGCTCCGGCTCGATGCGGCTCCACTCGATGCTCAACCGGTGGGCGTTTTGGTGCAGACCGGCCATGCGGTCGAAGTCGCCGTCCCGGTGGCCGTCCGTGTTGTGCCACCAATCGCAGGCCAACCCGCTACGGTCCCCGCGCCAGATGGCGCCGGGCCGCTGCTCGAACTCCCACCACTGGTTGTTGCGGTTGTCGCCTTCAACCTGGTGGGCGGCGGAGGCGGTGCCCCACAGGAAGTTCTCTGGAAATGTTTGCATCAAACCCCTCGGTTTCAATGCACAATGCACAATTAACAATGCACAATGAGCGTGGGCGGACGACCATTGTGCATTGTTAATTGTGCATTGTGCATTTTCTAATTGTTGTGCACATCATTCGGATGAAAGACAGTGTCTCCTGGCCGTTCCCAAGGCTGGTGGACTAAGGTCAAACCCGCATTTTGCAGGAAATTGCGACTGTTTTCATCGGGATAGTTGCCGGCGTAGACCACCCGCTCTACCCCGGCGTTGATGATCATCTTGGCGCAGGTGAGGCAGGGCTGGTGGGTGACATAGATCGTGCTGCCCTGGGTGCTGACGCCGTGGAGGGCGGCCTGGATGATGGCGTTCTGCTCCGCGTGCAGGGTGCGCACGCAGTGACCGTCGATGAGCAGGTGGCCGATCTCGTCGCAGTGGGGCAGACCGGCCGGCGCGCCGTTGTAGCCCGTGGTCAACATGCGCCGATTGCGCACGATCACCGCGCCCACATGGGCCCGGTCACAGGTGCTGCGCTCGGCCACGTTGAAGGCGATCTTCATAAAGTATTCGTCCCAAGAAGGGCGGTTGGGGTCGGTCATGGGTTGGTTTCGCTCATTTCTCACCGCAAAGGCGCAAAGGACGCAGAGAAGTCAAAAGAGAAATCTTTGTTGTTCTTTGCGTCCTTTGCGCCTTTGCGGTGGATCTATTCTTCCGGCTGGATGATCTCGAAGCCCGCCCAGATTTCGGCAACCGGGATCTGGGCTTCGGCGAAGATGCCCACGTCGATGGTATCGAATGGCGTGTACGCGCCGGCCACCGCATAGCGGCCTTCGCTCAGGATATGCAACTCCAGGATCTGGGCGTCCACATCTATCAGCCAGTATTCGCCGATGCCATGCTCGGCGTAGGTCTGGCGTTTGGACGTGCGGTCGATCTGCGCCGTGGAGGGGGAGAGGATCTCCACCACCATGTCCGGCGCGCCGACGATGGCGGTGTCGGTGAGCAACGTTTCAACTCGGTCCTTGGCGACGAAGACTAGATCCGGCTGTACCACCGTGCGTTTTGGAGACAGAATGACATCAATGGGCGAAGGGAATATTTCGCCCAACTCATTCTCGTTCAGCCATTGGCCGAGCAGGAGGATGAGTTGGCGAACAATGCGTTGATGCTTGGGGCGGGGGGCTGGGGACATGTGAATTTTCTCCTGGATCAATTCTACCCGCAGCAGGGGATGGGCGTCCGCAGCGCGCAGATAGGCGACATAGGGGGTGGAGGGTTCCGGCTGGTCAGAAGATTGCACGGCAGACTGGACGGGCGGCGGGCTGCTCTTCTGCTTTTTCTTGATGGGTTTGGCAATCTTGGGTGGGGCGAGAGAGACGGTCATGGGCAACTCCAGGGTTGAATACCAAAGGGGGACGAGGCGCTGATGATAGTGTAGCAGACCCGAAAGAAGGCGTCAACGATCAGGCCAACAACAAAGCCAACAGCCCGGCAAAATAGCTGCCTTTGAGCAGTGCCAAACAATGGCTCACCCGATCCGGGCTGGCATCCCGCCACAGGTAGACGACCGCGTAGATCAGCGCCCCGTCCACGCCCAGGGCCATGACGGCGAAATAGGCCCAGGAGTAGCCGAGGACCAGGACCGGCAGCAGGCTGAGCAGGGCGGTGATCCCGGCCAGGAGGGCGACGCGGCCCACGACCCATCGGCTGCCATGTTCCGTGGCCGCGGTGCGTTTGCCCGCGGCCCGGTCTCCGGCCACGTCTTCCGCGGTCTTGAGCAGTTCTCGGGCGGTGATGAAGGTGACAAGGGTTGCGCTGGGCAACACGTTGGCCAGGACGCCGGGTAGTCCTGCACCAGCGTAACCGCCTACGAGCAGGGTGCCCCCGGCCAGCCCGCCGATCAACAGATTGCCCCCACCGATTGTAGACTTCCAGCGTCGGTTGTATTGGGTCAGCAAAGCCAAGACCAGCCCCGCCACCAGACCGGGAAACAGCCCGATCTCCAAAGCCAGAAGCAGCCCTATGCCCGCCAGAAGCCCGGCCAAGCGTTGGGCCGTCTCTCGGCGTATGACCCCGGCGGGCAGCGGGCGATCCGGCTTGTTGATGCGGTCCTCGGCCAGGTCCGACAGGTCGTTGCTCACATAGCCATAGGCGGTGATGCAGCCCATGGCCGCCGCGCCCAGCCCCATATCCCCGGACAGGGGGGCAACATCGGCCAGCCGACCACCCAGCAGCACCAAACCGGCTGCCGGCAGGGCGTTGCTCAGTCGCATCAGGCGCAGTCCGGCCCAAAAACGACGTTTTGGGGAGAAGGGCGGGCCGGTAGTGCCAGCCTTTTTCAACGGCATCGGATCAGTCGGCGGGGCGGGGAGGGGGGGCTAAATCCACCTGCAGGTCTGCCAGGAGCCGGGCGGCGTCCCCGGCGTTGTCGCAGACCAAATAGGTGGTTTCTTTGAGGGTGCGGGCGGGGCGGAAGCGTCCTCGTTTGGGCAGGTGCAGCAGATGGTCGATGGCCAGCCCTGGCCCGCCCCTTCGCCCCAGACGCACTTGGCCAAAGCGCACCCGGCGCACATCCGCCGGCTGGATGAAGATGTACCACATGCCCAGATGCTGTTCGGGCCAGCGGCCAAAGAGCAGAAAGCGGCTGGGGCTAGAGAGGCACATGACCGCATGTTCCCGGGTGGCGAAGCTGCGATAGTAGCCCTGCAGCCAGGTGAACTGGCGCAGCTTGCTCTCCACGCCAAAGCGTCCGCTGGCCCAGACAGGGATCTTGTCCTGGGCAGAGAGAGGTGCAACTTCTAGATTGGGTTCGGGGTGGGGCTGAAATTTGACATAATGTTTGCGTCTGGCGATCACACCCGCGCCGAACAGGGCCACAGCCATCAACACGCCGAGCAGGGCCAGGGGCCGATCCCAGGTCGGATCTGTGGGCAGCCAGCCCAGCCAAAAGAGGCCAGCCCCCACCAACAGCCAAAAGATCACCCAGCGGCTGAGGGGCAGACCATTCCAATGATGGCGGTGGAGTTTGTAGAGAAATGCGTTCATGGGCAGGTGAATGGTGAAGGGAGGGGTGAATGAAATGAGTGACGGGAAGTTGAGATTGGGAGATTGAGCGATTGTGAGATTGGGAGATTCTGTCGCGCCAATCTCCCAATCTCCCAATCGCCCGCGCCACGCTCCTCAACGCAGACGCCGGGTGAGCCAGATGCCCAAAATGACCACGGCTGCGCCCAGCAGTTGGACAGTGGCCATCTGCTCGCCCAGGGTCAACCAGGCTGTGATCGTGGCCACCACGGGGATCAGGTTGCTGTAGACGGCCGTGCGGGTGTTGCCGATGCGCTGCACCGCCGTACTCCAGATCAGATAGGCCAGGGCGACCCCGAAGACGGCGCTGAAAAAGATCCCGCCCCATCCGGCCCAGGTCACCCCTGCCCAGTTCTGGGCGGGGAGTTGGCTCAGGCCGGCCACCACCAGAATGGGGGCGCCTATCAGCATGGTGATGCTGGTGATTTCCAGGGGCGCATAGCGGCCAAGCAGGGGCTTTTGGGCCACCGTATACCAGGCCCAGCCCCAGGCGCAGATCAGGATCAACAGGTCCCCGCTCAACGTGGCGCTGCCCAGGTGGAAGCCATCCTGGCCGACGATCAGGGCGACCAGCCCGACGAAGCCCAGGATGATGCCCAGCCAGCGTCGGCCCACCCGCTCGGTGCCGGTGAGGCTGCCATAGAGGGCCACCCAAATGGGCACGGTGGCCAGGATCAAACTGCTGCTGCTGGCCGTGGTGCGGTCGATCCCGTTGACAAAGGCAAGCTGATAGACAGCATGGCCCCCCAGCCCCAAGAGGATCAGGGGCAGAATGTCTCCCCGTGCTTTGGGCAACAGGGAGAGTCCCCGGCTGTGGGCCACCCCGGCCGAGAGCAGGGCGGCCAAGGTGAAACGAATGCCGTTGAAGACCAGGGGTTGGATCTGGGCCAGGGTAGCCTTGACCACCACAAAGTTCAATCCCCAGATCAAGACCACGACCAACATGGCCAGATCGGTTGTGCTGAACTTTGTTGGGGGCGTTGGCTGAACAGTTGGTTGAATAGTTGGCTGAACAGACGGCTGAACAGACGGTTGACGGGCAGCCATAGGTGGGTTCCTGTCGGTGATCGGGGATCGGGAGCAAAACACAAAGGCCCCGCTGGGATGGCGGGGCCTTTGAAGGATGACAGGCGGGATTTAGGCGGGCGCGGGCAGACTGCCGCCCAAACTTACCCCTTTGTCCGAACGGTCTTCGTCTTCGCCGCGTCGTTTGCCCTTGGCCACCACTTCGGCCTCGGCGGATGCGGCGGCGCGGGGCTGCTCCGAAGTCGGTTCAGGGGTCGGCACATAGTCTGGGGCCATCAGGCGCTCAAAGTCTTCGGCCAAAACGGTCTCGACTTCCAGCAAGCGGGCGGCGACCAGATCTAGCTTGTCCCGGTGGTTGGTGATGATCTGGGTGGCCCGCACGTGGGCTTCGTCCACAAAGCGCCGCACCTCGTCGTCGATGATCTTGGCGGTTTTGTCGCTATAGTTGCGATATTCGTGGATGGTGCGGCCCATAAAGACCATATCTTCCCGCTGGCCATACTGAATCGGCCCCAGCTTTTCGCTCATACCCCACTGGGTCACCATAGAACGGGCCATGTTGGTCACCCGTTCCAGGTCGTTGCTGGCCCCGGTGGTCATGTCCCCAAAACGCACTTCTTCCGCCACCCGTCCGCCCAGGAGGGCGGCCAACTGCTCTTCAAAGTGTTCCACCGTGGTGACACGGTGGCCCTCTTCTTCGGGGATGCTCATGGTGTAGCCCCCGGCCATGCCCCGGGGCACGATGGTGATCTTGTGGACCGGGTCATGTTCGGGCAGATAGTACATGAGCAGGGCATGGCCGGCTTCATGATAGGCGATGATCTCTTTTTCTTTGGGCGAGATGAGGCGGCTGTGACGTTCCGGCCCGGCCAGCACCCGCTCGATGGCCTCTTGAAATTCGGCCAGGCTGACCGAACGGCGGTTGCGCCGGGCGGCCAAAATAGCGGCTTCGTTGACCAGGTTTTCGATGTCCGCGCCCACAAAGCCAGGGGTCTGCCTGGCCACAATGTCCAGATCCACGTCCGAGGCCAGGGGCTTGCCCTTGACATGCACGTCCAAGATGGCTCGTCGGCCCTTGACATCCGGCGCATCCATGGTCACCTGACGGTCAAAGCGACCGGGGCGGAGCAGGGCGGGGTCCAAAATGTCCGGGCGGTTGGTGGCGGCGATGATGATGATGTTGGTGTCCGTGTCGAAACCGTCCATCTCCACCAGGATCTGGTTCAGGGTCTGCTCCCGCTCGTCGTGGGAGCCGCCCATGCCCGCGCCCCGGTGGCGACCCACGGCGTCGATCTCGTCGATAAAGATGATGCAGGGGGAGTTCTTCTTGGCTTGCTCGAAGAGATCTCTCACCCGGCTGGCCCCCACGCCCACAAACATCTCCACAAATTCCGAGCCGGAGATGTTGAAGAAGGGCACCCCGGCCTCGCCGGAGACGGCCTTGGCCACCAGGGTTTTGCCTGTGCCCGGAGGACCGACCAGCAGTACGCCCTTGGGGATACGGGCACCCAAAGCGGCGAACTTTTGCGGCTCCTTGAGGAACTCGACCACCTCTTCCAGCTCCTGTTTGGCCTCTTCGTTGCCCGCCACATCGTCAAAGGTGACCGTGGGTTTGTCCCCGGAGAACATGCGGGCCTTGCTCTTGCCAAAGCTGAAGGCCTGGTTGCCTGCGCCTTGGGCCTGGCGCAGGATGAAGAAAAAGAAGAGACCGATCAACAACAGGGGCAGCAGGGAAAGCGCCACCCCGCCCCACCTGGCCCAGCCGGTCAGTTCAATAATTTGAATATCTATGGATTTTAACTGATCCGGGCTGATGCCCAGTTTGGTCAAGGTGGCGATCAACCCCACCCCACTCTCCTTCAACGAGGCAATCTGCTCGCCGCTGCGCTTGACGATAACCAGATCGTCCCCCTGGACCTTGATCTGGTCCACATCCCCGGCGCGGATCAAGGTGGCGATCTGGTCCACCGAGATAGTGACCGCTGGAGCTACTGAACGTTGGGCCAAAGAGGTATAGAGAAAGGCGGCCAGGGCCAGAAGCAGCAGGGCATAGATGAAACTGTTGCGTAATCGTTGTGAATTCATTCCATTTCCTCAGGGCGAAACCGAAGGTTAGCGTTCTGCGCAGTCTATCACACGCAGATGGTTAGGTCAAACAAATGGGCTAAATTCCCGATTGGTCTGCGCTATTTGTTCGGCCAGTATACCCGCTCTCGCTCACCCAGGCAGTAGGGCCGCTTCCAGGAGATCTAGGTCAGGGTGAAAAGGGTGATCTCTGGGCGGCAGTTGAAGCGGTAGGGCAGGGGCCAGACACCCAGCCCCCGGTTGGTGTAGACTTGGCGATCCCCCACCCGGCGCAGGCCGATGGGGTACTTCTCGCCCAGGTAGGGCAGCACGGGCGCGCCGATCCCTGGCAGGCGCACCTGTCCGCCGTGGCTGTGGCCGCTGAACTGGACGGAAACGGGCGCATCCGCGGCGATCACCTGGTCGAAATAGTCCGGCTCGTGGGCCATGAGCAGGGTGGTG
>CAZKEX010000005.1:0-5022 GCA_964551895.1 uncultured Caldilineaceae bacterium | reverse complement strand
ACCGCGTCCAAGAGGCGCTGGGGGCTGGTGTGCTGGCTGAGGTGGATGTCGGAGATCTGGGCGATGCGCGTACCGGCCAGGGTTGGGGCCAGGCCGGGGATGGCCAGGGGGATCTGGGTCACGTCCACCCAGCCGGGCTCGACAAAGCGGGTGTAGAGGCCACCGCCCCCGGCCAAGGCCGCGCCGCCAGCCATCATCTGCAAAAAACGCCGCCGGGTGAGGCGGGGTGAATGGGGTGCTTCGGTTGAGTTTGGCATGTGTGGGAAACGTTTGGGGGAGGGGGGAGGTTCCCGGATTGGGGATTGGGGGATTGGGGATTGGGGATTGGGGGATTGGGGGATTGGGGGATTGGCGTCCACCAATCTCCCAATCTCCCAATCTCTCAATCCCTAACTTCTCCCCGCTGGCGCACCACTTCATAGAGCAGCAGCGCCGTAGAGGTGGCCAAATTTAGGCTGTCCGCCATGCCGAACATGGGGATGGTGACCCGCTGGTGCGCGCCGATCAGCCAGAGATCGGTCAGGCCGGTGGCTTCGCTGCCCGCCACCACGGCCACAGCGCCGGTCATGTCCGTCTGGGTGAAGGGGATTTCACCATCGGGCGTGGCGGCCAGGGCGGTGATGCCGTGGCCGCGCAGCCAGGCCAGGACCGTGGCGCTCTCGGCCTGGGCCACGGGCACGGTGAAGAGGGTGCCCAGGCTGGCCCGGATCACGTTGGGGTTGTGGAGGTCGGTGCCCCCCTGTTCGCCGGGGCAGACGATCAGGCCATCCACGCCGGCGGCGTCCGCGGTGCGCAGGATGGCCCCCAGGTTGCCTGGCTTCTCCACCCCTTCGATGATGGCGAAGAAGGGGGGGCGGTCGGCCCGGCGCTGGCTGATCAGGTGGTCGAGGGGGGTGTCAAGGTAGGGGATGATCAGGAGCAACCCGCCGCTCTCGCCCCGATAGGCGATCTTGGCGAAGACCTCTGGGGTGACTTCGAACAACTGGGTGAGGCGCTGGTCGGCCATGTCCTGCAAGCGGCCCGTCAAGGCAGCCCCGGTCTTGTCCGCCGCCAGTTCCGGGCACACATAGGCTTCAAGGGGCACGATCCCAGCGGTCAGACAACGAGCCACTTCTTTCAGCCCTTCCACCACCGTGCGCTGATCTGCGTCCCGCTGGCGACGGCTGCCCAGTTTGACGATTGTCTTGATGCGTGGGTTTTGCAGGCTGGTGATGAGCATGGTGTGAATGGCGAATGGCGAATGGCGAATGGCAGATGGCGTGATATGACTAAAACTGCGTGCAATTTGAAACCAACTGATCTCCCCGGGATAGGGTCAGCAATAACAGCTTATCTCATTCTGGGCGCAGTATCCCCACGTCCGTCAGACTTTCGATCTCTTCGATCAAGATAGGCAAGTTGGGGCGGGTAAAACTTATGTTTGAAGCAGGAATGCGATTGTGCTTGATGTCAGGATGGACATGTTTGTGATGAGGATGCGTGCTTGCCAAAGCTGGAATATGCGGGTGAGGAAAGGAATCGTACCAGTAGAATTTGTCTTTGAACGGCGAAGTCGCCTGGCAGAATTGAGCGACAGTGGGAAAGTCGTCAGCATCAGGATCAATGTGGGAACGGGAAACTTCGTAGCCATAGCTGGCAATGGCTTGCATTTCAAAATTGAGAATTTCCGTCACACAAAGAATGACATTTTGTGCGAAGACTACCATGCCGTCCAATCGCCCGAAGAGGTTGCCCGCGGGGATGTATACCAATGTGGATCGCTGAATGCTGGGATAGCGGCGGGGCAACCCATAGACAAACTCCTGATAGGCCGCTGGCGATGAGAGCGGCTCAGGCATAGCTGGGTTCCAGATTGGTCTTGATCTGTATCGCAACGGGTTGGCGGGCGATCAGTTGTCGATACTTCTCATTGAAAGATCGCCACGTTTCGTAAAGACCCATCCAATGGACAAATTCCATGCGATAGTCGTCTAGCGCGTCAAATTCTTCCAGATCACCCCGCGTCATGGCGATGTAGAAATCCTGGGACAAAACGCCAAATTTGCTTTCAAATTGGCTCAATTCAGTTTCTATGGTGTGCATATCTTGTAGAAGTGCCTGGATGAGACTCATAGGTTTGCTCCCGTAGATGACTCGGTGACAAAGAAATGGCAGATTTATGGAGTCTGCTTGCCTGAAAACAAGTGTACCATTATGGGCACGATATTTCCAGCCACTTTTTACGCAATAGCAAGGCTTACTTCTTCGCTTCGGTCTTTTTGGGCTTGGTGACGTCTCGGCCTTGCCAGCGAGCGAAGGTACCGCTGGGCAGGAGGCGACCGGGGGCGTTGAGGCGATCCTGTTCGGCGACGATCATCTCGTCGGATTCGATGTTGCCGGGGCGGTCGCCGAGCATTTCCAGCAGTTCGTTGTGCAGGGTGAGGGGGGTGAAGCCGGGGGTGTGGCAGCTCAACAGCACAAAGGCGGCGTCGTTGGCCAGGATCTCTTTGCAGGCGGCCAACAGGGGCAGCAGATCGTTTTCGATCTTGAAGACCTCGCCCTTGGGGCCGCGGCCAAAGCTGGGCGGATCCAGGATGATGCCGTGGTAACGGTTCTTGCGCCGGGCCTCCCTGGCCACAAATTTGAGGGCATCGTCTACGATCCAGCGGATGGGTCGGTCGTGGAGGTGGCTGAACTTGGCGTTGTCCCTGGCCCAATCCACCACGCCCTTGGCCGCGTCCAGATGGACCACATGGGCGCCGGCCTGGCTGCACGCCAAGGTGCTGCCCCCGGTGTAGGCGAAGAGGTTGAGTACGTTCAGATTGGCGTTGTTGGTATAGGCCATGCGGGTGCGGATCACCTCCCGCAGCCACTGCCAGTTGTGGGCCTGCTCGGGGAAAAGCCCCAGGTGGCCAAAGTCGGTCAGCTTGATTTCGAAACCGATGTTATCATAGAGCATCTGGAACTTGCGGGAGGTGGGGTTTTTGAACTTCCACTCCCCGCCGCCGCTGCTGCTGCGCACATAGGTGGCGTCTGCGCTGCGCCATTCGGTGTCGGGCAGGCGGGGGGTCCACACGGCCTGGGGCGCTGGGCGCACGATGCGATATTTGCCGATCTGTTCCAGCTTCATCTCGTTGCCGGAGTCGATCAGATTGTACTCGCCGGCGATCTCCGGCACGTTTCTGGGTGCAATATTCATGGGTGTCCGTCCTTCGGTCCTGTTCGTGTCGGGCAATTGATAGCTTGACAGTTTATCACAGGCTCAGAGGCGGACCAACTCTCTGTCTTGAGAATCTGTCTTGGAAGGGGGCTGATCAATAGCCACGAAGTCACGAAGATGGGAAGATCCACGAAGAAACAGGGGGAAGAAGCGCTTTTCCTTCATGGTTCTTCCCGTCTTCCCGTCTTCGTGGCTGCTTTTCAAACACCTTCGGAAAGGAATCAGCGTATGTTTTTTAAGTTTTGCCCCCACTGCGCCACGCCCTTGATCCAAGCCGAGCGGGGCGGGCGGATGCGTCCGGTCTGCCCGGCGTGTGGATTTGTCCACTATCGCAACCCCACGGTGGGCGTGGCGGTGATCGTGCGGGACGATCAGGGACGCATCCTGTTGGGGCGGCGCGGCCCGGATAGTTCGTACCCCGGCCAATGGTGCATCCCCTGCGGCCATGTGGAGTGGGATGAGGATGTGCGGGCCGCGGCCATCCGGGAGTTCGCCGAAGAGACCGGGCTGACCGTGGCCCTGGGCGAGGTGGCCGCGGTCCATTCCAATGTCCACAATCCCCGTCAGCACACCGTGGGCATCTGGTTCTTTGGCCAGCCCATCTCCGGCCCACTCCACGCTGGGGACGATCTGGATCGTGTCGCCTTCTTCGCCTTGGATGGGTTGCCCGCTCCCCTGGCTTTTCCGACAGATCGGCTGGTTTTGGCCGACTTGCGTTTGGCGGTTGATCCTGCCCGAAAACGGTAGTATACTGTTGGTAGTATGGAATCGGTAGTATGGAAACTGGTATTCACTGGGGAGCAAAAAATGGCCGTTTACAAACATCGAGTGCAAGCCGTGTTGGACGACGAGCAATACACCCTGCTCCAGGAACTGGCCGAGGAGCGGGAAACCACGGTCTCCGGGCTGATCCGGGAGGCCGTGCAGGTCTACTATGTGGCGGACGCGGTCAAGGCCCGGCGCATGGCCGCGGTGCGTCGTCTCTACGAGATGGGCCAAGAGGCCGAAGCTCGGGGCGAGGTGATGCCCGACTGGGAAGAGTTGGAGGAGGAGATTATTCAGGCCCGCATTGCCCACATGGAGGAGATACCTCTTGTCTAACACCCTGACGAACACATTGTTGATGGATTCTGCGCCGGTCTACTTGGATGTGAACATCCCCATGTACGCTGCCGGTGGCGAACATCCGTATAAAGCGCCGTGCATGTGGTGCATGGATCAAATTGCATCGGGCATGATAACCGTGGTGATCAACGTGGAGATCTTGCAGGAGATCCTGCATCGCTATATGTCATTGGGTCGATTGCAGACAGCCCTCGACATCTGCGAGCAAGTCTCGGCGTTGAGCGATCTGATCTACCCCGTGGACGCAGCCGATATGCGCCAGGCCTTGTCGATCGCTCGCAAAGGGCCTGCGTCCATCCGCGCCCGGGACTGTGTGCATATCGCCACCATGCGGCGCTACGGCATCCCCGTCATCCTCTCCACCGACGGCCACTTCGACAACCTGCTCGGCATCACCCGCCTGGACCCCCTTGTTCTCTTTCAGGGAACGGGGGCTGGGGATCGGTGAATGGGGATTGGGGATCGGGGATCGAGGACCGGATTCTCACCTTCCGTGGTATAATGTATTCCCCTGCCGATCCTCGTGCCAGCCATCCCCAACCCGGTTATTCTGGAGCCTATGCAGATGGATGTGAACTCGATCGCAGTTCAACTTTCCGCAATTCTTTCCCTGTTCAACTATGCCTCCTTGACGGGGCTTTTGTGCAATGCAATCTTGCTCTTGGCATTGGGTACGCTGTACGATATCTTGCCAGTTC
>CAZKEX010000004.1:31396-36959 GCA_964551895.1 uncultured Caldilineaceae bacterium | reverse complement strand
ATGATGTACGCGATCACCTCAATTTAGACATCATCCGCGCCTTGGCCCGCCGGGTCAACCAGGTGCAGTTGCGCAACGCCCACGACGCCCTGCGTCTGGCCGAGGCCACCCAGTCCGTCGCCGACCAAATGCCCCTGGCCGAGCGGGTTCTGGCCCAAGGCATGGCCCATTGGGTCATGGGCAATGCCCGCTACTACCTCTCCGACTATCTCCCTGCACTGATCCACTATCGTAGCGCCCAAGAAATCTACGCCGCCGCCGATCGTCAACGCACGGTGATCGGTCTTCAGATCAACCAGGTTGGCGTCCTCCAAGAAATGGGGGACTATCAGGCCGCGCTGGAACTGGCCGAGCAAGCCCGGTACGGTTGCTCGGCTCTGGGCGCAGAGGCCCAGGATCACTTGGCCACCTTGGAGATGAACGTGGGGTCTGCCTGGCAACAACTGGGCCAACCCGATCAAGCCTTGGCCGCCTATGAACGGGGTCGGGCGCTCTTCGTGGCCCTGGGCGACCAGGTGCAGACCGCCCGCATGGACATCAACCGGGCCAATGTGCTGGAGGAGATGGACCAGTTTGACCGGGCCGAGGCCCTGTTGCTCTCCGCTCGCACGGTGTTGACCCAGACCGAGCAGCATCAAGAGGTGGCCCGGGCGGATCTCAACCTGGGACGGCTGGCCTATCGTCGGGGCCAATATCAGACCGCCCTGCACCGGCTGGAAGAGGCCCGCAGCGGGTTCGCCGCCATCCCCAACCCCACGGATGTGGCCCTGGTTGACCTTTACCGCTCCTTTGTCTATCGAGAACTCAACCTGCTCCACGAGACCATCACCCTGGCCGGTCAGTCTTTGCGCCGATCCAGCACTGGCTGGCAGCGTGCCCAGGCGTTGATGGTCCAGGGCGTCGGCTATCAGCGTCTGGGCATCTTCCCCGAAGCCGACCGCTTGCTGGCCAAGGCCCGACGGCTGCTCTATCAACAAAAGGCCCATGTGCGGGTCTATCTGCTGGACGCCGACCGGGCCCAGCTTGCCCTGGCCCAGGGACGACCCCAGACCGCCCGCCGTCTGGCCCGGCGGGTGGCCGGACAGATCGATCCCGCGGCCTGGCCCAGCCTGTCGGCCAAGTTGCATCTGATCCAGGCCCGCTGTCTGCTGGCCGAGGATGCGTCCTCCGCCCTGGCCGCGGCCCAGGTGCAGAGCGCCCTGACCATCCTCCAGCGCCATCCGGTGGCGGACCTGAGCATTCAGGCCCATCATCTCCAGGCCCAGATCCACGAGCGCCAAAGTCATTTTGAACTGGCCTGCCAGGAACTGCGCACGGCCATCCAGGGGGTGGAAAGTCTGCGTGCCCGGCTGCCTGTGGACGAATTTCAGATGGGCTTTATGGAGGACAAGCTGCCCCTGTACGCCGACCTGATCCGGCTGAATCAGCGCACGGGCAACCCGGATCAGGTGCTCTTTGCCCTCAACCTGGCCTCGTCCGCCCCCCTTTCAGACCTGGGACCGATCACAGAGGCCGGCGCCGGGGAGCTTTCCCCAGCAGATCGACAATTGCAAAGCCAGATCCAGGCCTTGCGCGAGCAGTGGCATTGGGTGCAATCCAAGTTGGAGCGCCCCTTCGATGTCGCCGACCCGGGCAGGCAGAGCGGGGACGAGGATCTGCCCAAGCGTCTGGCCCATGTGGAGGAGCGCCTGGCCGAGCTGACCCGCCGTCGCCAGGTGCGGCGAAACCGGGGCAGCGTCCTGCCATCCGTGGCCGCCTTCACCCCCCAGGCGGATCCGGGCGAACATGCCCAGGATTTTGCCCGGAGCCTACGTGCCCGCCTGGGATCCGACGAGCTGTTGCTCCACTATTTTGTGGCCCAGGGGCGCTTTCATGTGGTGGTGGTGAGCCAAGAATGTGCCCAGTTGGTCTCGGATCTGGCGCCCGAAGGGGCGTTGCTGCGGCTGTTGCGGGCCTGGCGCTTCCAGATGGAGCATGTGAGCAGCCGGGGCGGCCCCGAGGGCATGGGTACCGTGACCGCCCTGCTTTCACGCCTCCACGCCGGGCTGATCGGCCCTCTGGCCGACGCCTTGGTCGGTCGCAAACGGGTCTATCTGGTCCTGCCCCCCGGCTGGCACGATCTGCCCGTGGCCGCCTTTTTTGATGGAAAAGAACACCTTGTCGCCCACCACGAATTTGTCCACCTCTCTGCCCCGGATGTGTTGTTGCAACGGGTGGCCTCAGAACCCGCTCGAAATTCTGGTGGTGGCCAGGCCCTGATCCTGGGCTACAGCGACGGGGAGCGTCTAACCCATTCCCCGGCGGAGGTCCGACAGGTGGCCGTCACCCTGGCCCCGGCCCTGACCGCCCAGGTACTGGTGGAGGAAGCCGCCAGCATGGAGGCCTTCCGCCAGGCCAGCCAAAGCTGTACCCTGCTCCATCTGGCCACCCACGCCCTCTTCCGGCCGGACAACCCCCTCTTCTCGTGGATGCGTCTGGCCGACGCCCGCTTGACCGTGGCGGATCTCTACGAGATCTCCCTACCCATGCGCCCCCTGGTGGTACTCAGCGCCTGCGAGACTGGGCGGGGCCAACCCCGGGGCGGCGGCTTGCTGGGCATGGGCCGGGGTTTCCTGGCCGCGGGGGCCACAGGATTGGTGGTCAGCCTGTGGAAAGTGGCGGATCAGGCCTCGGCAAATTTGATGGTTGATTTTTATGCGAATCTAGTCCACAATAACCTCTCCCAGCCCGGCGCTGCCTTGCGGGCGGCCCAACTCCAGGCCATGCAGCGCACCCCTCACCCGTTCACCTGGGCCGGATTTATCAACATTCAAGGGTAAGAGCGTAGCCGTTCACGCCCTGCCCCCCCGGCCCCCAATTCTGGGGGAGCTGTCCACGACTTCCCCCAGAATTGGGGGCCGGAGGGCAGAGGGGTGAGATCAGTCCCCTTGTCCGCGAACCTGCCCCTTCTTCGTTGAGTGAGCCAAAGATCCGTTCCAGCGCGTTCTGACCAACCACACCCATCGCCTGTTTTTACCCTCTCAAGGAGCCATCCTATGTCTCTCTCTACCATAGTTCCAAGCCGTCCCCATCTTACGCCGGGCCGATTCGCTCGTCTGGCCACGGTGTTGACTTTGATGATCCTGCTGTTTATCCTGTTGCCTGCTGCGGCCCTGGCCCAGAGCGACGCACCGGTTGCGGATCTAGGGGTTGACCCCACAGCCATCGGCGGCCATAACTGCGGCGGCGTCATCAACCCGGATCGAGCCGGCTTTGGCCTGGACCCGAACGGCCCGTTCAGCGTCCTCGACCTGGGCGGAGATGCCAACGCGCCCCTGGCCCAGTGCGATGTGGGCTGCTACAAGGGCCACATCGGCGTACTCTATCGGGGGGAATCCAGCGTCTACACCCTGACCCTGCGCAACGAGGGCACGGTGGTGGTTCACGGTCCCCTTGTGGTGACCGATACCCTGCCCGCAGGGTTAAAATATGGCGGTTTCGAGGGCAGCGGTTGGACCTGTCGTCTGGCCGCTGGCCAGACCGAGGGCGGGGATGTGGTGTGCGAAAACCAGAGCGAACTCAAGGTCGGCGAGGAACGCAGTGTGCAGATCTTCGTCAATGTGGAGGAGTCCGCCGCCGCCCTGATCACCAACCGGGCGCGCACCCGTATCAACGGCGACCTCAACCCCAACAACGACGAGGCCCAGGTTCCGGCAGATGTCTACCACCGTTCGGATCTGGGGGATGCGCCGGACAGCATTTTCAACCATGTGGGCATCGACAACACGGCCTATACCGGGGTGCCGGGCCGCTTCCCCACGGTCTGGGATCTGCCCGACACGGCCCCAGCCAGCGCGGCCAGCGGCCCACTGCACCAGGATCCGCGCATGGCCTGGCTGGGCCTGCGGGTGACCATTGAGCCCGAGGCCGACCGCGGGCCAGACCAGGACCTAGGCAACAACATCCTCAACAAGGGGCTGGACGTGGCCGACGAAGACCAGGGCGACGATGGCTGGCTCAACCGAGAGGTGGCATTCGAGGATTGCCGGGAGGCCTCCCTCTCGGTGCGGGTGGCCAAGCAGCCCAACGCCCAGCCCGGTCGTCTCTTTCTCAACGTCTGGCTGGACGGCAACCGGGATGGGGACTGGGCTGATGTCAAATCCTGTCCACCCCCACCCCAAGGCGGCCAGGCCTTTGCCTCCGAGTGGATCGTGCGGGATCTCTTGGTGGATACCAGTACCTTCACATCGAGCTTCCAAGATCTGGTTGTCAACACTGGGCTGGTGATGGACGACAAGCCCGGGCATCCGGCCTGGGTGCGCTTCACCCTCAGCGAGCAGAAGGCCGTGGTGGTGCCGGGCCAAAACTATAGCGATGGCCGCGGCCCTCGGGATCCTGCCGCCTTCGCCCTGGGCGAGACCGAGGACTATCTGCATGTGCCCGGAGATCGACCCCAGATCGAGCTGCACAAGCGCCTCTTGGCCAACGAGAACGGTGAGACCGCCCAGGTGCTCGACTATGCCGTTCTGCCCGGCGAGACGCTGTTCTACAGCCTGGATCTGGCCGCGGTGGACCAGAAAAATTACCAAGCGCTGATCACCGACACCCTGCCCGCCGGGCTGATCGCCACGGAAGCCACCGCCCAGAGCGGTTCCGCCGTCATCATGGAGGACGGGCGCAAAGTGGTGTGGACCGCCGACCTTGGCGGCAACACCGAAACCTTCACCGCCCGCCTGCTGATCCGGGCCAAAGTCTCGGACCGGGTGGGCTGCGAGGATGTGCTGATCAACCGGGCAACCTGGAGCAGCCAGGGCGCGGTGGGCAGCAGCAACCCGGTCACGGTGATGTTGGCCTGCCGGGATCTGGGGGATGCGCCGGACAGCGCCAACCACTTCTCCGCCAGCGGCAGCGGGGCCATGACCGCGTACCCCGGCGTCCCCGCCCGCTTCCCCACTGTGGCCGATGGTCCCGGCGCGCCGGGTCCCTTCCATCGCCTTGCCCTCCCCTTCCACCTGGGCCGGGCGGTCAGCTTGGAAGTTGATGCCGACACCGGGCCGGACATGGACGGGGTCAACAACATCCAGCCCCCCCTCAATTTGGCCAACCAGGATCGCCACGACGACGGGCTGGATCTGGCCTCGGCCAGCTTCACCCACTGCAAACCCGGGGAACTCAAGGTCGAGATCTTCATCTCCCCCCTGGCCGTCACCATGTTGGCCGAGGTGGAAAAGGTGGGCTATCTCAACATCTGGCTGGACAGCAACCGCAACGGCAGTTGGGGCGACATCGACGCCTGCGGCGCCGGCGGCCCCAGCATTTTCGACACCCCGGAGCATATCGTCATCGACCACCCCGTGGACGCCGCCACCCTGGGACCGGGGCTGCACACCTTGGTCGTCCCCACCAGCGGCCCGGTCTCTTGGCCTGAGGAAAGGGCGGAACAGCCTGTTTGGGCACGCATCAGCCTAAGTGAACGTCCCGGGGACAAAGGGGCCGGGGGCTATGGCGACGGGCGTGGTCCCTTGGGCGGCTTCCTGCTTGGGGAGACCGAGGACTATCTGATCCTGCCCGTGGACCAGCGCCA
>CAZKEX010000004.1:19282-31296 GCA_964551895.1 uncultured Caldilineaceae bacterium | reverse complement strand
GCCAACCCGAACGACAATCTGCGCACGGTCACCCTCACCGTGCCCCTGCTGCCGCCGATCATCACCTATCCCATCCCCGGCACGGTCTGTGATGGGATGCTCAAAGTTGTGGGCCGGGCCTATCCCGGCGCGGAGGTGGATGTCTACATCAACGGCTACTTCGCTGGCACGGCCAAGACCGACAGCCAGGGTCGTTGGGCCTATGACGGTTACTTCACCGACGGCGACAATCTACTCTACGCCGTGGCCCGCTATGGCGACCTGACCAGCGCACCCTCTCCCACGGTGCTGGTCAAGGTGGACCACAGCCTGAGTTGGAGTCCCATGAGCCTCACCTTCACCGACGCTGCCGGAAATGCCCGCCCGCCCCGGGGGTCGGATGGCCGCACAGACGCCACAGGCTGGCAGATCTTCCTGCGCC
This sequence comes from uncultured Caldilineaceae bacterium, assembly GCA_964551895.1. Classification (GTDB taxonomy): domain Bacteria; phylum Chloroflexota; class Anaerolineae; order Caldilineales; family Caldilineaceae; genus JAGNDO01. The sequence continues at coordinate 30,875 of CAZKEX010000004.1, read as the reverse complement.
CCGGACAGACCTACACGGTCAGCGTCACCCTCTGCTGCGAAGTCGGGGATGGGGAGGCGGCCCTCACCTTGACCGACGGCAGCGAGATCCCCCTCACCGATCCGGACAAGGACAACGTCTACACCGGCGTCTTCACCACCCTCACGGACAAGCCGGTCAGCGGCAGCATGAAGCTGTGCGTCACCTGCGCCAAGATCAAAGTCTGCTCCGACGGCACGGTGTTGATCGATCCCGAAGGGGTGATCTACGACCTGACCACGGGCAAGCCCATCCCCATGTCGATGGCCACCTGTTTCCAAGCCCAAAGCGACGGGACCAGTGTGGGCGGGGTCGCGGTTTACAGCCAGTGGCCCGCGGCGGACTTTGGCCAGATCAACCCCCAAACCACCGGCGAGGACGGCTACTTCAGCTTCTTCACCCCCGCCGGCGCCTTCCGGGTGGAGGCGTGGGGACAGGGGTATCAGCCCTATCGCACAGAGGATCTAGTGGTGGTGGATGCGCCAGTGGAGCGCAACATTCCCCTTACGCCTCTGGTGGAAAAAAAGGCCGACTACGTGATCACCGTCGGCCCCAACGGCTTTGACCCAGCGGTACTCAGCGTGACCGTGGGCAGCGTTGTCGAATGGGTGAATGTGGACAGCAGCGACCATGCCAGCGTCAGCAGCCCCCAGACCCTGGCGGCCACCTTCGCCCCGGTGGTGGGCTGGGACAGCGGCCTCCTGCTTGGGGGCGAGAGCTACAAGCGTCAACTGGACAACGAGGGCACCTTCGCCTATGTGGACAGCGCCTCGCCCCTTCACCAGGCCACCCTCATCGTCACCCCGGTCCAATCCACACAGAAATATATCTATCTGCCTCTGATCATGCGCTAAATGTGTCCTTGGAGGTTGAGCAGAAACTGGAAGCGGTAGGTCCGAGACCTACCGCTTTTAGTTTCCTATCCCCCATCCCCATCCCCATCCCCATCCCCGACTGGTTTGTCGGCATTCCCCACGGCCTTGCGTTGAGTAGGCCAGACTCTCCCCCTCTCCACACACCTGCCATGCACCCTATCAAATCTACCCGCATGGCCCCTGCACGAGACCTCGTCAGCACAATTTGGCAGAACCATTCAAAAGGAGACGAACGATGACTGCAAGACTCGATTTCAGCGACTTGGGGGACCAGTCCACGGACGCCAAACCTCCGGGGCCAGCCATTCTGCGTTTGATCGGCATTGTAGCCCTGGCAACCCTGATGCTAGGGCTGCTGTTGACCTTGCTCCCCGGCCCGGCCTTGGCCCAGACCGGGGACACACCCCTCACCCTGCACAAGGTTGTGGACAAGCCCATGGTGGTTGTGAGCGACACGCTTCACTACACCTTGACCGTGGCCAACACCGGCACATCTATGGATGGGCTGCATGTGGTGGACCATGTGCCAGCCGGCACGTCCTATGTGCCTGACAGCGCCACGGCTTCGGCGGGCCAGGTTTTCTACAACCCCGACACCGACGAGATCGTGTGGGAAGGCGCGCTCCAACAGCAAGACCGAGCCACTATCGGCTTCCAGGTCACCGTGATCGGCCACCCCACCAGCAAGAAGTGTGACCAGCCGATCGTCAACCAGGGCCATCTGCAACTGCCCGGCGCGGCGGACATTCTCTCCAACGAGGTGCATTCTATCTTGGCCTGCCCGGATCTGGGCGACGCGCCGGACAGCACCAACCACGGTGGCGTCGGCATGACCGCGTACGCCGTTGGACCGGTGGCCGCTCGCTTCCCCACGGTCTACGGGCCGGGGACTGGGCCGGTACCTGGCCCCAACCATTGGCTGCCCAAGGCGGACGCCTGGCTGGGTCTTCGGGTCAGCGGCGAGTTTGACGCCGATCTGCTGCCCGATGAGGATACGGTCACCAATCTCGATCCCAAGGCCGATGTGGCGGACCGGGACAAGGAAGACGACGGCGTCCTCAAGCGTCCGCCCCTGGACCACTGCAAGCCAGGCGAGATGGTGGTGCGGGTGACCGTTGCGGCCTCTGCCCCGGTGCGCGAGCGCTTTGTCAATGTCTGGTTCGACTGGAACCGGGACGGCGATTGGGCGGACGCCTTTGACTGCGCCCAGGGCGGCGCGTTGGAATGGGCGGTGCAGGACTTCCCCACCACCCTGGGGCCGGGCACCCACGCGGTCACCCTGACCACTTTCCTGCCCTACAACGCCGGGGCCAACATCGACCCCACCATGGACATGTGGGCACGGGTCACCCTGGCCGAAACCAAGGCCCCCCGCAGCACAACCACCAGCCTGGCCGACGGACGCGGCCCGGACAAGGGCTATCGCTTTGGCGAGACCGAAGACTATCGCATCCGTTTTGACAGCCAGCCGCCGGAGATCACTATCGAGAAGAGCGCTGGCGTCACCGAGACCGTGCCGGGCGGGATCATCCACTACACGGTCAAGATCAACAACAGCGGTGGCAGCACAGCCGTGGGCCTGCACATGGAAGATCCCATCCCTGCCGGGACCACCTATGTGGCAGGCACGGTGACCGCGACCCTGGGCGCCGCGGCCTATGCCGGCGGACCGAACAAGATCGTGTGGGACGGCGACGTGCCCGCAGGCCAGATGGCCGTGATCGAGTTCGATGTGCAGGTGAGCCAAGACAAGCCGCCCTGCGAGAATGGGGTGGCCAACACGGCTGTCGTGGTCACGAAGGACGGCGCCAAGTTGACCTCCCGCACGGTGCATGTGCGTGTCAACTGTGACCAGCAGCCGGTCATCACCATCGAGAAGACGGCGGACGTCACCGAGACCGTGCCGGGTGGGATCATCCACTACACGGTCAAGATCAACAACAGCGGTGGCAGCACGGCCGTGGGCCTGCATATGGAAGATTCCATCCCTGCTGGAACCACCTATGTGGCGGGCACGGTGACCGCGACCCTGGGCGCCGCGGTCTATGCCGGCGGACCGAACAAGATCGTGTGGGACGGCGACGTGCCCGCAGGCCAGATGGCCGTGATCGAGTTCGATGTGCAGGTGTCGCAGAATGAGCCGCCCTGCCAAACCGGTGTGACCAACATGGCATTCGTGATCCTGAAGGACGGCACCGAGTTTAGCTCCCGTGTAGTGCATGTGCGCATCAACTGTGACCAGGAGCCCAAGGGCATGGACTTCGGCGATGCCGCGGACAGCACCAATCACTACGGCGTGGGCAATGTGGCCTATCCCGTCGGTCCGGTCATGGGTCGCTTCCCCACGGTCTGGGAAGGCACCCCGGCCGGCAGCGGCGCGGGTCCGGCCCATGTCATCTCTGACCTGCTCTGGCTGGGCGATCGCATCACCGCCGAGAAGGATGCGGATGTGCTGCCCGATGCCGACGGCATCACCAATATCCTGGACAACGGCACGGACACCAACAGCGCCGACCAGGACAAGGCGGATGACGGCTGGCTCAACCCCAACGTGCCCCTCTTCGACTGTCGAGAGAGCACCTTGAAGGTGCGGATTCGTCGCTCTGCCCTGCCCGTGGGCGGGAACCGAGTCTTCCTGAATGTCTGGTACGACGGCAACCGGGACGGCGACTGGGAGGATGTGCGGTCGTGTGGCAACATCGACCAGCCCGGCGGCCCCACCGGCACAGCCCGAGCCTACGAGTGGATTGTGCAGGACTTCGCCATCAACCCGGCGGCCATTCCTGCCAGCGGTTTCGTGGACATCGCCGTGCCCACCATGCTCGTCTCCAACCCGGTGAAGGACGGCCCGGCCTGGGTGCGCTTCACCCTGAGCGAGCACAGGGCCCTGCGCCCGGCCACCACCGGCCTGGCCGATGGGCGCGGGCCGGTCGCCCCCAGCGCCTTCCGTTTGGGCGAGACCGAAGACTACATCTATCACCCCGCAGACCCCGGCGGCAACCCCGGTGAGATCACCGTGGACAAGTTTGTCAGCGGCGGCCCCACCACCGTGGCGCTGGGCAGTGTCATCACCTACGCCATCGATATCAAGCATATGGGCGGCACGGCCCCGGCCCTGGTGGTCATGACCGATGTGCTGCCTGCCGAGGTGAATCTGGTCAACGGACCTTTTGTCACCGAACTGACCCCCAGCGTCTCGCCCCTGGTCGCTGTCTACGATGCCGGCTTCGGCCCCAGTGGTCGGGTGAGCTGGCAAGGCTATATGACCCCGGATTCGGCCCTGCGGGTGGAGTTCGCCGTGCGGGTGCGTCGTTGCCCGGATACGGCCAGCGTGACCGCCATCAACATTGTAGTTCTCCAGCGCCCGGACGGCTCCCTGATCGAGGATGTGGAGACCACGCCGATAAGCTGTGACAAACCCCAAGATCCTCAGATTCATCTGGAAAAGCACATCCTTGTCGAGGAGACAGACGTCGCCGGCAATGTGACCGCCAACCAGTATGCGGAGTGGGGCTTCTTGAGCGGCCAAACCCCAAGCTACCTCCTGGCCTTGACCAACACCGGCGTAACCGAGACGGTCAACATCAGCGATGTGCTGCCTTCGGGCGTGATCGCCGTGGGCGTCTCCGCCAACTTTGGTCTGGCCACCATCGGCAGCGGCGGTCAATCTGTCGGCTGGACCGGGACCATCGGCCCAGGCAACAGCCCGGCGCTGATCAAGATTCGGATCAGGCCCACAGACCGCATCGTCTGCGACCGCCACATGATCAACAAAGCCTTCTGGTGGATCCCCGGCCATCGGGGCGAGAGCAACCCCACCCGGCTCTTCCTGGCCTGTTCGGACCTGGGCGACGCGCCGGACAGCGCCAACAACGCCGGTGTGGGCATGGAAGCCTATCCCAGCGTGGGGGCCAACTTCCCCACGGTCTTCAGCGTGGCCGCCCCGGAGCGAGGACCCAAGCACATGGAACCGCGGCCCTTCCACCTGGGCCAAGGCGTCACCGCCGAGCGGGAAGCCGACACGGGCTTCGACATGGACCCCACCAACAACATCGTGCCCAAGTTGAACCAGGCGGATCTGGACAAGCGGGATGACGGCATCGACCCAACCAGCACCGTCTTCAACCACTGTGCGGTCAATACCATCAAGGTGGCGGTGAGTATCGCCCCCAGCGCGGTCAGCCTGCTGGCCAACAACGACGGCATCGGCTATCTCAACGGCTGGATCGACAGCAACCGGGACGGCGACTGGGCCGACCGCTTCGACTGCCCCTCGGACCCCACCACCAACGGCGGTGTGGCCCGGGAGCATATCATCATCGACTTCCCGGTCAACGTGGCCACCTTGGGACCGGGGCTGCACGTCATTCCTGTGACCACCACGGGCCTGGCGGCCAACCCGGCCGATCTGGCCCAGAAACCCATGTGGCTGCGCCTGACCCTGAGCGAGCAGAAGTCCAACAAGACCCTGGGCGCCGCCGCCGCCCCCTATGGCGATGGCCGGGGCTACGACAGCCCCTTCCGCCTGGGTGAGACCGAAGACTATCTGTTGCGTGGCACGGACCAGCAGGGCGAGGCCGACCCCGGCGTCACCAAGCAGGGGCGGATCCGGCCGGTCTTCGATCCGGCCAACGGTGTGCGGGGATGGCAGATCAACTGGCTGGTGAACTATGGCAACTCCGGCTCCACCGCCGCCACCAACGTGCATGTGATCGACACCTTCAGCGCCCCCCAGCATCTGATCAACGAACAATCCGTGCCCAATAAACCCATGACCCAAAGCGGGCGCACCCTGGACTACACTGTGGGCACCCTGGGCGTGGGCGGCACAGGCGGCATCGCCATCCAGACCGGGATCCCCTTCACCACCCCGGCGGGCACCGTGCTGACCAACACCGTGGTCATCACCAGCAGCAACGACACCAACCCCACCAACAACACGGCCGTGGTCACAGTGACCGTGCCCCTGCTGCCCCCGGTGATCGCCCATCCTCTGCCCGGCACCACCTGTTCCGGCGACATCACCGTCACCGGGCGGGTACAGATCGGCGCGGTGGTGGATGTCTATGTGGACGGCGCCCTGGCGGGCACCGCCACCCCGGACAGCCTGGGCCAGTGGAGTCTGGCCGTCACCGGCTTGGCCGATGGCAGCCACAACATCTATGCCGTGGCCCGGGTGGGCACCCTCACCAGCGCCCCGACATCCACTGTGGCCGTGATCGTGGACAGCTCCCTCTTCTGGGACCCCATGAGTCTGCGCTTTATCGAGGCGACTTCCGGCCACGTGATCGTGCCCAGCGGACGCTTGGACGAGAGCGGTTGGTCGGTCTTCCTGAAACGGGGCCAGACCTACACGGTCACCTTGAAGGTCTGTTGCGATGGGGACAACCCAGTGGTGACCATGGAGTTGGGCGATGTGGCCACCATCAACCTGACCGACCCGGACGGGGACATGATCTACGCCGGCAGCTTCACCACGCCGACCGACGGTCCCTTTGCCGGTACCATCCGCATCTGCGTCATCTGCGAGCTGATCAAGAAGTGTTCCGACGGCGAAGTGACCATCGACCCGGAGGGCAATGTCTATGACCTGACCACAGGGTTGGTCATCGGCGGCTCGACCGTGGCCTGTATGCAATCGATGGTGACAGGCGCCTCTGGCGACGCGGTCTATGACCTGTGGCCGGCGGTTGACTTCGACCAGATCAACCCCCAGGTCACCGGCGCGGATGGCTACTTCAGCTTCTTCACCCCGGCCGGCGCGTACCAGTTGCAGGTCTCCCAGACCGGCTACCAGCCCTACCGCAGTTGGGATCTGGTGGTGATCGACGCCCCGGTCCACTTCGACGTGCCCATGACCCCGGTCATCGCCAAGGATGCGGACCACGTGATCGCCATCACCGCCAGCGGCTTCGACCCATCCTTCCTGACCGTAGCCCCGGGCGACGTGGTGCAGTGGGTCAACATGGACTCGGGTTCCCACACCAGCACCAGCGCGGATCCTGCCGTCACCTTCCCCGGCTTGGCCCCCTCGGCCCTCCTCCCCACGGATGGCTGGGACAGCGGTCTGCTGGGCACGGGGAGCAGCTACAAACGGTCCCTCTCCACGGAAGGCACGTACAGCTACGCCGACCACGAAAACCCTGAGTTCACGGCAACCCTCGTCGTGGCCCAGCCGGCGAAGCCGAGCTATACGATCTTCTTGCCGATGGTTTTGAAGTAGAGAGGCAAGGAGTAATGAGTAATGAGTGATGCGTGGGTGAGAGAATGGTAATTTGCTCGCCCACGCATCACGTAACACGTAATACGCAACAAAGAGACGGCGCTCCCGGGAGGGAGCGCCGTCTCTTTGAATTTGGCACTGATTGAGTGTTGTGGTTCGAGTTGTGTGTTTATCCGAGAAGACGGTCGTACTCGTCGTGTTTGCCGAACATCGGAACGGCTTTTTTGGCCTTCACATCGGCTTTGGCCTGGGCTTTCAGTGCGGCAAAGCGATCCGCGTGCCGGGCCAAGCTTTTCTCCCAGGCAACGTCCTCCGCCACTAGGTCATCTTCGGACAAATCGGCGTCCCCATTTTCTGCAAAGGGGAATTCGACCCCAGATCGGGATTCTGCCTGCAAAAAGCGCGCAAAATCGTAGAGTTGCGCTGCCCGTTCGGTCGGCAAATCCCTGATAAGCGTCGCAATCGCGCCTTCGTAGTCAATTGGAGTTTGGATTGTTTGCATAGTTTTGCTCCGATCTACACCACCGTTCGGATGGCGATTTTGCAGCTGCATTGAGTGCGGTATTCCTCTCAGTCTGCCTACAGTATAGCAAAAAAAGCGGATGGGTGCTATTCAATTCACTCCGTGTTTACCCAGGACTTATTCGCGTTGACGAAAAATCTGGAGGAAATCGCTTGGGCTGAGGATTTGAATGCCGCGGAACTCACCGAGGGGCAGGATATGCTTGCGATCTCCGGTGACCAGATAATGGGCGCGGGCTTCCATAGCGCATTCCAGGATCCGATTATCGCTGTCTTTGGCCTGAATGATCTCGATTGAGACGGGCGGTGAAACGACTTGGGCAAGGGAGCGAACGTGAGCAACCATAAAATCGGCTCGGCCTCGATCCAGGCCAAACTTGTCTTCAAGCACACGCTGAAATTCGTCAAGAATGAACCGGGAGGTAAAGAGATCAACGGCTCCTGAACGGGCCAATCCCAGCACCTGATCGGGAACACTCTTTGGGAAAATCGCCGCCGAGATGAGTACATTGGTGTCGTACACGACCCGGATCATGATCGCAGACTGTCCACGAGATACTCGACATCACTCTCTGCGATGACGCCCGCACCCCTGGCTCGAATGGAAAGCTCCTGCTGAATAGCGGTCCACTTGGCGTCTGCCATGTAGTGACGCAGCGCTTCCCGCACGAGTTCGCTTTTGGTGCGCTGTTCTTGGACAAGGATCGTTTCAAGTTCATCTGCCATGTCCGGCGGCAGAGAAAAGGACCAAACAACTGATGAACGCATAGGTCAATCTCCTTTGGCAATCATGTCAATACAATCGTAATACTTCTTATTATCAAGTATTATAGCTGGTAGGTCAAACTTGTTTTCGGGCCTCCTGAATCTTTTGAACCCCAGCCATTGTGTCTGGTATAATCAACTCGTACCGACTAGAACATTGGTTCGGTTTATGTCAATGTTCCTAGATTCCCACTGTCATTTCCTATGTCATTTCCTATGTCATTTCCCATGTTGAGCAAAATAGACCGCTGATCCAAAAAATGAGTTCACTGCAAAAAGCCAATTCTCACCGCAAAGGCGCAAAGGACGCAAAGATTTTAAAGAAAATTGAGAAGGGAGTTCTTGTTTTTCTTTGCGCTCTTGGCGTCTTTGCGGTGAATTTTTAGTTTTCGCAGTGTAGTCAAAAAATAGAACACGGATCAGACGGCGGTGTCCTGAGTTTCTCGAAGGGATGCCACGGATAAAAACGGATCTTCCTTCAAAAATCAGTGAAAATCCGTTTCATCCGTTCAATCCGTGGCCTATTTTTCAGCTTTGCGTTCCCTTTGAGTTGAGAGACCTTGCCCATGTCCGGCGATTTTGTCCATCTGCATACCCATTCAGAATATTCCCTGCTTGACGGCCTGGGCCGGGTCAAGGATCTGGTGGCCGAGGCCAAGCGGCTGGGCCATCCTGCCCTGGCCATCACGGATCACGGGGCCATGCACGGCGCGGTGGAGTTCTTCCGGGCGGCCAAGAAGGCGGAGATCAAGCCCATCATCGGTCTGGAGGCGTATCAGACCGTGTGGGGGCGGCCCATGGGCGGCCGGGACGGCCAGTTCGACAAGGAGAACTACCATCTCCTGATGCTGGCCCGCAACATGACCGGCTATCGCAACCTGCTCAAGATTTCGTCCAACAGCCACACCAACGGCTTCTATTACAAACCCCGTATCGACCACGATTTTCTGGAAAAGCACGCCGAGGGACTGATCGCCACCACTGGCTGTCTGGGCGCGGAGGTGCCCCAACTTCTGGAACAGGGCAAGGAAAAAGAGGCCTACGACCGCCTGGGCTGGTATGTGGATCTCTTTGGCAAAGAGAATTTTTTCATCGAGATCCAGGAACACAATATCCCCGAACTGGTGCGGGTGAACAAGATCTTGGTACCCTGGGCCGACAAGTTTGGCCTGCAAATGGTGGTCACCAACGATGTTCATTACGTCAAAGAGGAAGACGGCGGCCCCCACGACGTGCTGCTCTGCGTCCAGACCAGCGCCCACTTCACCGACGAAAAGCGTATGCGGCTCAGCGATGCCAGCTACTTTATGAAGAGCCGCAAACAGCTTGAGGAGACCTTCCGCCCCCTCATCGACCTGCCGGCCAGCGCCTACGACAACTCCCTGCGCATCGCCGAGATGTGCGAGGTGGATCTGGAGGACAAAGAGTATCACCTGCCCGACATGCCCATCCCCGAGGGCTACACCTATTCCACCTATCTGCGCCACCTGACCGTGAAGGGGTTGGCCGAGCGCTACGGCGAGGGGGCCATGAACGAGGAGGTGCAGGCCCGCATGGAGAAGGAGCTGCGCATCATCGACGAGATGGGCTTTGCCATCTACTTCCTGATCGTGGCCGACCTGTGCGACTTTGCCCGCAGCCGCAACATCTGGTGGAACGTGCGTGGATCTGGCGCAGGCTCCATCGTGGCCTATTGCATCGGCATCACCGGACTGGACCCCCTGAAGAACAACCTGATCTTCGAGCGCTTCCTCAACCCTGGTCGGGTCACCATGCCCGACTTCGACCTGGACTACCCGGACGATCAGCGGGAGGAGCTGATCCGCTATACCATCGAAAAGTACGGCTCGGACCAAGTGGCCCAGATCGTCACCTTTGGGCGCATGAAGGCCCGGGCCGCCATCCGAGACGTGGGCCGGGTCAAGGACATCCCCCTGCACCAGGTGGACCGCATCGCCAAGCTGATCCCCGGCATCCCCGGCAAGCCCGTCACCATCCAGGATGTGCTGACCGAGGGCAACGAGTTCTACAGCGCCGAGTTGGTCGACCTGTTCAAGAAGGAAAAATGGGTCCAGGAACTGCTGGAGACCTCCATGCAGTTGGAGGGGGTGGCCCGGCACTCGGGCATCCACGCCGCCGCGGTCATCGTGGCGGACCGGGAACTCTCCCACTACACCCCCCTCATGCGGGGCAGCAAGTCCTCCATCACCGAGACCGTCACCCAATACGAGTTCCCCATTTTGGAGTCCATCGGCCTGCTCAAGGTCGACTTTCTGGGCCTCAGCACCCTCTCGGTCATGCGGGAGGCCGGGCGGCTGATCCGGGAGCGCCACGGCATCGAATACAAGCTGGACAACATGCCCTTCGAAGGCGAACCGGCTCGCCGGGCCTTCGACCTCCTCTCCAGCGGCGAAGTCAGCGGCGTCTTCCAGGTCGAGTCCCAAGGCATGCGCCGGGTCCTCACCGAGATGCGCCCCACCATGTTCGAGCACATCATCGCCACCATTTCGTTGTATCGGCCTGGGCCGATCGACTATATTCCTGTTTTCATCCGCCGCATGCACGGGGATGAACCGATAGAATACAAGCACAAAGCGCTGGAATCGGTTCTGGCCGAAACATACGGCATTATAGTCTATCAGGAGCAAATCATTCAGATCCTGAGTGAACTCGCCGGCTACACTCCCGGCGAGGCCGACCTGGTGCGCCGGGCTATCAGCAAGAAAAAAGCGTCGGAGATCGAGCGGCACAAGAATATCTTCGTGCAAGGCTGTGCGGCCCGAGGCATCCCCAAGGACGCTGCCACGGATATCTACGCCGACATCGAGTTCTTCGCTCGCTATGGCTTCAACAAATGTCTGCCAGGTGACACCGAGATCGTGGACCCGGCCAGCGGCCGCATGGTCCGCATCGAGGATCTGTACACCGGCGCGGCCAAACTGGACAGCGTCGTCACCTGCGACATTGAAGACCTGACCCTGCGGTCCGGCCCCGTCGCCCAGGTGATAGACAACGGCATCAAGCCCGTCTTCCACCTGACCACGGCGTCGGGCCGCCAGATCGAGGCCACGGCCAACCATCCCTTTTACACCTTTGACGGCTGGCGGCTTCTGGAGGAGATCTCCCCGGATGACCTGATTGCCGTGCCCCGTAGCCTGCCCGTGGAGGGCAATGCCGAGTGGCCCGACCA
>CAZKEX010000004.1:0-19182 GCA_964551895.1 uncultured Caldilineaceae bacterium | reverse complement strand
TTCGAGCTGACCAACCGCCAGATCGGCCTGCTCCTCAGCCGCATGTGGGAGGGGGATGGGCACCTCAACGAGACGGGCCGCAGCCTCTTCTACGCCACGGCCTCCGAGCGTATGGCCCGGCAGATGCAGCATCTTTTTCTGCGCCTGGGCATCCTCAGCCGTCTGCGCACGGTGGAATTCCCGTACAAAGAGGGGCGCACGGGCTACCAGCTTTTTGTGACCGGCAACGCCAATCTGGCCGCCTTTGCCCAAAAAGTGGGCGTCCATTTTGTCAACCAAGCGCGACGGACGACCCTGGACCGGCTGGTTTTGGACGAAGATCCCATTGCCGGGACAAAAGATATTGTGCCCCTGGGTGTGAAGGAGACCGTGCGGGCCGCCAAAGCTCAGGCTGGCGTCACGTGGAGCCAACTCAACGCCGAGACCGGGGTGGCCCAGCGAGAGTTCTACCCCGTGGGCAATGGAGCCAAGACCGGCTACCATCGCAACACCATCGGGCGTCTGGCCGACTATTTCGCCGCCACAGAGTACGCGCCGGATCTGCGCCGCTATGCGGACAACGACATCTATTGGGATCGGGTGGTGGAGATCACCCCTGTGGGCGAAAAACAGACCTACGATCTGGAGGTCCCGGGTACCCACAATTTCATCGCCAACGACATCTTGGTCCACAACAGCCACGCCGCCGACTATGCGGTGATCACCGTGCAGACCGCCTTTCTCAAGGCCACCTACCCGGTTGAATACATGGCCGCCCTGCTCCTGATCGAGCGGGACAAGACCGAGAAGGTGGTCAACTTTATCAGCGAATGTCGGCGCATGGGCATCCAGGTCCTGCCGCCGGATGTGAACTACTCTGGCCTGGACTTCGAGATCCAGGAGGTGCCGGCGGACTCCGAGGTGGGCGCGGCCAAGAAGGACCCCAGCATCGCCTTCGACTTCCCTGTGGCCGAGGGCAGCGCCATCCGCTATGGCATGGCCGCGGTCAAGAACGTGGGCGCGGGACCGGTCCAGGTGATCATCGACGCCCGCAACGAGGGCGGCCCCTTCAAAAGCCTGGAGGAGTTCTGTGACCGCACGGATCTGCGGGCCGTGGGCAAGCGGGCCCTGGAATGTCTCTTCAAAGTCGGCGCCTTTGACCGCTTCGGCAAGCGCAGCCAACTGCTGGACGTCATGGAGGAGATGATCGCCCGCTCCGCCGGCATCCACATCGCCCGGGACAGCGGCCAGCTCTCCATGTTTGACCTGCTGGGCGGCGCGGACACCGTGGTCTCCGCCCCCATCAAGCTGCCCGACATCGACGAGGCCAAGCCCCGGGAGCGCTTGGCCTGGGAACGGGAATTGGTCGGCGTCTTCGTCACCAGCCACCCCCTGGAAGAGGTGGCAGCCGACTGGCAAAAGGTCGTTACCTGCTCCTGCGCCGCCCTGGACGAGACCTACAACGACCGCACCGTGGTCATGGCCGGCATGATCAACAGCCTGCGCACCATCACCACCAAAAAGGGCGACCCAATGGCCTTTGTGCAACTGGAAGACCTCCAAGGCCAGTGCGAGGTCGTGGTCTTCCCCCGCACCTATGCCGAATACCGGGATCTGCTGGAGCCGGACAACGTGATCCTGGTAAAGGGCAAGGCCCAGAGCCGGGAAGGGCGCACCAGCGTCCTGGCCGATTCCATCCAAAATTTCATCACCCATTCCCGCGCGGCCGGGGACGACGAGCCGCCCGCCCGCCAGCGTCCACTGCTGGATGTGCCCACCTTCAACGGCGCGGTCGGTCTCACCGGTCTGGGCCAGGCAGATGATTTGGATTTTGGCGACCTGATCGACGCCCCGCCCGATGGCCTTGATGATGAGGGCGATAATGCGGAGTTGGTTGTGTTTGAAAAAGAAAAGATCGTTTCGATTCAAGAAAGTGGGGGCAGCTATATGGCGTCAGCGCCGCAAACGATCTCTCCGGGTCAACTCTATCGCGGGACAAGCGCCGAGCCGGTTTGGGATGACAACGACGACTTCGGCAACGTGCCCGGCTGGGAAACCTTCGAGCAGGCCAGCCCGGTCAAACCCGGGGGCAAACTGGCCTCCCCCGCCTCCCAGCCCGTGCCGCCCCAAAGCCATCGACCACCGGCCAGCCAACCGTCTGCACCGCCAAAAACTCAGCCCGCGTCCGTCTCCGAACCAAAGGAACTACCGCCCAAGGTTTCACCAAAAGCTGACAAAACGGACGATGGGAATAATGGCGAAGGGGAAAACGAAAACGGCAACGGCAAAAATGGCGGGCGCACCCTGCACATCACCTTCCACCGCTCCGGCAACCTGGACCGGGACAAGTTCCGCCTCAAGGAGATCTACGAGCGGGTGCGGGATCCCCGGGGCAAGGACCACTTCAGCATCCTCGTGGACACCCAGGGCCAGCGCCACCTGCTCCAATTCCCCAACGACCCCTGCACCATCAGCGACCGCCTGACCACGGAACTGGAGAAGCACTTCAAGCTGGAAGTGAACGTGGAATAAAAAAATCGCCCAATCTCCCAATCGCTCAATCTCAAAGAGATTGAGCGATTGGGAGATTGGGCGATTTTTTGTGCTGAATCTATTCCAGCCCACTGGCCCAGATGTAGAGGTTGGCCATAAACTCGTTGCGCACAGGGTCCGGCAGCCAGGTCAGGGACATGGCGATCACCCCAAAGCCGTCGGTCTTGCCGTCGCCGTTGTAGTCGATCTCCTGGGAGAGCATGACCGGGTCCCCGGCGGATGCGCTGCGGGGACCTCGCACCAGGATGGAATCGTAGTACTCCGGGGTAAAGGTCTCGCCGATCAGATAGGCGCTGGCATCCGCTGCGGTCAGGCGAATGGCCTCTTCCGGCAGCCCGTCGGCCAGGATGGGATTCAACCCCGTGCTGACCACGTCCACCAGGGCCACCGCCTCTCCGTCCGGCGAAAAGTCCCCCACATCCCGCCCGCTGGCGATGAAAACGCCGCCGTCGCCAAAGAGAAAATCGGTCATGGCCCCCATCTCCTCGTCCGTTGGCCCGCCCCGCTCCGCCTCGCCACTGCTCCAGATCACCCAGTTGAAGCCGGTCAGATCCTTGGCCTGGGGGCTGCCTTTTTCTTCCGTGGACCATTGGGTCACGTCCAGACCCAGATCCCCATAAAATGTGGCATAGGTATCCGCCTCGCTGGGCACGGTGGCGGAGCCTGTGCTGGCCTGGTCGTCGTCGTTGATCACCAAGATGCGGAAGGTGTCGCCCCCGCTTGTCCCGCCGGAGGATGGGGCGGATCGGGTGGGGGATGGGGTGGGCGATGGGGTCGGCGTCGGCGTGGCGGATGAACCCGACGAACTGCCCACCCCCGTACCGGTGTAGGGGCAGATTACTTGATCCGGGCTGGTGATGCAGTTGGCGTAGCTGGCCGTGGTCAGCCGGGTCAACCCCTCTTCCAGGGCCTTGGCGCTGGGGCCGAGAATGGCCACCACGGTGCTGAACGGACCGACCGGGCGGCGCAGGATCAACACGGTCTCCTCGCCCACCAGCCCCAAGCCGTCATCCAGGGTGATCACCGTGCGGGTGATGGGTTCCGCCGTCGCCACGGGTTGCAGGGTGGGGGTTGTGGCGGTCAGGCCCCTCGTCCCGCTGATGGCTGCGCTGGCCTCCACGTCAACCAGGGCTTCCACCTCCTGGCGCAGGGTCATTTCGTTGCCCGCAAAGAAATCTGTCTCCGCCGCCGCCGTCTCGAAGTCGGCCATATAGATGTAGTCTACCACGGGCAGACCGGCTGAGGCCTCCCCTTCCTCGCCCAGGATCTCCGTCACCGTTGTTCCCCCTTGCAAAATCAGGGTGCGGCCCCGGCTCTCCAAAAAGCGTTGCAGGGTGGCGATCTGGTTGAGGAAGCGCGCGTCCCGGGGGGTCTCTGCCCCGGCCAAGAGCATCACCCGGCTGCCCAAATAGGCGGGGAAGTCGGTGACGGTCTCCGAGCGCAGGCTACCGGCCAGGAAGTCGGCCACCACGTCCAGCAGGGCCCGGTTGTCGTGACGGCTGACATAGGGTTCGGTCAACACGTCCAGATCCCCCAGGGCCATCACATTTTGCGGATATCCCTGGCCCCGGGGCGCGGCCAGCCCCAGGGTGGTGAAGCCGGTGACCCCAGCCCGCAGGCTGTTGAGGGTGCTATCCGCCGTGGTCATCTGGCTGTTGACCTGGCCGCCCACGCTGCGGCTGCCATAGAGAAAGATCGACTTGCCCGTCAGCCCAGCGGCCCGATTTTGGAAGCCGGTCATGGGCACATGGATAAAATGCTCGTCGTTGCGGGTGCGGTCATAGAGGTAGCCATCCTCGAAGACCACGCCAAAGGGCTGGGCCAGCCGATTGGTGGTGTCCACGCTCACGCCAGAGATCTCCGGGTCGCTGATGATGAGCAGGTTACCCCCGTCCTGTACAAAGCTGCGCAGCACGGTCAACTCGGCATCGCTCCACGTGGTGTACGAGGTCACCACGATCATGGCGCTGGCCGAGGTCAGTCGCTGGGCCAACTGCTCAGATTGGTCGGGCAGGTTCAGGTTGATGCCGTCCACGGCAAAGGCAGGTTCCAGATCCTGGGCGTCGAAGTCGCCGGTCCAATAGTCGAGGATGGCTCCCCGCTGGGCCAGGGCCTGGGCCAGGGGCTGAAGCTGCCCTGTGGTCACCCCGGTGAAGTGGGCCATGTCCACCAGTACCTTGGGCTGATCCCCCACCATCTTTGTGCCCGTGGACGAGATGGACAGGTTGCCCGCCGGGGCCGCGGTGGGGGTGGGGATCATCTCCGGCAGAGTGATGGTCACCGGGGCGGGCGCGGGGGGCGCGGCCCGGCGATTGTAGCCCAGGACCATCACCCGTACGGCCAGGGGGCCAAGCGCCAGCAGGGCACCCAAGATCAGAACAGCCAGGGAAGTGCGGTTGTTGCGCATAGTCATTACTCCAACGCTATTGTGTGGGGGAAGAAGGTTAGACCTTTGCAGCCACGAAGAAGGGAAGGTGGGAAGATGCACGAAGGAAGGTCTTCTTCTCTTTTCTTCGTGAGCCTTCCCATCTTCGTGACTTCGTGGCTAGATCCATCCTCTTCTCACCTTCGGTCACGGGCTGGTGGACAGGCCCGGCACAAAGCTGGGCCGGTCCAGGGGGCTGAGCCGCAGGTCGGGGACGAAGCGGCTGTCCAGGAAAAGGATGGTCTCGGCCTGTTGTTGGTCCAGGGCGCTGAAGAGGGGGAGACCGCTCTCCGGCGTGGGGGTGGGGGCGGGCAGAAGCAGGTAGCTGTCCAACTCCACCAGGTCGAAGTGGCCCACCCCGGCCAGCTCTGCCGCGGCCTGGACCGCGTCCAGGCGGCTGCCTTCGTGGTCGATCAGCCCCAGGGTGAGCGCCTCTCGGCCCAAATAGACGCGAGCTTCGGTCAGGGTCTGCATGTCGATGGTGATGGGGTTGGGCGCACGGCTGCGCAGGGCGATCACCCCGCCAGCAAAGCTCTGCTTGACGATGTCCAACTGGCGGATCTGGTCGAAACGGCTGCCCCCATCGGGCTTGTAGGGGCCGGTGAAGAGGGCCCCTTCGGGCAGGGTGGGGTCGCCAGGGCGCATGGTGATGGCCCCCACGCTGCCGATGGCCGCGCTGGGGCTGGCATAGATGCGGTCCGTGGCCACGGCCACCAAATAGCCGCCGCTGGTCGCCATCCCCGTCACCGAAGCCACCACGGGCTTGCTCTGGCGCACTCGCAGGATGGCCTCTTGGATCAACTCGCTGCTGATGGCCGACCCGCCGGGGGTGTCGATCTCCAACACGATCCCGGCCACTTGGTCGTTGGTCTCCGCCGCGGCCAGGGCGCTGACCAGCCGCTCGGCCTCGTTTTCGTCGATGATCATGCCCCCGTCCAGGCGCAGCAGGCCGATCACCGGCTTGGGCGCGGCCACCTCGGCCAGCAGCCAGCCGGTGACCAGGCAGAGGAGGAGAAAGAGTACTGCAACGGTCGGTCGGTTTAGGTTCATGGTTCGGACTCCTTGGGATTGGGGATTGGGGGGAAAGAGGATTCACCACCAAGACACGGAGGCACAAAAATCACAAAATTCTTTGCGTTTTTTTGTGTTATTTCGTGTCTTCGTGCCTTGGTGGTGAAAGATTTTTGTTCCTCGTTTGCCCGCGTCGTGTCGCGACATACTCTGCAAAATAGGCATCAAACTGCTCCGTCAACGCCTGGGTGAGGCGACCGGGGACCCCCGTCCCGACGGCCACCCCATCCACCCGCACCAAGGGCAGGACGTGGCGGCTGGTGCTGGTGAGAAAGGCCTCATCCCACTGGGCCAAGGAGGCCAGGGGGATGGGCCGCCGGGCCACGGGGATACCGCTCTGCGCGGCCAACATCAGCACGATCTGGGAGGTCACCCCGGCCAGGATGGTTTCGTCCGAGGGCAGGATCAGGCTGCCGTCCTGAACCACGAAGAGGTTGCTGGAGCTGCCCTCGGCCACATTGCCCTGGCGATCCACCAGCAGCCCCTCGTTCTCTCCCGCCGCCGTGGCCCTTTGCTTGGCCAGGGTGTTGACCAAGGTGTTCAACGACTTGCTCTGGGGAATGGCCCGCTCCCCGTGATAGGTCACCGCGCCCAGTCCTTTCACATAGTCATCCGGCTGGGGCCGGGCCAGGGCTTGCAGCCAGATGAAGGTCTGGGGCGGCTCGTCCGGGCCGGACGCGCCCACGGCGAAGAGGCGGATGGTGGCGCTTTCCGCCGCGCCGGGGGGCATTTCCTGGCGGTGGGCGTCGATCATAGAGAGGGTCCATCCGGCGATGGTGGCGGCATCCCCGGCCAGGGGCAGGTTGATCAGCCGGGCGGAGGTGAGCAGCCGGTCCAAATGATCTTCGAAGTGGAAGATCACCCCGTCCCGCATCTGCATACTTTCGTAGATGCCGAACGCGCCGGAAATGGCCGGGTTGAAGACCGAGATCGTGGCCGCGTCCGGCGGGACGAGGCGGCCGTTGATGCTGACATAGCGGGGCAGAGGCGCCATTACACCGCCCCCCGGATCGCCGCCGCGTCCCCGGCCACCCGACGCACGGTGACGCCTTGGGCCACCAGATCCGCGGCGACTTGGGCGCTGACGCCGTCCTGTCCGCCGATGATGGTGACGTGGGCGGCGTGGGCCGCCTCATCGGGCCGGAAGCCGAAGGGGATGGATTGGGCGGCCAGTTTTTCGGTCAACAAGAGCAGATGGACGCGGGTAGCGGGCTGGTCGGTCGGCCCGAAAAGGACATAGCGATCAAAGAGATGGTCGGGCGCAGGGGCCGGAACAGGGACCGGGACCGGGACTGGGACTGGGGCGGGCGCGGGGACCGGCACAGGCTCGCTCCCCGGCACGGTGAGGTCGATCTGCACCGGGTCGGCCCCAGCCACGGTGATGGGGGCGGAGGTGACCACGGGCGCGGGGTCGCCCTCCCCCAGGATGTGGAGGGTGTAGACGCCCGGGTCCAAGCTGCGCAGACGGAAGGCGCCGCCCTTGCCTAACTTGCCCTGGGCCAACAGTTCCCCGGCCCGGTGCAGTTGCAGGATCAGCCCCTCGCCCCCGCTCACCCGACCCTGGATGGTGCCGGAAGCCGGGACGGGTGCTGGGGCCGGCAGGTCGTCTTGGGACCGGGTGCGTTGAAATTCAACCAGAAAAGAGTGGTGAAATAACGTATTGCCGCTCTGGCTGCCGTCCGGGTTGGGTTCGTCCGGGTGGCTGGAGCTGAGACCGTGGACCGTGTCGCTGGGCGCGCCCACCATCTCCACGGCGCACTTTTGCCACTTATACATGGGATAGTTGGCCCCGGCCTCGTTGGCCGGCTTGTCCACGGTGACGACAAAGTCGCCCCCTTCCCATGTCACCTTGGCCTGGCTGCCATAGAGCCGCTGGCCGGCCTCATCCAAGGCATCCAAATAGATGTGATGGTTGCCCCGATTTTCGTCCGGGGTCAGGTGATGCACCCGCTTCACCCGCCAAAAAGTCGCCCCCGGCGCCGGGTTCAGACGGGTGATGGCCACGCCATAGGCCCCGGCATCGTTGGCCGGGTCCACGTCCCGGGCCGGGGCGTTGGGCATCTCACGGGTGGGGGCGGTCTCCGGTTCGGGCAGATCTTTTTGGGGCTGATCCCCGGTCAGCCAGCGAATCAAACGTTCCAGCCAGCTCATACCAGGGCCTCCAATGCGCTTTCCAGGGTGAAGGGGTCCGCGGCCACCTGGGCCACGGGGATGTTGGCGGCGGCCAATTCGGCGGCCAGGGCTGGGGCCAGTGCCCCGATGACGGTCACTTTGGCCGATTTCTGGGCCGGGGCGGGGTCAAAGCCCACGGTGACGCCTTGATCCAGGACGAATTGTTCGGCCAGTTGCAGCAAGATCGGGCGCAGATCCGCCTGGGCGGGGGCGGGCTGGATCAGCAAATAGTGGTTTAGGAGAGGAACGACCGGTTCTGGATCGGGCACGGGTTCTGGCTCCGGCAGCGGGTCGGGTTTTGGGCCTGGGGGCGTGTGCGGAGCCGTCAGGGTGAAATTGACCTCGTAGCAGATGGGGCGACCGCGATTCGGCATCTCCGCGGTGATCAGGTTTTGGGCGGTCTGGCTTTCGTGGTCGGCATCCACCACCTCCACCATAAAGACGCCGGGGGTATGGGTGAACTCGTAATAGCCGGCCGGTTTATAGAGATCTCTGCCCGTGGTGGTGGTGGGGAAATCCGTGCCCGACGCGGCCCCGGTCCACCCCATGCGCACGGTCTTGCCCTGGAGCGGATTTCCGTCAGCGTCCGTCACCGTGCCAAAGATGGCGTTGCGGTTCCCCGTCTCTTCCGGCGAGAGCAACCGAGCCTCGGCGTGATAGATCAGGGCTGGGGGCGACGGCGGCACAATCACCGGATCGGGATCGGGAACAGGATCCGGGGCGGGGACCGGAAGCGGCGCGGGGGCGTCTCCGTGACCCAACCCGGATCGGGGCTGGCTGGGCGTGTCCTTCAGCATCTGCACAATGGGCAGCCGTCCGGCCAGGCCAAAACGCTCGTTCCAGGCGTCCGTGTACCAGCCCATCTGATCCCAAGTCGGGCTGGGATCGCCAAGGGGCCGGGCGGCCAACAGCCAGGTACAGCACGAAAAGTACCAGTCCGGGGCCTCGTCCTGCATAAAGCCCACGATCCCCATCTGGAACTCCGCCTGCTGGCTGGGGATCATCTTGGGATAGCGCTTGTCGTCCCCCCACCCCACCACCGGCCCGCCCTCGGTGCTGATCACCGGGATGTGGACCCCCAGGGCAGCGTGGATCTTGGCCCCCGCGCTCTCCCAGCCCCGGAAGCAGTTGGGGTCATCCTCGATGGTGTGGCCAGGGTTGGCGGCCCGGGCGCGCAGTTCGTTGATCATCTCCACCGAGCGGTTGTCCCACGACCAAGGGCCAAGGTGGTCGTATTCGGCCTGGGTGAGGGGGACGCCCTGCTGGTTAACGGGATCGTCGGGATAGTCCAAGGGGTGGTTGAGGGTGTAGTTGTGGATGGCGAACCAGGCCCCCTTCTCGAAGAGGTCGGCGCGGCCCCGGTCCACGGTCTTTTGCACCACGTTCTCCTTGCCCCCCGGTCCCATGGCCGGAACCGCGGGCAGTCCGCCCGCCGCGATGATCATGTCGGCATCGTGGATAAAGTTGTCCGTCACAATGTCCAGCCAATTCTTGGGCATGTGGTCGTTCTGCCACTCTGCGGGCAGATCCGGCTCGTTGTTGGATTCAAAGTAGCGGGCCCCGGCCGCGACCAACTTGGCCAGCCCGCTGGCCTCCCGTCCGCCCATGCGCCCAGGGTTGGGCCGCTCCCGGAACAGCCGCACCACGGGCATGATGTCAGCCTGGATCAGGCGACGGCACAGCTCCACGGCGGAGCCGTCCCCGTCGTCCAGGAGCTTGACCCATTTGATCTGCATGGCGACCAGTTCGTCGATCCAAAAGTCCAGTTCCGCGCCCGCGGGATGATAGACCCGGGCGGACCAGTGTACCCCGCGTCCGTTGTCGTTGCGGGGGCGTGGAAAGTCGGCTAGGTTCATGGCTGGGTCTCCGGTGGGGCGAGGGGCGAAAAGACAATGGACAATGCACAATGTACAATGTACAATGGGTGGGACAGTTTGGTTGGTTGAATGATAGCATAGAGTGAGGGGAAACGGAATTGGGTTTTCCCGTGCTGGGGTAGATTGTGGGCCATAGTCTGCAAAGGATTCACGATGACGACGATAAGGATTACAAAAGATGCGCTCCTCAGCCCTGACGAGTTCAAGGCGTTGTTGGAGCAAATGGATGGGCATGGTTCAACCATGGGCTATCTTTTCAAATTGATGCGGGATCTGGTTGCGTTTGAAGAGAAGTACCGAATGGCAAGCGACGTCTTCTATGCCCGTTTCATGCGCGGTGAAATGGGTGACGACATGCCGTTTATTAAGTGGGCCGGGCGGTATGAGCTTTATCTGGAGGCAAAGCAGGAGATCGACAGCCAGTTGAACGAATTGCCGGTGGCTGCGTGATGTTAATGCAGTATGTACAGCGACTTTATAACACGATCTACTCCCGTGGGCATATCGAGATTGAGTTGCTGGACTTCAACAAGCTATCGGACCGTCAAGGTAGTATTGAGGGACGGTTGACGTTTGTTGACGGTTCTATGCTGGACTTTGATGAAACATTCCTCCTGCGCAATAGGCGGATCACGAAACTGCGCTACGCCTATCACTACCAGGATGAATCCGGGGCGCTGGTTTTTCGATACGATAATGCCCCACACTTCCCGAACCTGCCCACATATCCGGATCACAAGCATGTCGAGTCTGGGGTCGAGCCAGCCCAAGCGCCTGACCTTGGCGATATTCTGAGCGAGATCGATGCGTTGCTCTTCAAAACCAACTTGAATTAGGCCACCCCCTCACCCTTTCACCCCCTCACCCCCTCATGATATAATCCCCCCATGACCACCCACACCATATCCGACACAATCGAGCGCTATCTCAACGACGCCGGGACGGGCAGCCGCCACACCCGGCGCACCTATCGCACGGCCATGAACCGGTTTCAGGAATATCTGGCTGACCGGGGCGTGGAGCCAGACCAGGCTGACGCCGAAAAGCTGGACGTGGATCTGCTCCTGGGCTTCGCCACCTGGCTGCTCGACGAGGCCCAGGTGGGCCGCCGCTCCCTGCATACCTATCTGGCCGGCATGAGCGGGCTGGTGCAGTTTATGCAGGTGCGGGGATGGCTGCCCTTCTCGCCCCAAGAATTGGCCCGCTTCCACGAAGGCATCAAGCGCATCCGCCGCAACCAGCGCCCGCCGGACCTGATGCCCCACCCCATCCGCCAGGAGGAGTTGGACGCCCTGGTGGCCGCGGCCCGCAATGTGGATCTGCGGGACAACAGCAGCGAGCGGGAGCATCTGGTCAAGCTACGGGACATGGCTATGGTGGAAGCCCTGGCCTGCACAGGTCTGCGGGTCAGCGAGTTGGTCAGCCTGCAACGCAAGCAGTTGGACGATACGGACCGCTCCTCCTGGGTGGTGGGCAAACGGGGCAAGGCCCGGCAGATCTTCTTCGCCGAGGGGGCGTGGAACGCCATCCAGCACTATCTGCGTACCCGTCAACCCCTGGACGGGGCCACCGGGCGGCCCCTGGGCGGCATGCCCGTCTTCGCCCGCCACGACCGCCGGGCCGGCTCCCAGATCCTCTCCCTCAGCACCGAGAGCGTCCAAAACACCATCCGCGCCCTGGCCGAGTCCGCCCGGCTCAGTGACCGGGGCATCACCCCCCACGCCCTGCGCCACTACTTCGCCACCCGCATGTACCAAACCACACGGGATCTAGCCGTCACCCAGACCGCCCTAGGCCACTCCAGCCCGGCCACCACCCGCATCTACGCCAAGCTGGAAGACGACGCCGTGCGTAATGCGCATCGGGAAGCGTTTGAATGAAGGGTGGAGGGAGATGAGGGGCGCTGAAAAAAGAAACTCTCCTGACTAGCCTTTGCAGGCAAGCCATCCACGAAGGGATGACGATTCGTCAAGAGAGAAAAACGGAGAACCGTTTTGTCATCTTTATTATACATCTTATCAAAGCGGTCGGCAAGCCCGGTTTTTCTACAATCATCGACTCAATATCAGCCAATATGACCAACTTCACAATTTTGCTCCCTCCATCCGAAGGCAAAGCCAGCGGCGGTGACGCGGGCCGCACTTGGTTGCAGATCGCCAAAGAGCCGGAATTGAACACCTTTGCCCGCCTCAACCCCACCCGGCGCAAGGTGATCGCTGCCCTGCGCGTCGCCATGCGCCAGCCCACGCCAGATCTGGAAAAACTCTTCAACGTCAAAGACGACAACTTGGTCGCGGCCATCACCGCCAACCGGGCCATCCTGCGGGGGGAACTGCGCCCAGCCATCCAGCGTTACACCGGGGTGATGTTCGACTTTCTCGACTACCCGTCCATGCCCCCGGACCATCGCCACACCTTCGACACCCACGCCCTGATCTTCAGCGGCGTCTGGGGCCTCCTCCGCCCCACAGACCTGATCCCCGACTACAAGCTCAAGATCGATGCCAACTTGCCGGGGTTGGGCAAGGTCTCTTCTTTTTGGAAACCACACCTCAGTCGGGTATTGAACCCGATCTTGGCCGGACAAATTGTGTGGGATCTGTTGCCGGGGGCGCACAGGACCGCCTGGGATGGCAAGGCCAAGTCCGCAGTGCGATGGCAGGTCAAGTTCGTGGAGCGGGTGGAAAGCCGGGGCAAGGTCAGCTATCGCACGGTCAACCACTGGTCCAAAGCGCTGAAGGGCGCACTCGTCCGCCACCTCTGCGCCCATCCCATCGCCGACGTGGACGCCCTGGCCGACTTCACCCATCCCCAGGGCTATGTCTACGTTCCCACCCAAGGAAAACGGGGCAAGAACGGCGGAGAAGTAGTCTTTGTGAAGGAGTAAAGAGTAACGAGTAATGCGTCGTCAAGAACTCTCAAACGCTTGACAGCTCTTACCCACGCATTACTCATTACTCCTTACTCATTGCCCTATCCATTCCCAGGAGGTTCCCATGTCCTACGCCCAATCGATCGACACCTATCGTCATGATCCAAAGCAGATGGAAACGCTCTTTCAGCAAGCGGCCCAGGCTGGGGAGACCGCCGACTTCGCCGCCGGGCTGGACGAGGTCTATCATCAAGTGCCGGAAAATGTGCTGATTGCGGCCTGGCACTATCGGCTCACTGGGCCGGTGGCCGAGGCGAGCGGCAGCCGCATCAACTGGGCGCTGGCGGTGCCCCTTGCCCTGCTCAGCGGTCTGGCCTTCTGGCTGTTGAGCAGCCCGGCCTTTGAATTGTCCGACGGCGCGCCCTTTGTCCTGTTGGTGGCCGGTCCCCTGGCCGCGGTCTTTGTGTTGCTCTATCTGGCCCTGGCCGATGGCCGCTATCGGGGTCGGGCGGCACAGGTGGCCGGGGTGCTGCTGCTCCTGGCGATCTTTGCCCTCTTCTTTGACAAGGTGCGCCAGTGGGATCAGTTGCTGATTTTGTGGGTGCTGCACCTGCCCATCCTGGCCTGGGTTGGGGTGGGGCTGGCCATCCTGGGACCCAAGCCGGACCCGGAACGGCGCTTCGCCTTCATCACCAAATCTGTGGAGGTGGGCGTGACCGTGGGCCTCTTTGCCATCGCTGGCGGGGCGTTTACGGGTGTTACAATGGGGCTGTTCAGTACCTTGGGCTTCTACGAGCTTGACCCGCTCATGCGTCTGCTCTTCACGGGCATCGGCGGGGCCACCCCGGTGCTGGCCGTGGCCCTGGTCTACAACGCCAAGGCGGATGTGCTGGAACAGAGCTTCAACCAGGGCATCAGCAAGGTGATGGCCATCCTCATGCGTCTGCTCTTGCCCCTGACCGTGCTGGTTCTCCTGGGCTATCTGGCCCTGGTCCCCGGTAACTTTATGGAGCCCTTCAACAACCGGGACGTGTTGACCATCTCCAACCTCATGCTCTTTGGGGTCATGGCCCTCCTGGTGGCGGCCACCCCCCTGCACATGGACGAAGTGGGGCCGACGGTGGGCCGCTTCCTGCGCTGGGGACTCCTGGCCCTGGCCGGTCTCACCCTGATCGTCAGCCTCTACGCCTTTTCCGCCGTGCTCTACCGCACAGGATTGGGCGGCTTCACCCTCAACCGGGTCACCATCATCGGCTGGAATGGCATCAATATCTGGCTGTTGGGGCTGCTGCTGATCCGCCAAGTTCGTGCCCAAGGCAAGCCCTGGCTGGCCCAACTCCACAGCGCCATCAGCGTCGGCCTCACCGCCTGGGCCGCCTGGGCCGGGATCGTGACGGTGATCTTGCCGTTGATCTTCAAGCAGTAGTGTAGACATAAAAAATAGAACGCGGATGACGCGGATTGGGCGGATAAAAACGGATTTTCTTTGTTGAAAAAATCCGCGGTTATCCGTCAGATCCGCGTCATCTGCGTTCTATTCCTTCTCTTTAACCTGAGACATGAAGATCCCCGCCAGGACCATGAAGGCGGCGGAGAAGACGAACATGATGCGGTAGCTGGCCCCGGTGAGGTCAACGAGGAAGCCCACGGTCTGCGGCCCGGCGATGGCGGCGATGCTGGCAGCGAAGTAGTAGAGACCGGTATAGGCCCCAATCCGCTCCTCGCCGCCCACGTCAAAGACCATGGGCAGGGAGTTGACGTTGATCAGCGCCCAGAAGATGCCCGCCAGCACCAGCATGAGGATCAACATGGTCTGGCTTTGGATGAACCAGCCAAAGGCGAAGAGGCTGCTGAGGCCGATGATGCCGACCATGATGATGCGTTTGCGGCCAAAGCGGGTGGCGATCAGGCCGCTGGGCACGGCGAAGATGACGAAGAGGGCGGCAAAGCCACTGGTGATCATGGCCATGCGCCCCACGTCGATCTCCAGATCGAAGCGGCCAAAGGAGGAGATCCAGGTTTCCAGGGCGTTGTAGCCCATGAACCAACAGAGGATGGCCAGCAAGATCAACAGGCCGGAACGATCCGGGTTGGTGAGGACGGCCCGCACGTTGGCGATCAGCCCTGCGCCCAGATCTTCTTCCTCTTTGGGTTCGGGAATCTCCGGCTCTTGGATCAGCAGGATCACCATGAGCAGGGCGCCGACCATGACCACGGCGCCAAAGATAAAGGGGGTGACCCGGCCCAGGCTGTAGAGATAGCCACCGCCCAGAAAGGCGACGATGGCTCCAAGACCGCCCATCAGGTTGATCACTCCGTTGGCCGTGCTGCGCTGCTCGGGCGGGAAGAGATCCCCCAGCAGGGCCACGGTGGGGGAGCGGAAGAGGGCCATGCTCAGGTTGGTGAGCAGGATGGCGATCATGATCCCCGGCACGGTGCCCAAGGTGGGCACGGCCACAAAGAAGACCGCGGCCAGGGGCGCGCCCACCATGATCCAGGGCTTGCGCCGTCCCCAGCGGCTGCGGGTACGGTCCGAGCGTTCGCCCACGTAGGGCTGGACGAACATATTGATGTAGTTGTCCCAGGTCATGATGAAGCCGATCAGCGTGGCGCTGAGGGCGAAATCTTCCTTCAAAAAGACCGGCACAAAGGTGTTGAACAGCGGCCAAATGATGCTGATGCCAAAGAAGCCAAAGCCTAACAAAAGCGTGCGACGGTACGGGAATTTGTTCATGGACGCCTCCGTGGTGAGGGGGTGACAAGGTGACAAGGTGACAAGGTGAGGGGGTGAAGAGGTGACAAGGTGAAAGGGTGGTGAGGGCCGAACCATGTTCATCACCCTGTCACCTTGTCACCTTGTCACCTTGTCACCTTGTCACCCCCTCACCCGCTCAAAATAGAAACGATTCCCACAACAACTCCAACGTCTCCGCCAGCCGCTGGCCTAGGGCATCGCCTCGGCCCGTGGTGACGTCGTCGTGGTTGTCAAAGGCCCGGTAGGGGACCCGTACGCCGTTGATGGTGACAAGATAGGGATGTTCGGCGGTGAAGTCGGCCCAGTCGCTCTCTTTGTACAGGCGTTCCAGCTTCTCGTCGGGCAGGGAGTGTTCCAGGATGCTGTCCGGGCGATCCGGGTTGGCCCGCTTGCGGTTCTTGCGCAGGGACTCTTCCCAACTGACGTCGATGTAGAGGATCACGGCCTTGCGCAGCATCTCCACGGGGAAGTGGGTGAAGGCTTCCCGCCAGCCCCCATGCTCCGCGCCCCGGGCGAACTCGATGATCACCGTGTCGGCCCAGACCATCTCATCCTCTGGAATCGGTGCGTCCCGGCGCAGTTTGGCATATTCCTGGGCCATGCGCTCGATGAGCAGATGCCACAAATAGTCGTGGAGGAAATAGCCCTCCGCGTCCGTGTGCAGCCGGGGGTGGCCCATGCGTTCCAGGATGGCGTCCTCCTCGAACCAGGTCCACAGCATAGGGAAGTCATCGATCTCGGAAAACGCGCCGATGTGGAAACGGCGCAACCGCTCCGCCTCATCCGTGCGCTTGAGGTAATCGATGATCTCACTCTTCCCCGCGGCCGGACGGGCGACGAGGAAGATGATGTCGAAGACTGGGGTGCGTTGCATTGGGGTCTCCTTTTGGGGTGGCGATTGAGAGATTGGGAGATTGGGCGATTGGGTGGCGAGCAAACCGCCTAATCTCCCAATCTCTCAATCGCCCAATCTCTAAACCAAATCCAACAACAACGCCGTCAACAACGCCGTGCGTTCGGCCAAGCGGTCGATCTCGATATGCTCGTGGTCGGCGTGGGCGCCGTGGCCGGGGCAGCCCAGACCGTCCAGGGTGGGGACGCCCAGCGCGCCGGTCAGGTTGCCGTCACTGCCGCCGCCTGTGCCGCCGTCGGTCAGGCTCAGCCCCAGTTTGGCCCCGATGGCCTGGGCTTGGCGGAACAGCCCTTCGGTCACCTTGCGCTCCAAGGGCGGACGGCTGGCCCCGCCGGAAAGCTCAATCTGCGCGCCGGGGACCACCGGGGTCAGCCCGCGGATGGCGGTGACAACCCGGTCCATCTCCTCAGCGGTCCAGGCCCGCAGGTCGATCACGGCTGAGGCCCCCGCGGCCACCACATTGGGTTTGGTTCCGCCGCTGACGACCCCCACGTTGACCGTCGTCCCCAGTTCCAAATCGGTCAAGCTGTGCAGCGCCAGGATCTGGTGGGCCAACTCCTGCACCGCGCTGATGCCTTTCTCCGGCTCCACCCCGGCGTGGGCGGCCTTGCCCCGGATGGTCAGATCGAAGTGGCCGGTCCCCTTGCGGGCGGTCTTGATCACCCCGCCGGGCAGGGGCGACTCCATCACCAGCACATAGGCCGCCTTGCGGGCCTCGTCCTCGATCAGCGTGCGGGAGGTGTGGCTGCCCACCTCCTCGTCCGAGGTCATCAACACCGTGACCGGGCGGGGCAGGGTCAGCCCCAACTCGTTCACCGCCCCCAGGGCCTCGGCCACCATCACCAAGCTGGTCTGCATGTCGAAGATGCCCGGCCCATAGGCGCGACGGATGCTGTCCTCGCCGGTCTCGATGCGGAAGGGGTGGCTCTCCAGGCTGCCCACGGGCCAAACCGTATCGAAATGGCACAGGATCAGGGCGGGCTTGGCGTTGGGGTCCACGCCATCCGGCGCAAAGGTGGCCCGCACATGGTTGCCCCGCAGGGTGCCCGTGGGGTCCGGTTCCGGGTTGGGGAGGACGGCAACCTCTGCGCCAACTTCTCGGTAGATCTGGGCCAAATAGTCGGCGAAGAGATCCAGGCGGCCCTTGTCATCGCTGGGCGTCTCCTGCTCCACCGTGTGTTGGATGGCGTCCAACATGGCGGCGTGGCGGGATTGGAAGTGGGTGATTAGGGTTTGCAATAGGACCTCCTTGTGGTTTGTTTGTTGATTAGTTGATTGGTTGATTGGATTGAGTCCACCAATGACTCTGCTGAAAAAAGGTTGAATTCACCGCAAAGACGCCAAGAACGCAAAGAAAAGAAAGGTTTGTCCCTCTGCGTTCTCTGCGAAACCTCTGTGTCCTCGGCGGTTAAATGGTTTTTTGCAGCAAAGCCACCAATCAACCTATCAACAAATCAACGAATGCTCAATTCTCTCACGGTTTGAGCAGAAATGCGAGTGACGTTTGGCGTCCACCCCAGGCCGGGCGCGGAGGACATGGCGATGGCCCCGTTGACGGCCACGATGGGTGGGTCAACGATGTCCGTGGCGTAGTCTTTGTCGAAGCCGCACACGTCGCCGGGGATGGTGAAGCCGGGCAGGCTGGCGATGGCGATGTTGGCGGCCCGGCCAATGCCATATTCGTGCATCCCCCCACACCAGACCGGGACGCCCCGTGCGTGGCAGAGATCATGCACCTTTTTGGCCTCCAACAGCCCGCCCAGGCGGCTGACTTTGATGTTGATGATGCGCCCGCTGTCCAGATCCAGGGCCTTGCGGGCATCCTCCGCGCTGTGGATGGACTCGTCCAGGCAGATGGGGGTGCGCAGTTCCCGTTGCAGGATGGCGTGGTCGATGATGTCGTCGTGGGCCAGGGGCTGCTCGATCATCATCAGGTTGAACTGGTCCAACTCTCGCAGCACGGGGATATCGGCCAGGGTATAGGCCGAGTTGGCGTCGGCCACGATGGACAGGTCGGGGTAGCGTTCCCGCACCTGGCGGATCACCGGCACGTCCTTGCCCGGCCCGATCTTGAGCTTGATGCGCCGGTAGCCCTGGCCCGTGTAGAGGTCGATCAGCTCGAAGAGGTCGTTGATGTCCGCCTGAATGCCCAGGCTGACCCCGGAGAGAATTTCAGGCCGGGTACCGCCCAACATGGCGTGGAGGGGTTTCCCCGCGGCCTGCCCCAGCAGATCCCAGGCCGCCATCTCCACCCCGGCCTTGGCGAAGTTGTGCCGTTTGACCAGGCGATAGTTGGCGATCAGCTCCTCGATGCCCCCCCATTCCTTGTTCAAGACCATTGGGGCCAATACATCCTTCAGCACATGCCAGCAGGTCTCGGTCGTCTCTTCGTTGTAAAAAGGGGCCGACGAGCAGGGGCTTTCGCCCCAACCCACCAGCCCATCCGCGTACAATTTCACCAACACATGCATACGGTGGTTGACAGAGCTGGAACTGATGGCAAAGGAACGCACCATCTCTTGACGGACGATGAAGAGGTCGATCTGGGTGATTTTCATGGGTGGT
>CAZKEX010000003.1:29618-40153 GCA_964551895.1 uncultured Caldilineaceae bacterium | reverse complement strand
GGGGAGCGAGATTGGGGAGCGAGATTGGGGAGCGAGATTGGGGAGCGAGATTGGGCGTGGATCTACGTAATTTTGCTGAACTTTCAAAATTGACCTATTTCAACCGTCTCTTTCTTTTGCAAGGCGCGTCATCCTATACAACCTCGGACATTGCTCTCAACAGGGGCAGAGTCCTGGAACCACTACACATCAACCGCAGCTCCATTCTCAACAATCTCTGTGCTATCTTTCAGGAGGAAATCCAATGGCTGAACTTATCCGAGTTTCTGCAACGTCCCGATCCACCGCTGTGGCCGGCGCTATCGCCGGTGTCATGCGCGAACAACGCTACGCCGAAGTCCAGGCCATCGGCGCCAGCGCCGTCAACCAGGCTATCAAGGCCATTGCCATTGCCCGGGGTTATCTGGAACAGGACAACATCGATCTGGCCGTTGTGCCCTCCTTCACCGAGGTGGACATCGACGGCAACGAGCGCACGGCTGTGCGTATCTCCGTCTTTCCCCGCCCAGAAACCCTGATCCACACCAATGGGAACGGGGCCGGTATCACTGCCTAGACAGGCTTGATCGACATCTGAAAACGACACAAAGCGAGGCGTCTACCGAAGTTTCGGTAGACGCCTCGCTTTGTGTTGGGCCAATTCAGTTGGCAATGATCGTCCCGAAAGGGGCCGCGTTACTTGCTATCCGAGGGGTTGTTGCGTCGCCGTCCGCGCCGGCGTTTGCGCTTGCGGGAAGATTTGCTCTCGTCGCGCTCACCACTGGTCTCGTCCTTGCCGCTGCCTTGGGCGGCGGACTGTTTGGCCAGTTGAGCGGCGTTGTCCTCGTCGGCAGAGGCCCGGCGGGTGACCGTGCAGCCGCCACAGGTACCGCAGCTCTTGCCCCCGCTTTTGGAGGAGATCAGCTCGTCCACAGGGAACTCTTCGAAGGCGTTGCTGAGCAGACGCACGGTGACGGTTTCCCGCAGGGGGTGGATATAGCGCACCCGGCCTGTGCCCTGGGGGGTGATCACCTCGGCCCCGATCTTGGGCATCTTCTTGTTCTGCTCTCGATAGGTGGCGTCCTCGTAGGAGAGGCAGCAGAGCAGACGGCCACAGACCCCGGAGATCTCCTCGGGGTTGAGGGGAAGCTGTTGATTCTTGGCCATGCGGATGCTGATGGCGGTGAACTCCCGCAGCCAACTGGTGCAGCAGAGTTGGCGGCCACATTTGCCCACCCCATCCAACAGCTTGGCCTCGTCCCTGGCCCCAATTTGGCGCATCTCGATCCGGGTGCGGAAGGTGCGGGCCAGGTCTCGCACCAAATTGCGAAAATCGACCCGATTGTCCGACGAGAAGAAGACGGTCA
This sequence comes from uncultured Caldilineaceae bacterium, assembly GCA_964551895.1. GTDB lineage: Bacteria > Chloroflexota > Anaerolineae > Caldilineales > Caldilineaceae > JAGNDO01. The sequence continues at coordinate 38,807 of CAZKEX010000003.1, read as the reverse complement.
ACCGGCCCCCGGTGTAGTTATACTCACACCGCACCAGCTTCATCTTCAGGTTGTGTTCCTGGGCCTTTTGGCGGCAGACGGCCAGGGCCTCGGCCTCCTTGTGGCTCCAACGGTCCTTCTGCACCATGTCCCAGGCCGTGGCCCGACGCATGATGCTCTTCATTTCGCCCACAACATCCCCGGCGGCCAACTCGTGGGGCGGCTGTACAACCTGGGCTACTTCCTGGCCTTTGGCCGTATCCACGATCACATAGTCGCGGAAGGCAAGGTCCAACTGATCTTTGGGATCAAAGTGATAGATTTTTGAGACAGGCGTAAATTGTACGCCGACGGCAACAGGCATGGGATTGATTCGCTCTCTATGCTCTAGGCATCCGCAAGGCCAAGACATCCAGGGCCAGGCGTGTATTGGTTGTGTGGTGAAGATATTTCTCGATACGTTCCAGGGTGCGCAGATAGGTCTGGACGGCCTGGGCCGACAGGGAGCGGGCCAGGTCTTGGATTTCGGTCAGGTGATCGATGTTGCTGCAACTTTCCGGGCTGCCGGCCTGGGCCAGCATCACATCCCGCCACCACGAGATCCAGAGGGCCAGCAGATCGAAGAGCCGCTGGTTGTCCCGGTTGGCGGCCAGATCCGCGGCAAAGGCCAGCCGCTCCACTCGGTCCGCCCCGGCCAACTGCATGACCTGGACCACCATCTCCTGGCGTTGGGTCCACATGTCCGCGTCCTGCAAACGCTGGACCGCCCACCCCAACCGGCCATTGCTGAGCCGGGCCAGAAGTCGAGCCTGTTGGGGTTCCGCCTGCCAGGTGTCGATCAGGGCCTGCTCCACCGTGGCCATGGCCACGGGCCGCAGATCCAGCACCTGGCAGCGGCTGACGATAGTGGGCAGCAGCAAGGAGCGTTCGGTGGCGGTGAGCAACAGGATCACATGGGCGGCCGGCTCTTCCAAGGTCTTGAGCAGCTTGTTGGCAAAGAAGGTGTTGGCGCTCTGCATCTCCTGGATCAGGAAGATCTTGTATCGCCCCTCCATTGGCCGCAGGGTGGCTTCGTGGATGATGGCCTCGGCCTGCTCTACCCGCAGGATGCCGTTGGCCCGGTCCACCTCGCCCGCTGAATCCACAGGCTGGATCAGGCGAAAGTCCGGGTGGCCGCCTTGCAGCCCCCCGTGCCCCATCAAGCGACAGGAGCGGCAGTGGCCGCAGGGCCGCTCACCCTTCCCGGTGCAGAGCAGGGCTTGGGCAAAGATACGGGCCAAGGTGGTCTTGCCCACCTGGCTCGCGCCCAGAAAGAGATAGGCGTGGCGCGGCCCCATCTGCCCAGAATCGACTTGGGCGGCTTGGGCGGCTTGGGCCAGCAGATTCAGCGCCCACCCATGCCCATACACGCCCCAACCCTGGCCCCATCCCCCGCCCAAATCGGCAGGCTGAACCGAGCTCGCAACCGCATCAGCTTTAGGAGTGGGAGCCATAGAAACGACCCTGTAGGAATAGATGGAATGGGTTGAGCGGTTGGCGCCGAATCCCCGAAAAAGGAGCGTCCCGGAACTGTTCGGTGGATGTGGATTTTATCACAGAGAGAGAGGCTTGCCCAAATGGTTGCGTTCTGCCGCTTATGGCCGAATCGATGATATAATGGCGGGCATGTGTCCTGCGTTCTTTCCCGTCCCATTGGAAGGCGAGATTCGACTATGAAGATCCCCAACCCTACCTTTAACCCAACACCCAGCCCAACCCCTGCCCGCCCGCGCATGATCCGAATGGCCTGGGTGACCGTGATCTGTTTGGCCGGGCTCTGGATGCTGTCCGCATGTTCGCGCCTTTCGTCTGCGCCCCCGCCGGTCGACGTTCCCCCCACACCGCCGGCCCAACTCGTCCCCGATGCCACGGTGGAGGGCGGGGGCGAGTCCGGTGAAGATGGCGAGACAAATTTAGTGATGTGGCTGCCAGATTTCTATTCCCTGGACCCCTCGCAGCCCAGCGGCGAGACGTTGTACACCACGCGGGTACTTTTCGAGCAGACCTACCCCGGCGTCTTTTTGGATCTCTTCAACAAGGCCGAAAACGGACAGGCCGGATTGCTCAACTTTCTGCGGGCGGCCCAACGAGCGGCCCCCTCTGTGGTGCCCGATGGGGTGATCCTCAACACCCAGGATCTGTGGCAGGCGGTGGATGCCGGTCTGGTCCAGCCCTTGGACCCGGCGCTTCTCGATGGGATCGATGACTTCTACCCCTTCGCCCTGGATGCGGTGACCTATCACGACACTTTGTACGGTGTGCCCATCAGCGCCGATCTGCAACATCTGGTCTTTCACCGGGACTATCTCCTGGCCGACACCGACACCCCTCTGGAAGCGCCCCCCCTGACCTGGTCCCAGGTGATCAGCGACAATGTTCCCTTCCTCTTTGCCGCCGGCATGCGTGAACCGGCCAGGAATCTCTCCCTGCTTCTGCAATATGTGGGGGCCGGGGGCAGTTTGACGGAGGATGGAGATTTAACCAACCCGGAGGCCATGTTGAATGTCCTCACCTTTCTGGCCGATGCCCGGCAGACCAACGTGATCCCGGACCAAACCCTGGGGCTACTCAGCGAGGAGACGACCTGGACCACCTTTGTGGAGAGGGCTGGGGGCATGGCCGCGGTCAACGCCCGCTACTATCTGAGCCAACGGGAGATCCTGGGTGAAGTAGGCTTTGGCCCGATCCCCACCCAAGACGGCACACCCAGCGCCGTGGCCCAAACCTGGGCCGTCGCCCTCCTCACCCCGGACCCGGATCGACAGGCGTTGATCGTGGAGTTTGTCCAAGATCTGCTGGAGCCCGAAGTCCTGGGGCCGTGGAATCGATTCGATCTTCGGCTACCGGTCCGGCGCAGCGCCATGCAGACATGGAACGCCACCGATCCCTACTATCAATTTCTGGACGACCAGCTGGAGTTGGCCGTGGCCATCCCCAACGGCAAGCCTTTTGCGGATCTGGCCGGGCACATGCAGCAGGCGGCCCAGGATGTGCTGTCGGGCAACCTCTCGCCCCAAGACGCGCTGCTCACGGTTCAGGGCACGCCCTGATGGTTGCAGATCAAATAGTTTGTCGCTTTATTTTGAGATTGGGAGATTAGACGATTGGGAGATTACCAGGGTGTAATCTCCCAATCTCCCAATCGCCTAATCTCCCAATCTCAAAACCAAGCCACCTTCACTTGTGGACACACATCTATGCCAAAACTACCTGTTTTCAGCCCACCCCCGCCCCCGCCCCTTTTGGAGCAGCTGGCCCTCAACCTGCCCTTGGTCACCCAGCAGATGGTGGACTTTGTGGGTCGGGAGATCCGCCGGATCGGGTTGAGCCGGGCCGTTGTGGGTCTCTCTGGGGGCATCGATTCGGCGGTGAGCTGTTATTTGGCCGCCCTGGCCTTGGGGCCGCAAAATGTGCTGGCCGTGCGCATGCCCTATCGCACCAGCAGCGCCGGCAGCCTCTCCGACGCCCAGGCGGTGATCGACGATCTGGGCCTGGCGGCGGAGACGGTGGAGATCACCGACATGGTGGAGCCGCTCTTCCAGCGTTTTGAGATCGGCACAGAGAGCCGGGCCGGGCGTCTGCGCCGGGGCAACATCATGGCCCGGCAACGCATGGTCGTCCTCTATGACCAGTCCGCGGCCTTTGGGGGGCTGGTGGTGGGCACGGGCAACCGCACGGAGATGCTCCTGGGCTACAGCACCCTCTTCGGGGACAGCGCCCACGCCATCAACCCCCTGGGGGATCTCTACAAATGCCAGGTGCGGGCAGTGGCCGCCCATCTGAGCGCCCCCCGCTCCATCCTGGACAAGCCGCCCAGCGCCGACCTATGGCTGGGCCAGACCGACGAGGATGAACTGGGCTTCACCTATGACGAAGCCGACCAGATCCTGCACTTGCTCTACGATCAGTGCCTGGAGCCGACCCAAGTGGCGAATCTGGGCTTCGAGCTGGCCCTGGTGCAGAAGATCGAGTCCACCGTGCGCCGCAACCAATACAAGCGGGTGATGCCCGTGATCTGCAAGATCGGTCCCCGCACGGTGGGCCGGGATTTCCGCTATGCCCGGGATTGGGGGACGTGATGGGTGATGAGTGAGGAGTAATGAGTAATGGGTAATAGAGTAACGCGTGTACAAATCGCCTGTCACATCACGGCATCACGCATTGCTCATCACTCATCTTTGACTCTGCTGCAAAAAGGTCAAATTCACCGCAAAGACGCCAAGAACGCAAAGAAAAGCAAGATTTTTTCCTCTGCGTTCTCTGCGAAATCTCTGTGTCCTCGGCGGTTAAATGGCTTTTTGCAGCGGAGTCATCTTTTGGTGAATCGTAGGTGCGGTTTTCAGCTGCGCTGGGTCCGTTCACCAACCGTAATCATGGCAGTCATGGCGGTCGTGGGGTTGAAAATCGCACCTACGCTTTGGGCAGCGCCCGTTCCTCGCCGGATGAACCAGGCCGAAATGGGCAAAATGTGATCATGATTCCATGCCGCCGTGGAGTTTTCAGGCAGAATGGCCACAGCCTATGAAGCCTCCGTCCCCCATCCCCCAAGGCGTCGACAACCACCCCATGTTGCAAACAGAAAACCAATCCACAAAGCATCCGGAAAATTCAAAAGGGAGCCCACTATGGCACGATCCAAAAAAATGAGTCGCAAAGAACGCCAGGAAATGATAGCGCAAAAACGGCGCAACCAGAATATCATGGTCTACGGGGGCGGCGCTGTCGTCGCCCTGCTCCTGATCTACATCGTCTATTTGGGCGTGCGTCCGGCCCAGCCTGTGGGCCAGGAGCAGATTCTGGCCACCCAGGGCAACATCCACATCGCCGACGGCAGCCGCAGCCCCACGGTCTACAACAGCACGCCGCCCACCTCCGGTCCCCACTATCCGGGTCTCGCCCCCTGGGGATCCTACACCCGGCCCTTCGCCTACGAACAGTTGCTCCACAACCTGGAAGATGGCGGCGTGGTGATCTACTATCAATGCGCCGACGGCTGCGCCGATCTGGTCGCCCAATTGGATGCCGTCGTCCAGCCCTATTTGAGCCAAAACAAGCACGTGGTCCTGGCCCCCAACGACCCGGCATGGACAAACGAGGGCAGCACAACCTGGCACGCAGACATGGGTTCCCGCATCGCCCTCACCGCCTGGCAGCGCCTCGACAAGTTTGACGACTTTGACGCCGAGCGCATCCGCCAGTTTATCGACGCCTTCGAGGGCATCGACAACCACGCAGGATAATCGCCTGATCCCCATGTCAAAAAAACCAAGCCCTGCATCTTTGTCCTTGTCTTCAGCTTCGGCGCCATCTTCTCGATCCGACCACTTTTGGGAAATCGACGCGCTGCGGGGGGTCGCCATCGTCATGATGGTGATCTTCCATTTTGTCTACGATCTGTACGCCTTCGGCATCAGCAACACCCTTTTCGAGGACCGCTTTTGGCACTACTTTCAACGCACCACAGCCAGCCTCTTCATCGGGCTGGTGGGCGTCTCCTTAGCCCTCAGCTATGCCCGCACAGCCCAACGCTACGCGGATCGGGGCCAGCCTGTGCCGGGGCTGTGGCGGAAATATACGGCCCGGGGCGGACGTCTGCTGGGCTGGGGGCTGCTGATCTCCGCGGTCACCTACTTCGCCCTGGGGCCAGACGCCTACATCCAGTTCGGCATTCTGCATTTCATCGGGGCCAGCGTGATCTTGGCCGCGCCGTTTTTGATGGGTAAAAATCTAGGCAAGCCCTGGGTGATTTTGGTTGTAGGGGCGATCTTGTTATTCCTGGGGCCAAAAGTCATGGGCGGGCCGGTGGACTTCCCGTGGCTGCTCTGGCTTGGGTTTACCCCGGTCGGCTATCAAGCCGTGGACTACTTCCCCCTGATCCCCTGGTTTGGCCTGGCGCTGATGGGCATCTTCCTGGGCCGCACCCTCTATGCCGACAACCGCCGCCGCCTGCCCCTGCCGGATCTCTCCCGTTTTTTGCCCGTCAAAGCCTTGCAATGGCTGGGCCAAAGATCTCTGCCCATCTATCTTCTGCACCAGGTCGTCCTCTACGCCCTCTTTGTCCTGTTCACCGGGGGGCTGTGGTGATCTCTACACCCATGCTGCCCAGGGTGCGCCAATGCGTTGATCCTGCCTGCCGCCTCCGCTATCCCATCGTCCATGCCCGGTCGGATCGCCCCCGCTGTCCCCTGTGCGGATCGGCCACCCGCATCACCCACACCTGGCCGGGGAACTCCCCCGAATCCGCCGACCCGGCCCAGCCAGCCCCCCTCACCCGCCCGGTGGAGGCCCTGCTGGACAACATCCGCAGCACCCACAACGTCGGCGCCATCCTGCGCACCGCGGACGGGGCAGGTATCCGCCATGTGCATCTGGCCGGCATCACCCCCCACGGGGACAACCCCAAGGTGGCCAAGACCGCCCTGGGCGCAGAGATCCATGTGCCCTGGACCCATCACCGCAACGGCGTGGACGCCCTCCTGGCCCTGCAAGCCCAGGGCAAGCGGATCTGGGCCCTGGAACGCACCCCCGATGCCGTTCCCCTGGCCCAGGCTGTGGACGCATGGCCCATCCAGCCCGCCACGGGGGCGCTGATCCCCGTGGTCCTGGTGGTGGGCAACGAGGTGACCGGGATCGACCCGGCGATTGTGGAACTGGCCGACCGGGTGGTGGCCATCCCCATGCACGGCGTCAAGCGATCCCTCAACGTGGCCGTGGCCTTCGGCGTGGCGGCCTACTTCCTCGCTGGATGTGAATGAAAAGCCTAACCGCCGAGAGCGCGGAGATTTCGCAGAGGGCACGGGGAAGATCGGCATTGTTTATCCGGCGAAGAGTGGGGCATACCCAAATCGTAGGTGCGGTTTTCAACCGCACGGCTATCATGATCAAGGTTGGTGAATGGACCCTGTGCGGTTGAAAACCGCACCTACGATTCACCGAAATGGATAAACTGCGATGACCAATGCCGAAGATCCTGCTTTTCTTTGCGTCCTTTGCGGCTTTGCGGTAAAAGTCTGGCCCCTTGGGAATGTCCGGAGTCCCCAAGTCAGCGCCAGTTGAGTAGACCGGGTCTACCAAACAATTCCGCCGACCCTGGACGAAGGTCGTATCGAAACCAAGCGGGTTATCCCAGAGACTCCCGATGAACCAAAAGTCTGAACTGGCACGCCCCAACCGCAATTGACAGAAATCGTCCCCTGTGCGAAGATCGATTTTGTCCCATTTTCTTGACAACCCTTCTCCATCCATCATTCGTTTTTTACCCAAAAGAGTCCTTTTTCGCCATGAATACACTCTCAACCCTTCTCGAACGCCACAGTCTGCGCATTGCCCTGGTCACCGCCTGGGTAGCCATGATGGGCAGCCTTTATTTCAGCGAGGTGCGCCACTACATTCCGTGCCAACTCTGTTGGTATCAGCGCATCATCATGTATCCCCTCACAGGCATCATCGCCTTTGGCCTGCTGCGCAAGGACACCAACACCCCCCATGTGGCGCTGCCCTTCTCCGTCTTGGGCATGGGGGTCGCCACCTATCACTATCTGTTGCAAAAGACCACCCTTTTTAGCAGCGTCAGCACCTGCCAGGTCGGCGTGCCGTGCAGCAGCATGTGGATCAATTGGTTTGGCTTTGTCACCATCCCCTTCCTCTCCTTGGCCGCCTTCACCATTATCACCGCCATGTGCCTGGTCGCCCTCTTCGCCGCAGAGCCGGTGATCGACCCGGAGAAGCGCGCCCCTTGGATCTCTGTGGTGGGGCTGATCGCCCTGGTCATGATCGTCTTCAGCGGGCTGTGGGGCACAGGGACCGACTCTGTCTTGGCGGACCCACCCCCGGCCCAGTCCTCCGCCGACACACAGATGGGTGATTCCCTGGCCATCGCCTACGACGGGGCGACGCTTTACCGTCAGGCGTGCGGCGGGTGTCACGGTATGCAGGCCGAAGGGGTGACGGGTCTGGGGTCATCCTTCATCCAGAACCAGTTTGTGCAAGAGAAGAGCGACGACGAGCTGCTGGCCTTTATCGAAGCGGGCCGGGGGCTGGACGATCCCCTCAACACCACCAAGCTGATCATGCCCGCCTGGGGTGGCCGCCCGGATCTCAACCCCGAACAGTTCAAGGCCATCATCGCCTATTTGCGCACCCTGCAATAGCACAGCCAGACCAACCAACCCAGTGGCCTCTCAATGGCCCATCCTTTCCAGAATCAAAAACTGGAAAGGATGGGCCATTTTTCTTGACAGCAACAATCCCCGATCTGCCCCGGTTGCTCACCCGACAAGCCAATCCAAGGGCGCTTTTGGCAAAATACAAGGCGCTACGTACTAAAATATTAGTAAATACGTAGTCTACGCAGGGCCAAACTACGGGCAAATACGTAGAAATATTCCCAAAATAGTGTGTTTTCCCGTCAGCATCTTGCAAGCTAGTTTTCGACAAATCGGATGTACACTATAAACAAGAAATCGGCCAGATAGCTAACGGAGACAGACAGAATGACCACACAGCCCAAGACCTCTACCCTCATCACCGCCCTGATCATCGCCATGATCTTCGTCGTCGCCAGCATCGGTTTTGCCGCTGCCAACGCCACCGACAACGCAACTGACACGGGCTTCATCACCGGGACCACCTGGTTTGACGCCAACGGCAACGAGATGCACGAGCTGAACGAGGTCGCCGCCCCCAACATCTCCGTCTACCTTCAGCCCGTAGGCGCCAACGCCGTTGTGACCGGCGGCATCGTGGTCTTCACCGATGCAGACGGCGTCTTCAACTTCGGCAGCGTGGCCTTCGGGACCTATCGGGTCCATGCCGAAAATGGCGGCATGGCCGAAGTCACCGTGGGCGAGGTCAACGGCACCGTCAGCGTGGACCTGCCGATCAACGTCGATAGCAACACCCCTATCCTCCAGGGCACCCTGGTCAATCAGATCTTCCTGCCCCTGGTGACCCGCTAACTTTTCCATCTTTCCCAAACGACCTTCAACGGACCCCCTGGCTGGCCAGGGGGTCCGTCGCGTCTGGGTGAACACCCCGATTCTTCTCTCCGCTTTGACAGCGCAACCGGTTGCCAACTATAATCAGGCTGGGTAGAGACGCAAGATCTTGCGTCTTCATGCCCAATCCCTTTGCCCAGTCCCATTTGCCCAGTCCCATTTGCCCAAAAACCAC
>CAZKEX010000003.1:6626-29518 GCA_964551895.1 uncultured Caldilineaceae bacterium | reverse complement strand
TGCCCAATCCCTTTGCCCAGTCCCATTTGCCCAGTCCCATTTGCCCAAAAACCACACGACATTAGCCCAAAGGAGTTTTCCATGACCCTTTCGCTTCCTGCACCCAAGACGGCGACCAAAGTGGCCGCGGCCATTGCCCTGATCCTGCTTCTGGCCCTTTCCCTGTGGACGGCGGCCCTGGCCCCGGTCAGCGCGGCCCCGGCGGTCCAAGAGCCAGAGCCGGGCGCCGCGGTGATCCACTATCACCGGGCCGACGGCGAGTATGATGGCTGGGGCCTGCATGTGTGGGAGGACACCACAGAGGTGGTGACCTGGGCCGAGCCCCTGCCCCCTGCCGGCGAGGACGATTTTGGCCTCTACTGGGTGGTGGGGCTGGCGGAGAACCCGGCTGAGATCGGCTTCATCGTCCACGCCGGGGATCTCAAAGACCCCGGCCCGGATATGTTTTTGAATGTGGCCGAGTTCAACCAGGCCTGGGTACTCTCCGGGGATCTGAAGGTCTACACCGAGGAGCCGGATCCCAACGCCATCTTGCCCGGCAACATCGACGTGCAGATGGCCCACTGGGTCAGCGCGGACACCATCCTGTGGGATGTGGCCCTGCCCGAAGGCGGTAGCGTAGAGTTGATCGCCAGCCTCTCCGGCCAGATGCAGCTCACCTTGGACGGGATGCTGGGATCCGGGCTGACCGTGATCCCGTTGACCGTCAACCCGGACGGCCCCAGCGCCGAGATCCTGGCCAAGTTCCCCCATTTGGCGGGCTTCACCGCCTTCACCCTGCCCGACGAACAACTGCGTCGCGTGCCGTCCCATCTGCGTTCCCGGCTGGCCATCCACGCCCTGAATGCCAAGGGCGAGTTGGTGGACGCCACCGGTCTCCAGATCCCCGGCGTGCTGGACGATCTCTTCACCTATGACGGTACCCTGGGCGTGACGTGGACCCGGGGCGCCCAGGGCGGCGACGTGCCCACGGTCAGCCTGTGGGCGCCCACGGCCCGCAACGTGCGTCTCTATCTCTACGACGACAGCGCCCCGACCACAGAGCCGGAGATCGTCAACCTGCGCCGGGTGGGCAATGCCGCGCCAGGGGTGTGGCAGGTGATCGGCAACGCGGACTGGCAGAACAAGTTCTATCTCTTCGAGGTCAAGGTCTTCGCCCCCAGCCTGGGCGAGGAGGTGGTCAATCTGGTCACGGACCCCTACAGCGTCAGCCTGGCCGAGAACAGCGCCCGCAGCCAGATGGTGGACCTGTCCGACCCGGCCCTCAAGCCCGAGGGCTGGGACGAGCTGGCCAAGCCCGCCCTGGCCGCGCCGGAGGATATCACGGTCTACGAGCTGCATGTGCGGGATTTCAGCATCTATGATGAGTCCGTGCCAGCGGATCTGCGGGGTACCTACGGCGCGTTCACCTTGGAAGAATCCGCCGGGGTGGACCACCTGAAAGCCCTGGCCGCCGCCGGTCTCAGCCATCTGCACCTGCTGCCCACCTTCGACATCGCCACCATCGACGAAAACAAGGCCAACCAGCGTAACCCCGACCCGGCAGAACTGGCCAAATTTGGGCCGGACTCGGAAGATCAACAGGCCGCGGTCAACGCCGTGCGAGATGCGGACGGCTTCAACTGGGGCTATGACCCCTTCCACTATTCGGTCCCCGAAGGCAGCTATGCCGTGGAGCCGGACGGCAGCGCCCGCATCTTGGAATATCGGCGTATGGTCCAGGCCCTCAACGGCATGGGGCTGCGGGTGGTGAACGATGTGGTCTACAACCACACCAACGCCGCCGGTCAATCGGACAATTCCGTGCTGGACAAGATCGTGCCCGGCTACTATCACCGGCTCAACGCCAGCGGTGTGGTGGAGACCTCCACCTGCTGCCAGAACACGGCCACGGAACACAACATGATGCGCAAGCTCATGGTCGATTCTCTGCTCACCTGGGCCACCCAATACAAGATCGATGCCTTCCGCTTTGACCTGATGGGCCACCACATGGTCGGCGACATGCAGGCCGTGCAGGAAGCCCTGGGCAGCCTCACCGTCGAGAAAGACGGGGTAGACGGCAGCGCCATCTATCTCTACGGCGAGGGGTGGAACTTCGGCGAGGTGGCGGACGACGCTCGGGGCGTCAACGCCACCCAGCTCAACCTGGCCGGGACGGGCATCGGCACCTTCAGCGACCGGCTGCGGGACGCGGTGCGGGGGGTCGGCCCCTTTGACAGCGGCGAAAGCCTGCAAAAACAGGGCTTTGTGGCCGGGCTGTACACGGACCCCAACGACTTCGACCAGGGCAGCGAGGAAGCCCAACTGCGCCGTCTGCGTCTGCTCACCGACCAGATCCAGGTTGGCATGGCGGGCAATCTGGCCGACTATCGCCTGATCGACGGCCAGAACCGGGCGGTCACCGGCAGCGAGGTGGACTACAACGGCTCGCCCACGGGCTACGGCGCGGATCCCCAAGAGCATGTGGTCTACGCCTCCAAGCACGACAACCAGACCCTCTTCGACATCATCCAACTCAGTGCGCCGGCCTCTGCAGACATGGCCGAGCGGGTGAAGATGCACAATCTGGGCATGAGCATCGTCGGTCTGAGCCAGGGCGTGCCCTTCTTCCAGGCCGGGGATGACCTGCTGCGCTCCAAGAGCATGGACCGGGACAGCTACAACTCCGGCGACTGGTTCAACGCCATCGACTGGACCGGCCAGACCACCAACTGGGGCAAGGGCCTGCCCATCGCCGACAAGAACGGCGACAACTGGCCCATCATGCAGCCCCTGCTGGCGGACCCGGCCCTCACACCCTCCCCGGCGGACATGGCCGCGGCCGCCGCCCACTTCCAGAATGTGCTGGCCATCCGGGCCAGTTCCCCCCTCTTCCGCCTGCGCACGGCCGGGCAGATCCAGAGCATGGTGCGCTTCCTCAACGTGGGGCCGGACAGCCTGCCCGCCAACATCGTCATGAGCATCGCCGACCTGGGCACGGGCGAAAACGATGTGGACCCGGATCGGGAGCTGATCCTGGTCTGGATCAACGCCTCGAACGAGGAGGCAAATGTGGTCAGCCCCTTTGCCGTGGGGCTGGATCTGGCCCTGCACCCGGTCTTGGCCGGGGCCAGTGGGCCGGGCAGCCTCTCGACCTTTGACAGCGCCACGGGCCGCTTCACAATCCCTGCCCGCACGGCCGCGGTCTTCAGCGCCGACAGCCTGACCCCCGGCTTCACCGCGGCCCTGGCCGCCCTGGACGGCCTGTGGGACGAGCTGCGGGCCAATCCGCCTGTGGTCGAGACCCCCACCGCCCCAGCAGATCGCCCTTTGCCCACCTCGGTCAGCTTCCCCGGCAACTATGTGCCCCTGGTCGGCGGCGGGGAATGGGCCCCGGATGACCCGGCCATCCAGGCCGCGGACGAAGACGGCGACGGCGTCTGGACCCTGACCGTGGAACTGCCCGGCGGGGACTACGAGTACAAGGCCGCCATCAACGGCGGCTGGGGCGAGAACTACGGCGCGGACGGCGAGCGGGACGGGGCCAACCTGACCGTGAGCGTGCCCGGCGAGGGCGCGTCCGTCACCTTCAGCTATGACCGGGCCACCAACCTGGTCAGCGCGGAGGTGGCCGAGCCGGTCGTCGTCGTGGAGCCGGACCCGATCCTGGGCGACGGTCTCTTCGTCAAGTCGGCCATTGCCCACGACAGCCGCGACGACGGCTATCGCACCCCCTACGGCGCGGCGCCCTTTGGCACGGACGTCACCCTGCGTCTGCGCACGGCCGCGGACGATGTGGAGGCGGTCAGCGTGCAGATCACCAACATTTCCGCCGAGGGCAAGCGCAGTGTGGATCTGGTCAACGTGGCCTCGGACGGCGTCTACGATTGGTGGGAAGCCACCATCACCACCGGGGACGATGTGGCGGTCTACGCCTATAGCTTCCAGATCCAAGATGGGGACGCCACGATCTACTTTGCCGACAACGGCAGCCAGGACGGGGGCGACGGTCAGACCTATGCCACCGCCCCGGTCACAGATCTGGGCTGGAATATCTACAACTATGTGCCCGGCTTCGACGCCCCGGCGTGGGCCAAGAACGCCGTGATCTATCAGATCTTCCCGGATCGGTTTAGAAATGGCGACCCGGCCAACGACCAGAGCAACGAGGATTGGTTCTATCCCCAAGAGCGGGGGCAGCGCTTCTTCATCCAGCCGTGGAACACCATCGTGCCAGATCCCCAGCCCTATGACGCCAACCTGAACCCGGCGTGGTGGGCCACATGGAGCAGCACCTTCTATGGCGGCGACCTGGCCGGGGTGCAGGAGAAGCTGGACTATCTGCAAGCCCTGGGCGTCACCACCATCTACTTCAACCCCATCTTCGACAGCCCGTCCAACCACCGCTACGATGGCCGCAGCTTCACCCAGGTGGACCCCAACCTGGCCGTCATGGGCACGCCGGCCGAGAACATGGCCTTCTTCGACCAGTTCGCCCAGGATGTGGCGGACCGGGGCATGCACCTGATCTTGGACGGGGTGCCCAACCACCTCAGCTCGGACAGCCCCCTCTTCGACCGCTTTGGCCGCTACGACACGGTGGGCGCGTGCGAATCCGAAGAGAGCCCCTACCGGGATCTCTTCTTCTTTGACCCGGCAACCCCGGCCGGCAGCGGCTCCTGCGCCGGGGACACGGACTATCGGGCCTGGGCCGGGGTCTCCACCCTGCCCCAACAGGACACGGCCCACCCGGCGGTGATCGACGAATGGTTTGGGGATGATCCCCAGAACCCAGGCGTGGTCAATCTGTGGCTGACCAAGCCCGGCGTGGACGGCTGGCGCATCGACGTGGTACCCGATGTGGTGGCCATCAACCCGCGCTTCTTCGAACAGTTCCGCCAGACCGCCCTGGCCGCCAATCCCCAGGCCATCACCTATTCCGAAACCTGGAGCGAGCGGGACGCCCGTGAGCGGCTGTTGGGGGACGAGTTCGACAGCACCATGAACTATCGCTTCCGCAACGCCCTGCTGGGCTTCCTGCGGGACACGGACTTCGACGACGGGGACGGGGGCATGAAGGCCCTGACCGCCACCCAGTTCGAGTCCGCCCTGCGGGCCATCCAGGAGGACTATCCCCCGGCGGCCTTCAGCACGGCCATGAACCTGATCGACAGCCACGATGTCAACCGGGCCGTGCGGGTGCTGGACCATGACGGCATCGACTACGCCGCCCTGGAACCCATAGGCGGTTTTGCGGATGGCCGGGCTCGTCTGGGCCTGGTGGCCGTCCTCCAGTTCACCCTGCCCGGTGCGCCCACGGTCTACTATGGCGACGAGGTGGGCCTGGTCGGCTTTGGCAGCGACATCCCCCGGGATGACCCGTACAACCGCCAGCCCTACCCCTGGGCCGACGCCGCGGGCTACGATGAACTCCCCGAATGGCGGCAGCAGGACACGGATCTCCTGGCCCACTATCAGTTCCTGGGCCAGTTGCGGGGGGCGCACAGCTTCCTGCGCACGGGGTCGTGGGACACCTTCGTCACTGACGACGCCGGGGTCTACGCCTTTGGCCGCAAGGACGAAACCGGCGCGGCCCTGATCGTGGTCAACCGCAGCGCCAGCGAGCAGAGCCTCAACCTGGACCTGACCGGCTATGTGCCCTTTGGCAGCGTGCTGACCTATGCCCAGGACCCCGGCATCACCGTCACCGTGCCCGCCACCATGCCCTGGGCCGTCACCATTCCGCCCATGAACTACGCCATCTGGCTGACCGCTGAGGGCACGGATCTCTCCACACCGAACGCACCCGAAATCCTGGGCGTGCACGAGGAAGACGGTTCGGTTGCGCTCAGTTTGGGTGGTGGAGAAAAGGACGGAGTGGTTGTGATCTGGCGATCCCTGGTCGATGGGGGCTATCGGGTCATCGGAGAGGTGGCGGCGGGGGAGACGGCTCCCTTTATAGACGATGACGTGCAAAACGGCACAACGTACTATTACAAAGCCACCTTCATGCGCCCGGACGGCATGGGGAGCGATCTGGTCAAAGCCGCAACCGTGGCCGCAACGCCCCATCTGCCCATCCAGGGCGCCGATCTGATCGGGCCAATCAGCCTTGACCACGTGATCAGCGCCATCACCCAAACCCAAACCTTGGTGGGCGCGGTGGACATCCCCGGCAGCGAGGAGCTGGGCGACAGCGTTCCCGGTCTGGTGGCCCAGGCGGGCTATGCGCCTGCTGACGCCCCCGAAAACTGGGTTTGGACAGCCGCCCAGCTTCAGCTCAACGCCGGGGACGGCACCCTGACCTTCCAGGCCACCTTCCTGCCCGAAGCCGTGGGCGACTATGCCACCGCCTTCCGCTTCAGCGCCACGGGCGGACGAGATTGGACCCTAAGCGAGACGATGGGCAAGATGACTGTGCTGCCCAGCGCCGACACGGAGGCCCCCAAGACCCCCTTCCGGGTGGACGACGTCTTCGCCAGCAGTTCGACCCTGGTCTTCAGTTGGCGGCTCTCCCGGCCCGCGGACCTGCATGGCTACGAGATCTGCCGGGCCGACGTGACCGCCGGCGAGGACGGCTGCGCCAGCCGCACCCTGCTGATCGGCAAGGGCACGGTCTACACCGACACCGCGGTGGCCACGGACCACACCTACGTCTACACCGTGGCCGCGGTGGACACCAGCTTCAACAAGAGCGCGCCCACCGAGCCCCTGACCATGACCGCGGCGGTCAGCGTGGTGGACGTGACCTGGCAGGTCCTGGTCCCCGCCGAGACCCCGGCGGACGAGACGGTCTACATCGCCGGGGACAACGCCGAGGTCTTCGGGGCGGCCTTCGACCCGGGGCTGATGCCCATGACCGACCTGGGCGACGGCCTGTGGAGTTGGACCGCCACGGTGAAGGAGGGCACGGTCCTCAACTATAAATATGTGCGGGGCGACTGGACAATGGTGGAGCAGTGGGGGACCATCATGGGCTTCACCAACCGCATTCTGGAGGTGACCACCAGCCCGGACGGTACCATGTTGGTGGACGACACGGCCACGGACTGGGGCGCGGAGGGCGCAGACGACCGCCGAGGCGTCCAGGCCTGGCGAGATCCCCTGGTGCGGGAGGTGACGGCCACGGCGGAGGGGGTGCGGGTGCGCTTCAGCATCCCCAACACGCCTTTGGGCGACGTTGTGGATGTGGTGGATGTGGTGGACGCCGCGGGGGCCTCCATCCCCGGCACGGTGGTCTCAGAGGCGGAGGGGCTGATCTATACGTTCATCCCGGACACTGCTTTGGCCGCCGGGGAGGTCACGGTCACCGTCTTCGGTGTCACCGCCACGGCGGAGATGATGCGGCCCTTTGTGACCACGGTGGCGGTGGAATGATCCGCATGGGAAATCCTGTTCTCTTGTTGCCCGGCTATACGGATAGCGAAGAAGATTTGGCCGTCCTGGCCGCCTATCTTTGGGATGCAGGGTTTCAGGTACACCCCTTCGGTCCTCGGCCCAGCGATGGGTCTGTGCCTTTGGAGGATCTGGCCGCCCAGCTTCAGGCCTATATTGACCTCACCTTTGGCCCGGACCAGCCCGTGGATGTGGTGGGCTTTAGCATGGGCGGACTGATCAGCCGCTGGTATGTGCAGAAACTGGGCGGCGGGGAACGGGTGCAGCGGTTCATCACCCTGGCCACGCCCCACAATGGGACCTTCTTCGCCTACCTACCGGTCAACAGCCCCGGTCTGCATCAAATGCAGCCGGAGAGCGCTTTTCTAGCCGATCTAAACCAGGACCTCTCCCCCCTGGCCCGCATCAACTTCACCAGCATCTGGACCCCCCTGGACCTGACCGTCCTTCCCCCCACCAGTTCGGTTCTGGATGTGGGCAAGATGGTGCGAATCCTGTTGTCCCACCACCGGGCGCTGCTCTCCCACCCTCGCAGCTTGGCCGCCGTGGTGGAGGCCCTACGTGTGCCCGTGGCATAGGGGTCTGCAAGAACTGTGGCCGGCTGGTCTTGAACCCGATCGCCTAATCAAACGCCCCGTCAGGCATATACCTGACGGGGCGTTTTTTTGACAAAAAAATAGTATCTTCTCAATAGACAGGGGTCTCGCTCCCACGCTCTGCGTGGGAGTGGCTGTTCGGCGCTCCTGCGCCGAGGGGCGCAGAGCGCCCATTTGCATTCCCACGCAGAGCGTGGGAACGAGAATCCCCGGTTTATTGAGAAGACACAAAAAAATAGACCACGGATTGAACGGATAAAACGGAACTGCACTGATTTTCAAAAAATCCGTTTTTAATCCGTCACATCCGTACGATCCGTGTTCTATTTTTTGGACTCATTGAACGATCTTTGCCTTCTGCCCGATCCGCCGGGTCAAGCCGTGGCGGAAGCCGCTGCCGGGGCTGGCGTGCCGCAGTTGGCGCAGAACTTGTGTTGGGGAGCCAAAGCCGTGCCGCATTCGACGCAGAAGCCAACGGCTTTGGTATCGGTCTCTGTGGCGGGGACGGCGCCCGTCTTCGGTGTCACTTTGCGTTTGCGGCTGATGAGCATTTCCAAGGGATCCTCCGCGCTGGCTGGGGTGTGGCCGTTGGCCGCGGGCGCTCGCTGTACTTTGTGCTTGCGGGCGATGAGCATCTCCACCTGATCGTCCAGGCTGGCGGTGACCGGGGAGACCTGCTCGATCTGCTGGAGCAGCCCCACGGCCTGGCGGCGCAGACGCAGGTTGAAGCGTTCGAAGTCTTCGTCGGTGATCTTGCCCACCTGATAGTCAAATTCCAGATCCTTGATGCTTTTGAGGACCGTATCTTTTTGCCCCATCAGCTCCGCCAGGCGGTCATCTTCGATCATCACCGGCGCCGGTTTAGGATCGACCAGGGGCCAGATCACGTACCACAGAGCGGCCAATGAGATCACGGCAGCAATGCCAATTGTCAACCAAATCATGGGTGGTTCTCGTTTCTGTTAAGACTGGGGATCAAATGGCTCGTTGGGTTTGAGATTGGGAGATTGGGAGATTTTGCCATGCGCCTAATCTCCCAATCTCTTAATCGCTCAATCTCAAACCAGATCAACGAGTCTCCGATCTGTGTTCCTAAACTAATCCGCCGCGGCACCGATTCGACGGCTCCGGCTGGTCACGGTTTGGGTTTGGCGACGTTGGGCCGGGTGGGGCCACATGGCAAAGAGGACGCCGACGATCAAGACCAGGCCGCCGATCCACATCCACACGGTCAACGGATTGACATAGATGGTAAAGGTGGCCGACGAGCCGCTGTTTTCCCAGCCGTTGAGGACCACATAGACATCCTCGACAGGAGACATGCGCAGGCCGACTTCGCTGGTGGGCATGTCCGGGGTCTTGGGATAGAAGTTGTTGCGGGGGGTGATGGTCCCCAACAGCTTGCCGGAATCTTCCCGGAAGACCATCAGGTTGGCGTTACGCTGGACATGGTTGCCGTTCTCGACAAAATCCATGCCGGTGTAGGTCAGCTCATAGCCAGAGATAACGACGCTCTGGCCAGGGGTGAGGGTGACGTTGGTCGTGGTCTGATAGAACTCGTTGCCCACAATGGCCACGCCGATCAGCACGATGGCCAGATGGACGATGTAGCCGCCATAGCGTCGGCCATTGCGCCGCAGCAGGTTGAACATGGCCACGGGGACCATCTCCCCGGCCGTGTGGCGGCGGGCTTGCACCCCACGCACATATTCCTGGACGATGGTGACAAAGGCAAAGACACAGATGGAGAGCCCCAGCACCGGGTAGAAATTGGGGGAGAAGTAGGCCAGGACTGCGCCAAAGGTCACTGAGACCGCGGTCGGCCACACAAATTGCTTGCGCATGGTCTTGCCATCGGTCCGCCGCCAGCTTAACAAGGGGGCGACGCCCATCAACAACACCAGCAGCAGGAAGAGGGGGCCGTTGACTTTGTTGAAGAAGGGGGCGGCCACGCTGATGCGATCCCCGGTGAGGATTTCGCTGAACATGGGGAAGAAGGTGCCCCACAGGGTGGCAAAGGCAATACCGGCAAAGAGCCAGTTGTTGCCCAAGAAGGCCGCCTCCCGGCTGGCGTAGGAGTCGATCTGGTTTTCATCTTTGAGCAGGGGCAGCCGATCATAGAGCAGCCACAGGAAGCCAAAGACGATGATGATCATGAAGGCAAGGAAATAGGGGCCGACATCGCTGCGGGCGAAGCTGTGGACGCTCTCCAACACGCCGCTGCGGGTGGTGAAGGTGCCCAGGATGACCAGGAAGTAGGTCAGGAAGACCAGCACCACATTCCACACCTTCAGAATGCCCCGCTGCTCTTGGATCACGATGCTGTGCAGGAAAGCGGTCCCGGTCAGCCAGGGCAGGAAGCTGGCATTTTCCACCGGGTCCCAGGCCCAATAGCCCCCCCAGCCCAGTTCCATATAGGCCCACTGGCTGCCCATCAGAATGCCAACCGAGAGGAACATCCACGGGATCAGGGTCCAGCGGCGCACGACTCGTACCCATTCGTTGCCCAACCGTCGGCTGGCCAACGCGCCCACGGCAAAGGCAAAGGGCACAGCCACCCCCACATAGCCCAGATAGAGCATGACCGGATGGATCACCATCCAGTAGTTTTGCAAGAGGGGGTTCAGCCCCTGCCCATCCTCCGGGGTGAAGCCGATCTGCTTGAAGGGATTGGCGGCAAAGACCAATAGCACCAGAAAGAAAAGGGTGGTGGAGAGCAGTACCGCGTTGACATAGGGCATCATCACCTGCATTTTATTGCGCTGGGTGAGGGCCACGGCCAGGCTGAAGAGGGAGAGGATCAGCACCCAGAAGAGCAGGCTGCCGGCCTGCCCGCCCCACAGGGCCGAAAACTTATAGAAATTTGGCAAGGCCCGTTCCGAATGGTTCCACACATAGCTCAACTGGAACTGATCCGTGAGCAAGGCATACCAGAGCAGGGCGGCGGCCATGCCAACCAAGACGGCCACGGCATAGATAGCGTTGAAACTGGTGGTAGCCAGTCGGGTGTTCCGGGTCCGCCCACCCCAAAAGCCAGCCACCACCCCGATGGCGGCCAGGATGAGCGCTGTGACAAGAATTAGATAGCCAACGTTAAAGATCATAGTGAGTCACCTAAGGTCGAATTTTGGCAAGATAGGCATCCATCTTGGCCTGATTGGGAATAGGACCAATCACAATGTCGGTAATCTCGCCGTTGGCGTCCACGAAAAACGTCTCGGGAACACCTTTGATGCCGTAACGGCGAGCGGCCTGGCTGCGTAAATCCGGGCCATTTGGGTAGGTCACGTCAAACTCGGCCAAATACGCCTTGGCCGCTGGTTCCTGGTCTAGATAGTCTAGCCCCAAAAAGAGAATACCGTTGTCTTTTTCCCGTCGCCAGGTTGATTCCAGCATGGCGGCTTCGTCCCGGCAGGGTTCGCACCAACTGGCCCAGAAGTTGATCACCACCCCCTGGCCGCGCAGGTCGTCCAGGTTGATGGTTTCGCCCTCAAAGGTGGTGAATTCCAGGAAGGGGGCCATGCCGGCCGCCCGCTGCTCGGAGTTGTTGGTCTGGTATAGACGCAGGGCCAACATAACCACAAAGATCAGGGGAATGGCGATAAAGATCAGCCGCCAGACCAGGAACGCCCCGGATTTCGGGACGACTGCCACCTGGGGATTGGCGGATTCATTGCCTGCCACATCTGCCCCTGGCTGTGGTGTGAGAATGGGTCTATTTTGCTCAACCATACCGCTTTAATTCCTCTTCCAATTTGCTCTCATAATCGTCGGCGGCGGACGCTTCTTTCAGGGAAGCGCCCTGCCCCGTGTCGGTCTCCAATCCAATCCCCGTCTTCACCATGCCCCGTGCCCGCATCCAGAGGAAGCCGCCACCCAGGGCCATCATGAGAAAGGGCATGATCCACGCCAGCCAATTGAAGCCCTCTTTGGGCGGTTCACCCAACACCTGGGGACCGTACTGCTCGATAAAATAGGCCCGGATCGACTCCACATCCTCGCCCTCAGAGAGCTTGATGGCGATCACATCCTTCATCTGATCGCAGGCTTTGAGTTCGCACACATCTAGCCGCACGCCGCTGCACAGGGGGCACCATAGCTCTTCGGCCACATCGTTGATCTGGTTGGCGGTGATGCCCGGGGGCGGGTCCATTGTCTGAAAACCGGGCATGGCATAGCTGGCGGATCCCAGCCAGATCATCAACGCCCCGGCGCAGATCAAGACGAGGGGGAGGAAGAGGGGGAGGGAGAGGGGGAGGGGGAGAGATAGAGGGGGGAAGGTATTGGATATGGATGATTTTTTTTGCTGTTGGGTATGTATCATAGATAAAAGTCCAAGATCTGGCAGTCGGTCAATTTAGATCACACAATTAGATCACACAATATAGATCACACAACATAGGTCGCGCAAAGACGCATAAGGGCAATATAGCACGACGGTTGCAAAGGTGTCAACAGAATCGGGAATTTGCTCACCGACTATTCATCAAAACAGATAATGGCTGAACCGAGAGCAAAGCAAAGGCCGGGCACGGATAGCGCACCCGGCCTTTCTTAACTGGCTGTCCGATTTGGTGGAATCGGAGGAGTCAGGGCCTATCGGTCTTGTCCTTCAGGCCCTGACCACTCAGGTTTCTCACACAACGGTTGGACTATGGCCGTTCCATATCACCTACATCACCGCCCAGGTCTTCAATCGAGTCAACCAGCAACTGAATGACATAGGGAGCGTTGTGGGTGAAAGCGCCCGGATCCTTGGACACATACTGATAGTTGTAGGCGGCCCGCAGCAGACGCGGGGTCCACGCAGCAAAACGGCCATCGTCCGCGTCCATAACGCCGTCATTGTTCATGTCGGCGAAGTAGTACGGATAGGCGTGGGCGTTGTATTGGATACCCGTGCCCGCTGTTTCGGCAGCATAGGCCCGCATAGCTTCGTACAACACGTCCTTCAGACTGGCGATCTCGTAGTAGACGCCCTCTTCATCGTCGCCGTTGCCGTCATAGTCCGCAAAGTTGTAGCGGATATCGTGCAGATCTTCAACGGTTTCGATTTGGATGTCATCATGACATTCGGCGCAGGCCTCGACGTCGACTTCCAACGAATGGGCGCCATGACAGTCGGCGCACTCATTCATGCTCTTGGAATGATCAAAGAAGGCGGCGTAGCGCTTGCCATCATACTCGAAACCGCCCTTGGCCTCGGTGCCGAAGCGGGTTGCGCCGGCAGCGAAGTAGTGGATGTTGAGGAAGCGCAGCTTGTCGCTGACCACATCATCCTCTGCATCACCGATCAGACGGGCAACGCTGACGCCCGACTCACGGCCCATGTGACAGTTCATACACAGGTTCGTGTTGGCATCGCCGCTGTCGATCTTGGCCCCACTGGGGAAGGTGACGCTGGCGACTTCAGGGAGGGTCCATTCTGCCAGATCATCATGACAGGTGGTGCATTGGAAGCCATTGGATACTGGTTGGCTGATGTTCACGCCTTCCTCCAAGAAGAGGGGCAGACCACCGGCGCTGTGACACTTGGCACAACTGCCGGGGACGGCTCCATCCTCATCCCAATGACGGAACGCTTCTTCCGAACCGGCGAAGTGGCCGGCGTCGATGCGGCTGGCAGCCGACATATCAACCCCTGCATCTTCCAAGGCCACGTTCAGGTCGACGATGGAATCGTACATGAGCTGGATATCGTACTTGCCACCGTGGGCATAGGCCCCTGGGTCTTTCTGATAGACTTGGTAGTTATAGGCAGCCTTGAGCAGCCGGGGCGACCATTCGGCCAAACGGCCATCATCCGCATCCACTTCCCCATTGCCATTGGTGTCGGCAAAGAAGTAGGGATAGGCATGGGCGTCATAGGCGATCGGTGTTTCCAGCACGCCAGAGGCATAGGCTTGCAGAGCGCCGTAAAGCAGCTCGGACATGCCCTGCATTTCATAATAGATGCCCTCTTCGACATCGCCGTCCCCATCATAGTCGCGCAGGGAACCGGCCATGCGGATGTCTTTCATGTCATCTGCTGTGGCTACGCCCTCGTGACAGGTGGCACATTCCTCGACCTTGACTTCCAAGGTATGGGAATCGTGACAGCCGATACAGGAATCATAGCCTTCGACATGGGCAAAGTTGCCATCATACGTCATGCCGTCGTACTGGAAACCGCCCATAGCTTCGGTTCCGTACTTGGTGGCGGCTGCGGCGTAGTAGTGAATGTTGGCAAAGCCGAGATTTTCGGTGAGGGTGTCATCGGTCTCTACGGCTGCTTTTTCGATGGCAGCAGCAACGCTGACCATAGATTGGCGACCCTGATGACACTCCATACAGCGAGCTTCCCCGCCCAGGCCAGTCAGCTCGACACCCGAAGGCATCACGACGCTGTCTTTGGCCACGGTGGCATCGTTGTGGCAAGCCACACAGGAGACGACCGTGCCAGTGATGGCAGGACCGTCTACGACACCAGCCTCAGTGCCGTCCACACCCAGGAAGTCAAGATATCCGGGGGCGCTATGGCATTTGGCACAGTTTGCTGGAACTTCCGATGGATCGTCCGCATCCCAGTGGATGAAGGCTTCTGCCGTTGCATCGGCATGGCCCGAACTCATCCATTCATCCAGGAAGGGAATCTCCACCGGGGCGGTCATCGCTTCTTCAGCGACTGGGGTTGCCTGCTGGCCTAGGGCAATCTGAACACTCATGCCAACTAACGCCAACGCCACGATCAACCCCACGATGATTGTAATCTTTCGCATAGATCTCTCCTTTTCTCGCGCGAGAAAGTGAAGAATGTGGGAATACTACATGTTGTGGCTTGAACAAAGACCGGAGTATAGGATAGCTATCCGATATGCACCTCCTTTGTGCTACGCACAATACCTGAATCGATCCGGAGGCTGCGCACGCCAGTTAGATGAGCAACTCTCAGAACGACACACGCCGGTATGTGGCCAAACCAATTAAGGGATATCCGATCCTCGCCCTGAAAGCTCACTGAGCATCCATAGAACAGAGAATAGGACCCCTTAAACATACCCAATTATTGACCGGTCGGATAGGGGCAAATGTCATGTAAACAATACAGCATCTGTAACGATTTCCGCCGGTATGGACACAGGGCACCGGCTATGGCACCGATACCCTGGGGACACCAAAGGTCAAGGGGCAGGGGCAACGATCTCCACATTTTGCCGGGGAACGGTGGTGATCGCCGTCGTCTCGAAGCTGACAAAGAAGATCAACCCGGCAAGCAGCACGATGGAGGCGATAATGGCAACCGGCATAAAGATGGCCCGACGACGGCGCAGGGTCTGGGCGTCCGGGGCGGGGCGGACGACACCGGCTTGGATCTGGGCCAACTCCAATGCATGTTCCTCTTCCATTTCATGGTGGCTGATCTCCCCAGTGAACATGCTCTTGTTGAAGTGCTTGATATGCACATTGTACGCATGCCAGGTGATGATGGAGAGAACGGCCAGCAGGGCCTCGCCGCCGTGGGCTGCCTTGGCCGCCGGAATCCAGGAGCCGGGCAAGAAATAGGTTGTGGCAATAGGGTTCCAAAGCATAAAACCGGTGATGATCATGATCACCGTGCCCCAGATCACCGCCCAATATTCCAACTTCTCGCCAAAGTTGTAGCGCCCCATCTGCGGAGGCGTCTTGCTCAGGCCAAAGTTATAGGCCAGGGTCTGAATAATGTCCATGCCATCTTTCACACCGGGCAGCATGGTCATCTCCACCCGGCGCACGATGACCTTGTAACTCACCGCCACCACATGATAGATAGTCTCGAACATGAGGACAAAAGCAGCAACCCGATGGATCACCCGCACGAGCTCAATGCCGCCCATGAGGGCGATCATGGTGCCGGCCCAGTCACTGCCCGCATATTTCTGGGGAATGCCCGTAATCGCAAGAATGGTAAAGCTGCTCAACAGAAGCACATGTTCGATACGCTGCCAGCGGTCAAAACGGCGGTAACGGACTGGCTCGCTCTCGTGGGTTGCGTCGGCGCGAGCCTGTTGATCGACAGAAGCACTCATGATACACCCTCCTTCTCTGGCGACGGACGCAGGATAAAGCGCCGAAATAGATCCGATACAATTAGGACAACAAAGAACGCCAAGACCCCTGGGATCAAGATCTGGTAGAAGAGATTGACCAGATAGATCAGGGTGTTGTGTTCCAGGGAGGGCTCAAAGTGGCTGGTCCACGAATCGGAGAAGTTGGCCGTGGCGTCTGGGTGACATTGCTGACAGGTAACAAGCAGGTTTTCCTTGATCACCTGGGAGGAGTCGCTGGTCACCGGCTTGATGTTGTGTACACCATGACAGTCATAACAGACCGCCTTGTTGGTCTCATGGTCCGGCGATTGCTTTTCAAAGAGGGTGACCGTGGTGCCGTGGAAATCTGCCACATAGGAGTCGAAGACATTGGTCGAAATCTCATACTTGGCCATCATCTCTTCGTCCGCATGACACTCGCCACAAAGCTTGGGTGACCCCAGCCGGAAGAGGGTGGTCAGGGGATCGCTGATGTCGTGGACCCCATGACAGTTGGTGCAGACCGGCACATCCGGGTTGTTCTGGCCAAGCAACGCCGCGCCGTGGACGCTCTGGGCATACTGTTCAGCGATTTGACTGTGACAATTGCCGCAGGTCAAGGAGATCTTGCCCCGGGGTTTGTTGGGTGGTTGAATGGCATGGCTGCCGTGACAATCCGCACAGGTGGCCGCGGCCAGCTCCCCCTCTTCCAGGGCATGGGCGTGGATGCTGTCCTGCTGTTCTGTGTAGATGTCCTGGTGACAGGTTTCACACGTATCCCCCACCACCAGGGTGATCTGTCGCCGATCCTTCTCTTGGATCACCTGGTGGGGAAAGGCGTAGCGTTCTTCGTCGCTGTGACACTCGGTGCAGAGCAATTCGTGATACTGATTGTCTTCGATCTGCCGGGTGCCGTGGACCGAATCGGCCAGGGCCTGTTGATCCACATGCAGATCCAAGGTCTCGCCGGACCCCAGGGTGATCTGGCTGGTCAGCAGATCGTGGCAGGTGCGGCACTGGGCATCGGCAGGATAGAGCGGTTTATCCGTGTGACAGGTGCGACAGGTCTGGTCTTCGCCCAAATTCGCCACCAACTCCCGATGGGTGCGGTCAACCATAGCGTTCTCATAGCTGTTGTGGCAGCTTTGGCAGGTAGCCACTGAGTTCTCGGCCATCAAGGCAGAAGACGCCACTTCATGGCCACCGTGACAGTCCACACAGGTGGGCAGCCCCTCAACTTTGTCCGCCAACAGATGGCCGGGGTTGTGAGGCTGCACCGTGATATGGCAATCCTGACAGCGTTGGGATGTCCGGTTGTTCAGATCCCGCAACGACTGGATGGGCGAGTCGCCCTGGGCTTTGACATGGGGATATTGAAATTCGGTCACGATATGGCAGTCGGTGCAATAGATGGGTGCGAGCCCGCCGCTTGGCCCACCGTGGACGGACTCGGCCAGCAAGGTCAAATCCACCCCGGCCACCACAAGCTCACCCGAAGGCAAGGCAACCTGTTTGGCGCTGTCCCCATGACAGGCGACACAGGCATAGTCCGGCGGCAGGGTATTCGCCCGCTCTTGCGCTTGCACGTTTTGGAAGGCAAGACCGCCCACCAACAACAGGGCAACACCCACCCAAACCGACATCAGGGACCAAAATCGCCCCCAACGCCAGCCAGTGTGGACACTTTCCACTGCTCCCCACCCTTTGTTTTCACTTTCCCTCACGCAAAGAACTAGATCGCCCTGATTCTCGCCTTCTCTTACGAACGAGGAAGTCCGTCGTTTATCCATTTCTCGATCCATTCCAATTCACGGGGGGCCAGCCGGTTGGGATGGCCCTCAATTTGATACTGTATCAACAGGCTGGCATCGGCGTCCCCGACCACAATTGCGGGGCCAAGGTTGCCGCCAGCCATCAAGCCTTCATAGGTATCCACATCCAGACCGGCCGTGCCCCCATGACAGGAGGCGCAGCGGGTACGCAGGATTGGGCCGACCAGATCGTCCCACGTCAGGGGTGATTCGGGATAGGTGGGGAGTAGTTCATCCAACACATTGGTCAGTTCGGTGATGCCCGGTGCGTTCAACCCGGCAAAGGTCCACTCGGTGGCGTGACAGCCTGCGTTGGCGCAGAAGCTGGCATTGTCCTTGCCGCCGGGGTTTTCCACACTATGGCACCCCTTACAGGTGCTGTCAAACTCGAAGCGGTGGCGGGAGATCCAATTGGTGTCGATGTGGGTATCCGGTTCAAAGGCGTTTTCCACCACCAGATCGGGTATGGTGCCATCGGGCCGATTTTGCACGGGGATGGTGTGGCACAGGTTGCACTCAATGCGCACACTCTCCGCTTCGGCGTTCAAGTGCTTGCCATCATGACAGCGGAAACAACCGGCTGATTCTAAATGGCCCACATTGTTGGGGTGGGTCTTCCAGCTCACATCCATGTTGGGATAGACCATCCGCTCGTATATGGCCGCCAACTGATCCACCGAAGCATCCACGGTCTCCTGATAGTCGGCATAATAGTCGGGCCAATTGGCCTGGTAATAGCCTTTTAGCCCCCAAACGGCCGATCGGGCTTCATCGATGTTCGGATAGCCTCGTTCCATCACGGCCAGGGCATTCTTTTTAATATACGGGATCGTTTTATCCACAATGCCCCGGGCCAGGGCGTCGTCCAAGGCGGCATCCGGCGAGTTGAAGGGGTGAGAATCCCGGTTGTGGCAGGTGATGCAGTCCATGATCTTGATGTTGCCCTGGTTTTGCTCGGCGAAATCCGCGGGCAGATTGGCCTCCACGTCTGTGTAGACATCCGTCTCGCCTGTGGCCGCGTCGGTCACCCGCACCCAGGGGATCACCTGCTCCAGATGCACGCTGTCCGTGGCGATATACTCCACCTGGTTCTCGATGTGCCAATGGATCCCCTTGCCGGCCCCTTCCCGTTGGGTGCCGCCGCCGGTCTTGAAGGCCATGTACATGGTGGTCAGTTCGTTGTTGCGCTCGGCGCTATAGGTTTTGAACTCTCGCAGGCTGTCGTCGGAGAATTTGTCCGGGCTGTGGCACTTTTCGCAGGCCTGTGTGGCCGGACGCAGCTTTTTGGAATAGATGGGCACATGGTAGTCCGCCCCAATAAACTCGATCACATGGCTGATGTCCTGGGCCTTGCGGGAGAATTGGGTGGCGATATAGGCCCGGCCAATGTGACAGTCCACACAGTTGACCCGGTTATGGACCGAAACCTGCCAGGATTCATATTGGGGCGGCATGGTGTGGCACGATTCGCCGCAGAACTGGGAGCGGTTGGTATATTCCCAGCCAGCCCCGCCGACCAGAAACATGGTCAGCCCAGCAAAGACCAAGGTGGCAAAGGGCATCAGCCGCATCCACAGGGGCGAGGAACGATCCGGCGTAATAAAGCGATTGAATTTATCCCACATGGGATTCTCTCCTCAACCAGGCATAGCGTGCGACAAAAGCGCCCCCAACGACCGCCACCACAGCGATCAGCCCAAAGAGGGTTGGCCACACCCAGGCAAAATCTATATAGGCGGACACCTGGTGCTGTTCGCCGGCAGAGGGCAAGGGCGTGGGCACGGGGGGCGAAACCGGGGTCGGTCCCGGCCCAAAGGGTGACGTGCTGCGGATCACATATTTGTCCAACGCCCAGGCGACCGTAGAGGCTGCCCATTCCGGCGTTGCGGACCGATCCGTGTGGCATTGGTTACAGGCATTGGGCATGGCGGCCAGCCCGCCGTGATCCAGGGTGTTTTGGGGATCCGGCTGCTGGAAGGTATGGCTGTGAATATCGTAGCCCACAGCCACGGTCGCCATCAAGGGCATGTGGCACTCGTTGCAGGTGAAGTCCCGCTTCTTCATGGCCTGTTCGTGATAGGGGATATGGTTGGCCAAGGTCAACTTTTCCACATGGCACGAGACGCACAACTGGTTGGTGGGCTTCACCAACTGGGACGGTCCCTGTGCCTCGCCGTGAACCGCGTGGCAGGTGGCGCACTGGACTTCGCCAGATTGCTGCATGGTGTTGCCCAGCATCCAATCCGCATATTGCTGGTTGTGGATCTTGGCGCTACCGTCGGGCCAGCGGGTGGTCTCGTCGGCGGTGAGGGTGAAATGGTCGGTCAGCGTGTCGCCCGGGGTGTAGGTAGCCGGGAAGGGGTGGCCTTCGGGCGAGTTGCCCCGACTGTGACACGCCCCACACACCTGGTCATCAACCTGGTTGAAGGGCTTGACAGTGGCTGGGTCGGCCACATGCTCTGCGCCGGCCCCGTGGCAATCTTCGCAGCCGATGCCAAACTCTTGGAACGACCAGCCGGCCGTGATCGATGGGGCGGAAACCAGGGTCTCTGTCATGGCGACACCGGCCCCATCGACCATCGGCGCCGGGTCGGCGATCTCCAGCCCGGTGACGTGGCAGAAGCTGCACGATTCCACCCAGTTGACCAGGCCATCACCTGCGCCCCCAGCCCCCTCGGCCGCGGGATCGGCCACCCAATCTTGGGTGGCCACATTCCAATGGCCGGGCAAAACCAACAGATCCCCGGCCACGGTCTGGGTGATAAAGCGCTGTTGCGTCTTGCCGCCCATGGTGTAGGCCACCTGGGCCAGATCGAAAGTAAGATCCGGGTCTTCGACCGCAAAGTCGGCTATCACGGCCTGGGGCGCATCCGAAACCCGCTGGATGGTGGTGGCGTGGCGGGTCTCGCGCCAGGTCAGGTAGCGGTCCGCATGGCAACCCATGCAGCGCTCGCTGCCCACATAGCCCTCGGCCCCACTGCCCCAGCCCATTCTTGGGGCCAAGAATGCCCCGGCCCACGCTTCGGGCTGATCCGTGTGGCAGGCCACACAGGAGGTCGGCATCACTTCGTCGATCTGGTCCACCGGGGCGATTTCGTGGTTGCCGTGACAATCTGCACAGACGGGCAGCCCCTCTTTGTCCAACAGGGCCGCCACGCCGTCCCCCTCCACGGGATCTTGGATCTCATGGAAGGGATTGTGGGGATAATGGCAATCCACACAGACCGCCGACGCCGCGCTGCTATATTCGGCAAGGTCTTGGGCCGGGCTGGGTTGGTGGGGATAGCGATACCGCAACACGCCTGTGTGACAACTGGTGCAGTTCACCGGTGTCTCGCCGCTGCGCATGTGTGGGGAGTTGTCCAAATGCTCCAGGGAGACCAACAGCTTCACCACCTCGCCCGAGGGCAGAACAATTTCCCGTTGGTTGTTCCCATGACATCCCCGGCAAGCCGTATCCGGCGCAGAGGCTGATGTAGAAATTTGGCTATCTGCCCCAGCCAAAACCGGCATGGCCCAGGATGCTCCAAGGATGCCAACGCCGATCAGACCAGCGATACCGATGAATAACAAACTGAGCCAAGCGGATCTCTTCCCAGGGGGAGAGTTCGTAGGGCTGTTGGTTGATCGGTACATAGTTTGTGTCCCCGCCCGAACAAATCAGCCTTGGCGAGGGACCATCATGGTCCCCGCCAAGGCCATTTTAGAAAAACTAGGGTCTGTTCAACGTGCCGGACTGATCTCGGTCGTGGAAGCCCAAGGCGGCCTCCATCAGGGCAGTGTCCTCAAGATTTGGCCCCTTGCCGTCATCCGAATGGCAACTGCGACAGGCAAAGTCCAGGGCCAAATAGGGCTGAGATTGGGTGCCATCCTTGTTGAACTGGCTGGTGGCGTTGGGGTTGATGGCCATGAGATGGGTACGCAGATCGCCGGAGAACTTGGCTTCGTCCGCCAGGGCGCTCTTGCTGACCCGGGGCATGTGGCAATCGATACAGGTGGCATGGCGCCGGTCGTTGATCTTCTGGTACTCTTTGTTCTCGAAGTGGCAGTTCTCGCAGGCCGTCTTGGTCGGTTCCGCATCGATCTCGTTGGCATACTTCACGGTCTGATGGGGATTGTGGCAGTCCACGCAGTTCATGACCCGCTTCTTGGACTCGTACAGCTCCTCATATTGTTCGTGGTGCTGGATAAAGCCACCCTTGGCGTCGATCTCGGTCACATCCCCGCGGATGTGGCAGGAGCCGCACAGCTCGGAGTCCCGGTTGATGTCCATGCTGACCAGATAGGGGTCGTTGACATGGTTTTCGCCGGGACCGTGGCACTCTTCACAGCCGATGCCATCCTCCACCCAGGTGCCGATCAGCCCTGGCAGCCCCATCTGGTTGCCCTCTGGCTGATAGCCAGTCGTATG
This sequence comes from uncultured Caldilineaceae bacterium, assembly GCA_964551895.1. Taxonomy (GTDB): domain Bacteria; phylum Chloroflexota; class Anaerolineae; order Caldilineales; family Caldilineaceae; genus JAGNDO01. The sequence goes on along the minus strand of CAZKEX010000003.1, from coordinate 7,278 downwards.
GCAAGAGCCACAGTTGTAGGGAAGCTGAGATTCGCCGGCATGGTAGCCCACCCAGTCATCGCCCATTTTCAAGGTCTTATTGTAGAGATTGAATTGGGTCGTGGCGTCGGCGTCCCCGGTGATGATGTAGCCCTCTTGATCCACAAAGCGGGCCTTCCAGCCATAGCCGCCGATCACATAGAGGATGTCGTCCCAGGTATAGCCTTCCGGCGGGTTGGGCACTTCGGAGAAGGGATAGACCGGGGCCTGGCCGTCCACCACCTTGTTCAATTTGTAGGGATGACCTGTCTGCATATAGGAGGCGTAGAGATCTTCATGACACTCCTGACAGGTGTCGGACCCCACATAGGTGGGCGCATGATAACTGAGCCCCGCTTCTCCCCTGGGGCCAGCAGGACCGGCAGGCCCCACAGGGCCGGCAGGACCGGGCTGGCCCGGCGCCCCCTGGGGTCCCGGAGGCCCCAAGGGACCCACCGGACCCGCAGGACCAGCGGTACAGGCGGCCAACAGAGCGATGGCCAGGACTAACGTGATAAAAAGCGCTGTCTTTCGCATATGTCCCCTCCTTGGGTCATGTACACCAGATCAGTTCGAATCTTCCAGATTGTTGGCTGCACTGCAAAAAGCATTTAACCGCCGAGGGCGCAGAGGA
>CAZKEX010000003.1:0-6526 GCA_964551895.1 uncultured Caldilineaceae bacterium | reverse complement strand
TTCCAGATTGTTGGCTGCACTGCAAAAAGCATTTAACCGCCGAGGGCGCAGAGGAATTGACCTTTTTACAGGGTAGTCAGATTACTTTGACTGCGGATTGCCCGCTTGTTGTTCTGTCAACTTGGCCGCAACCTGGATCAGTTGTGCTTTCAACTGGCTGCGTTGCCGCTCCCAGATCGCCCCATCCAGTTCACCCAAGGCGTGCAGGTCATCCAGTTTGGCGATCTGGGCCACCAGGTTGTTGCGCTCCTGACGCAGACCATCGGCCGAGACCGGTTGAGCAACCCCGCCACCCCGCCGCTGTGACCAGATCAACCCGGCCACCAGGGCCAGCACGACGACCGCCCCACTGAGCAGGATCATCCACATCTCCAAGGGTTGTGTGGCATCAGACGTGCCCCCGCCCCCAGATGTTGTGCCGGTTCCGCCTTGACCGGCCTGTAGATCCCGAGGATCGATAGCCCCTGGGGGCAACAGCCCGGAGAAGCTGGCCTCGATGCGCTGGGGGGCCAGGTCCAGCCCCTGCCAGAGCAGATAGTTCTGATTTTGCAGGGTTTGAACGCCACCCGACTCCAACCCGCTCACATCCACCGCCAGGTTGGGCAATTCTGTCACCAACAGGGTGAAGTCCTCGGTGGGATAGAGCAGTTCCTGGTCGATGGTGGCCCGGGTATCGTTGTACGGGATCACATAGCGCACGATGACCTGGCGGGTTCCTACGCCGGGGGCGATGGGGGATGTGTCATAGATCAGGTCGCCCACCTGCTGGAAACGCCCGCCCAACTCGCCATTCTGGAAGCTGATCTCCTCGGCGTTGGGCGGCACATACATGGCGATGGTGCCGGGTTCGGTCATCCCTTCCACGGCTGTGCCGATAAAGGTGCGGTCCCCTTCCAGGCCATAGGTGGCGATCTGCCCCACAATCAAGAAGCCGGGCTGGGAATCGACCACCCAATGCATCCGGGCCAAGACCACCCCCGTGGGATCGTCCGTGACCTCGAAGACGGTCATGCTGCTGTCCAAGACGGATGTGTCTGGGCTGAAGTTGAGGGGTTGGCTGCTATAGCCAATTTGGCCATAGTAGGCCGACGCCATATAGATGATCTCTGGGTTCTGATCCAGCCCTTCAAAGACAAAGGTTCCGTCCGCCGCCACGGTGGAGGTAAAGTTGGCGATGGGTTCAAAGCCCATGAATGCATCCAATTCGATCTCGATGCCCTCCACACCAGCCCCATCCGCCGTGCCTTGGATCACTTCACCCCGAAAAACACCCGTGCCCGCCCGATAGGGAGGCTCCCAGGTGGGGGCATAGTTGAAGGAGCGGATATATTCCAGCACATTTTTCTGCTGTTGCTCGCTCCACTCTGCGCCCACTTCCGGGTGTTCTGCCTGCCACCCGGCCATCCAATCCGCCTGGCTGACCGACATGGCATAGACCGGGTCCGCCAGGTTGAGCAGACCCGCTTCCGCGTCTGGCCCATCCCCCGCGCCGTCGGAACCATGACAGGCAGCGCATTGCTCGTCATAGAGCACCTGGCCATTGATCAGGTTCAATTCGTTGGTGTGCAGTTGCCAGGCAAAGTAGATGGTGTCCCAGATCTGGGTATCGGTCATCTGGTTCTGCCACGGGGGCATCAGCTTTTCCAAACGGCCAAATTTGGCGGCATAGAACCACTCCGCCGGGGTGATCTCCCAGGCCGAGGCCGGGTCGGCGAAGATGCGGGGCGGATCTGGCAGTTGGGCGGCAGTGGGGCCATCCCCGTTGCCGGTGACCCCGTGACAGGGGACGCAGTTTTCCACGTAAAATGGCTGCCCGGCCCGAGCCGAGGAACGGCTGGCCGGTGGATCGACTTGGGTCAGATCAAACGTGGGTGAGGGCTGCTGGGCATAGGTGGTGGGCGCTGTCCCAGGGACGAAGAAAGCCAAAGCAGCCAAAAGCACAGCGACGACAACTATCACACCAGGACGCCCCAAACGACGTCCGCCAGAACGAGCGGCAAAAAACTTAACCATGAATGATTCTCTAACTTTCACAACGAGAGGCCATCAGAAGAGTTGCAAGAAATGAAAAGGGATGACAAGAAACAGGCCCTATGGATGCCTGTTTCATGGGGTCAATCTAGTATACCCCATGATCTGCATATAGAAAACAGTCAAATAGCCCAAACATTATGGGCCATTTGACACTGAAGAAGACCGCATCACACCGGCGTCACATAGGCCGCGGTGATGCCACCGTCCACCACAAAGTCGCTGCCCGTCACAAAGGATGACTCATCCGAAGCCAGGAAGAGGGCGGCCTGGGCCATCTCCTTGGCCTGGCCAAAGCGCCCCATAGGGATGTGAACCAGCCGCCGCTCTTTCTTTTCCGGTGTGTCGAGAAATTTCATCAGCAGTTCCGTGTGCAGGGGGCCGGGGCAGAGGGCGTTGACCCGGATATTCTCCCGGGCGTGGACAATGGCCAGCTCCCGGCTCATGGCCAAGACGCCGCCCTTGCTGGCCGTGTAGGCGATCTGGGGTGTGGCCGCGCCCAGTAAAGCCACAAAGGAGGCCGTGTTGATGATGGACCCGCCCCCGGCCCGGCGCAGGGCGGGAATGCCATATTTACAGCCCAGGAAGACCCCCTTCAGGTTGATGTTCATGGTCAGATCCCAGACATCTTCCTCGGTTTTGATGGCGTCGTCGTCCGCGCTGTGCATGATGCCGGCGTTGTTGAACATGATGTTCAACCTGCCAAAGACATCCTCCGCCGCGGCCACCATCCGCTCACAATCCCGGGCCTTGGAGACATCCCCATGGACATAGATGGCCCGGCCACCCGCGTCCATGACCAACTCGACGGTCTCCTTGCCGCCGACATCGTTGACATCCACGGCCACAATCGCCGCGCCCTCCTGGGCAAAGAGCAACGCAGTCTCTCGCCCGATCCCACCACCCGCCCCGGTGATCAGGGCGACTTTGTCTTGTAAACGCATGGGGTTGCTCCGTTGTGAAGTTGGTTGGTTGGTTAGTTGGTTGGTTGGTTAGTTGGTTTGTTGGTTGGATGGGTGTACTCGACAAACCAACCAACAAACCAACCAACCAACCTATATCTGCTCGAAATACCGCTTGCGCTCCCAGTCGGTGACCGCGTTGTCGTAGGCGGCTTGCTCGGTGCGGAAGAAGTGGGTGTAGTGTTCGACGACCTTTTGGCCCAGGGCTTGCTTGGCAAAGGCGCTGGCCTCGAAGAGATCTGTGGCGTGGTGCAGGGTCTTGGGGACGTGGGGCAGATCCTGGGCGGCGTAGATGTCCCCCTGGAAGAGGGGCGGCGGCTCGATCCGGTTGGCGATGCCATCCAGCCCAGAGGCCAGGGCCGCGGTGTAGGCCAGATAGGGGTTGACATCCGCGCCCGGAACCCGACACTCGATGCGCAGACCCGGCCCCTTCCCCACCACCCGGAAGCCGGCCGTGCGGTTGTCATAGCACCAAGCCAGCCGGGTCGGCGCCCAAGAGCCGGTCTGATAGCGCTTGTACGAATTGATGGTGGGGGCATAGAAGACCATCATCTCCGGCGCGTGGGCAATCCACCCGCCCAGAAACCAGCGGAAGACATCCGAGGCCATCACCGGCCCCAGCGCCGTCTGCCCAGGGAAGGCGTTGCCGGTTTCGTCCCACAAACTGAGGTGAATGTGACAACTGGAGCCGGCCTGGCCATGCCGGGGCTTGGCCATAAAGGTCACACTTAGCCCCATCTGGTCAGCCACCTCCTTGAGACACGTTTTATAAATAGCATGACGGTCGGCCATGGCCAACACATCCGCATAGCGCACATTCAGCTCGTGCTGGCCCAGCCCCCACTCGCCCTTGGAATTCTCCACCGGAATCCCCGACCGCTTGAGATGCCGCCGCACGGCCCGGTGATAGTCCTCGGTGCGCGCCCCTTGCAGCCCGTGATAGTCCTCGATATACCAGCTCGCCGCCTCCATCCCCTCATACCCCTGCCTGGCCGCGTCCCGATAGGAGGTGCGGTAGAGATAGTATTCCAGCTCCGAGCCGGCCTTGGCCGTATAGCCCATCTGCGCGGCCCGGTCCAACTGGGCCCGCAACATGGAACGAGGCGCAACGGAGACCAGGGCGTGGCTCTTCTCGTCCTCCACATCGCAGATCACCATTGCCGTCTTTTCCTGCCAATCCACCACCCGCAAGGTATCCAGATCCGGCGCCAAATGGAAGTCCCCATACCCCAACTCCCAGTTGGCATACTCATAGTCCGGCACCGGCTCCATCCCCATGTCCACGGTCAGCAGATAGTCGCAACTGTGGGTGCCCTCATCCAAGGAGGCCAGAAAAAACTCAGCGTCAAAGCGCTTGCCCATAAACCGGCCATAGAGGTCCGTAAAAAAGACCGCCACCGTCTCGATCTCCTCGGCTTCCACCAATTGCGCAAGCTGATCAACCGTGAGCATACCTCGCAGCGTGGCGCTGGATATGGACATAGATTTGTCCTCCTGATGGGTGGTTGTTGGGTGGCCGGTCTTTTTTTGAGAAAAGATGGGATGGGTACGTGGTGGAAATCCTATTTTAGCAGGGAATCCCCAAGAGTACAACGTGGGGGCGTCCAGCACGCGGGGCCCGAATTTAAGACAGGATCTGCTTTGACGATCCGGGCTTCATCCGATAAACTGTATTCACCACATGGAAACCGATCATTCCACGGTCTTGATGAGCAACGAAAGGAGAAAGACATGGTAGCCACGATCCTGAAAGCCCATTTCGATGGGAGTACAATCACGTTGGATGAGAAATTCTCCTTGAAGCCCAACGCAAGATTATTGATCGCCGTGCTTGACGGTGCCGAAGATGAAAACGACTCGGACTTTTTAAGTGAGCGAGAATTTTGGTATGACCTGGCTGCCGACGGACTGGCCTTAGCCTACGGCGAAAACGAACCGGATTACTCTCTCGTCCAGCTAAAAGAAAGAAATCCAGATTATGAAGCCGGCTAGCGTTATTCTTACTTCACTTCCCCAAGCTGATGGGCAACGGAAACAGCGACCGGCAGTAGTTTTGAGCGTCATGCCTCCTTTTAACGATCTACTGGTATGTGGGATCAGCACACAATTGCGTCATGCGGTGGCAGGATTTGATGAGTTGATCACGAAAAACGACGAGGATTTCGCAACGAGTGGCTTGGTCTCAGACTCAGTAATCCGATTAGGCTTCCTGACAATAGCTCCTCATCGCCGAATCTATGGAACTCTTGGTCATATTGCTCCGTCACGTCATATCCGCCTCCTTCAAAGGTTAATCCAGCACCTGTCCGCGGGTATTGATGAGGAGACGGACACCGAAAGAGATCACTAAATCCATGCGCCTCCATCCCAACGAACACAAAAACGCGCCCCCAATCGCCCCTGTCGCTCTGATCGGGGCCGGCCCCATCGGCATCGAACTGGCCGTGGGCCTCAAGCGGGCCGGGGTGGACGTCCTCCACTTTGACGCCCGGCAGATCGGCCACACCCTGACCTGGTGGCCCCGCAACACCCACTTCTTCAGCACCACGGAGCGGCTGGCCATCGCCGGGGTGCCCATCCCCTCCAACACCCAGGACCGCATCACCGGCGAGGACTATCTGGCCTATCTGCGGGCCATCGTCGAACAGTTCGACCTGCCCATCCGCACCCACGAGCCCGTCACCGCTCTGCAACGGGACGGGGACGGCTTCACTCTGACCACTCAACCCCAGGCCCAGACCGGTCCCCGCACCTATCGGGCCGAGCGGGTGATCCTGGCCATCGGCGACATGGACTTCCCCAACCGTCTCCACATCCCCGGCGAGGACTTGCCCCACGTCAGCCACTATTTCCGGGACCCCCACGACTACTTCCGCAAACGGCTGCTGATCGTGGGCGGCAAAAACTCCGCGGCCGAGGCGGCCCTGCGCTGCTGGCGGGCCGGGGCCGACGTCACCGTCAGCTATCGCCGGGCGCGTATAGACCAAGAGCGGGTCAAACACTGGATTCTCCCCGACTTGGAAGCCCAATTTGAGGCCGGGACCATCGGCTTCCTCCCCGAAACCGCGCCCGTGGAAATCACCCCCGGCCACGTCCTCTTGGCCCCCACCGTGGACGGCGTCCCCACCGACGGCCCCCTCATCCGCCACGAGACCGACTTCGTCCTCCTCAACACCGGCTTCCGCGGGGACCAAACCCTGCTGGAGATGGCCGGGGTCACCCTGCACGGCGAAAACCGCATCCCCCTCTTCGACCCGACCACCATGCAGACCAACATCCCCGGCCTCTATCTGGCCGGGACCGTCGCCGCCGGGGTCCAACAACGCTACACCCTCTTCATCGAAAACTGCCACGAGCACACGGCCAAGATCGTACGGGCGATCACGGGTCAAGAGGCGGTGGTGGGGGGTGTGGCGGGGCGGAATTACGAGTTGAGGTGGGAGGCGATGAGGGCGAATTAAGAGGGAATGATCACCGCAGGCAAAAAAGGAGTACCCATTCAATTGCCGTTTTGGAAAACGGCAATTGAATGG
>CAZKEX010000002.1:8523-40226 GCA_964551895.1 uncultured Caldilineaceae bacterium | reverse complement strand
GCCGGTCGGGGCGTGCCCTGGCCATCGGCCAACAGCCCGCCATCCCGCCAGCCGGGGCCGCTGAGGGTGTACCAGATGCAGGCGTCCAGCTTGAGTGCCAGACAGCGCACGTAGAGACGTACGGCATAGTTGGCCTGGGCACGCTCAAAGTCCGGCCCGGCCACGCTCTTCTCGTTTTGGACGCACGCCGCGCTGTGCGGACTACACAACAGCCCGCCCTCGCCCATGATCAGGGGTTTATCCCCCAGGCCATGTTCGGCCAACACCCCTCGCAGTAGCCGCACCTTCCCCGTCAACACCCCGCCTGGCTCCACCCAATCTGGGTTGCTGCCCTCGAAATCTTCCCGCACATCCCCATCCCAAAAATAGGCGTAGCTGTGGAACGAGAGCACGTCGAAGAAGTCTCCACCGCTGGCGGCCAGCACGCCCTCCAAAAAGCGCCCGGAATGGTCGTTGCATTTGGCCAGCGCGCCGGGGTCCTGGGGACAGCCCAAGAGCAGCCCGCCCATGATCACCGTGGCGGATGGGTCCGCGGCTTTGATGGCCGGGTAGGCTATCTTGAGCAGTTCGGCGTAGGCTTCCCCGCCCCAGTTGGGCTGGTCGGGACGGCCCCAACAGCCCCAGCCCTTCTCCTCGGCGACCAGGGGCGCGTCCGGTTCGTTCCAGATCTCCCAGTGGTGGACGTTGTAGGGGGGCTGGCTGTAGCGGCTCACCGCAGCGGTGAGAAAGCGGGCGAAGTCCTCAAAAGCGTCCGGGTGGACCGGTCCGCAGGCGGAACCGGGGGAGGCCTGGGCCCACCCCGGCGCGTTGTGGACCACGGCAATGGGGGTCAGCCCATAGGCCGAGAGGACGGCGACTTCGTGGCTTTCCTGTTCCGGCCATTCGTAATAGTATTGCCGGGCCTCGATGCGATTCCACCACAGCAGATCGTGGCGCACATAGGTGAAGCCGGCCGCCTGGGCCAAGGGGACCTCCCGGTCCACCCGGCCCACATAGATCTCCGTGCCGAAGACCGTGGACGGTCTGGCTGGGGGCGACGTGGGCAAGGGGGTGGGCGCGGGCGGCCTTGGCGTCACCGTGGGCAGCAGGGCAACCGGGGTGGGTGAGACGATATGCGCCGAAGGGATACGGCTGCCCACACCAAACCCGGCCCACAGGATCAAGCCCAGGATGGCTAAAACGAGGGCGATTAGGGTGGCAAACGGCAGGTTCCGGCGTAGAGCGGACATAGCATACAGTTTAGTCGTCTGTCCCATGTTGTGCAAATGGGGCGGAGGGGGTAGAGACGCAAGATCTTGCGTCTCTACCGAACGCACCGAGGCCGGGCCTCTCGTCGAGAAGCCCGGCCTCGGTCTTGTTACGAATCTCCCTAAACCTGCTCTAGCCAGGTCCGTGACCCGGCTAGAGCGGTGGTTATCCCGGACCGATCTACGCCGGACCGCGTTTAGCGGAAGATCTGCGGCAGGTAGATCATGCGCGGGGTCAGGTTCAGCCCCACGATCACCGGATCGTGGTCCGAAGACCGATAGGCATCCGGGCTGTAGACGTAGGCCGGGTTGAACTCCTGGTTGTAGTCCAGGAAGATACCCTCGTCCGCGTTGATGTGCCAGATGGTGGCTCCTGTGACCTGGCTGGTCAGGCTGCTGCTGGCCAGGCTGTAGTCCAGGGTGCCCCATTGGCCGCCAAAGACGTAGCTGTAGACATTGGCTCCACCGAAGTGACGGGCCAGGTCCGTGTAGCCTGCGCCTTCCAGGGCCACGATGGGATCTTCCTTGGCATAGCTGTTCAGGTCGCCGATCACCAGGTAGTCGGTGTCGCCGCTGCCCGTGGGATCCGTGGCCAGCCAGGCGGCCAGTTCGTTGGCGGCCTTGGTCCGGGTCACGTTGCAGTTGCCTTGGCCGTCTCCGGCGTCGAGATCGCCCACGGCGTTACAGTTCGACCCCTTGGATTTGAAGTGGTTGACCACCACGGTCACCATGCCGCCGATGGCGCCGCCGTTGCTGGTCTGTTGGAAGGTTTGGGCCAGGGGCTGGCGGTTGAGACTGACGGTCACCTGGTCGAAGACGCCTGTAGTGATGCCGGCGCTGGCCCCGATGGGGGTGACGTTGGCCGGTTTGTAGATCATGGCCACGGCGATGGCGTCCGTGCCCCACATGGGGGTGCCGGGGTTGACGTAGGTATAGACCCCGGTCCCGGCGATGGCGTTGAGACCGCTGACCAGATCGGCCACGGCGCTGAACTCACCGTAACCGTCATTCTCGATCTCCATCAGCCCGACGATGTCGGCGTCGATAGAGAGCATGGCGGTGATGATCTTGGTGCGCTGGCGCTCGAACTCTTCGGGGGTGTCCGCACCTCGGTTGGTGGGCAGGTCGAACTCGCCGCCCTTGCCGTCGCCGTTGAAGTAGTTGAGTACGTTGAAGGCGGCCACCTTCAACGTGCCGCCGACGGCCTCCGGGGCCGGGGTGCGGGGGTTGGCCTCGGTGAAGGTGATGACGCCTGTGGGCTGCACCCGATAGTAGCCGAACCCTTCACTCAGGACGCCGGTCAGCCCGGTGATGGTGTCCCCGCCGCGCACGATGCCGTCCGGGGCGATGTGGGGCACGACAGCCGGGTTCTGGACGCTGCTGCCGTCGTCGATGAGCAGACGGGCCTTGTCGTTGGCGGCTTGCAGGTCAAGGGCAGGTTGGCCTGGGGTGATGACCTGGGTGGGCTGCATGACCCGGGCGTCTGCGCTGGTCCACACCTCGCCGTACCGGCCCAGGGTATAGAGCTCGGTGACATGGAGGGTCTCCGGCACGGAGATCACCATGCCCTCGAAGGCTTCCAGATCGGTCACGTTGGCCACAGGCAGGTCGATGACCGTGGGGGTGACTGTGATGCCCGTGCTGCTACAGACCGTGGCGGTGATGATGGAGCTCAGTTGGGTCAAGCCCGAGTACTCATTGACGGTCCCCTGGACGCGTACCACGTCGCCCACGGTCACATCGGCGACAAAGCTGTCGTCATAGACGAAGATGCCCTCGGAGGTGGCGGGGTCCGCGTCGGCCTGGTCGTCCTCTTCTTGCAGGAAGTAGCCCTTCAACTGATCCGTACTCTGGAAGTCACCCACCACGACGCCTTCCAGTACGACGATGGTGTTGGCCAAGGTACTCTCGGTTGCGGTGCCCTGGACTGTGTGGATGGGCGTGGCGACAATCGTCTCATCGGCACAGACGCCGAAGGGGTTGGGCGTGGGGGGCAGGGGACAGTTGTCCGCCGCGCCCGGGGTGGCGGCGCTTTCGCAGAAGGTGTTGTTCAGATCTTCCGAGGTCTCGTTGTGACCGGCGGCCCCATTGCCGCCGAACTTGACCTCGGCCCCTTCGCTCAAGTCCTTGCGCTGCCAGGACTTGCCGGAGGCATGCGTTGATGCCGTTACAAGCGTTTGGGAGATGATAGCGGTGTCCGCCAGATAAGCGGAGGTATCACTCCCTGCGTCTGGGCCGTCAATGCTGACACCGGTCTTGTCCACGGCCTCGGCTGTATCGCCCCAGATCACATAGTCCAGATCCGTCACCAGATCGCTCATGCCGTCCCAGCGGTAGAGGATGGCCACCTCCCCACTATCGGACAAGCCACCCTGGTTGTTGATGGAACCGGCCGTGGCCTCTCGCATGTCGGGCACGGCATCGGGACTAGCGTCGTCCTCGTAAAGCTCATAGGTGGGCAGGGTGCCATAGGTGGTGGAGTAGTTGGTGGACCCATTCAACGCCACGGTTTGATACTCACCTGGGGCGATGCTGGCTCCGTCCGGAAAGCGGGCGTGGAAGTCGCCAAAACCACCACCCCCAGCGTTGCTTCCGGTGACGATATTGTAGTAATAGGTGCTGTCCCCTGCATAGGTGGCATCGGTCAAGTAGACATCGCTCAAGTCCATCGCCACGGAGTTGGGATTGTGAATCTCTACAAGTTCGCCCTTGGTGGGGGTAACCACCACTTCGCTGATCAGCAGTTGCAGCCCGGCGCACTCGGCCGTGTGGCTGCCCAGATAGTCGAAGGTGTCCTTGGGGAAACCATTCCACTCCCCGGCGGGGTCATAGGCGTCTGAGGGGTCCGTGTCGCCGCTGGCCACCGTGGGCTTGCGCACAATGGTGTTGTCCTTGGTGGAGGCGTCCCCGCTGCCCCACTGGCCATCGCCCGGGCGTTCGCCCACCTGGCCGATGGAGTCGATGACCGTGCCCGCCTTTTTCAGCACCAAGGCGTCGTCCCCGTTGTAGTGAACCACGCTGGGATAGGCAAAAGCCACGTCTGCCTGGGCCAGAATCTCCGGCCCAGCTTGGTCCACAGCAAGTACCAGCACATCCCCAAAGGCGATGGTGCCGGTCAGGGTGTAGACGTTGGTGGGTGTGGACGCGCCGTTGTTGTAGTATTCGATGGTGTAGTCCATGCCATCCAGGGCCACGGATGTACCGGTACCGTTATAGATCTCCAGGGCCTTGTTGTTTCCGGATCCTTCAATATATTCGGAGAAGAAGAGATCCGAGCAGAAAGTTGGTCCCGGTGTAGGCATGGCCACGGTGAAGAACTGGTCGCCGGCTATGCCGGAGAGATCCACGCTGCGGGGTTCGCCCAGGTTTGCCCCACCGCCGATACCGCCCAGCACCTGATTGGAGACAAAGTCGTGGCTGCCGCCGTTGATAAAGGCGGTCACTTTGATGTTGCCCGTGGGGTTGCCGATGACAGCCAGGGGGATCTTGATCTCGATACCCGTGGTGACGGAGATCGGGGTGTTGACATTCGTCCCGTCCACGCCGCCTATGTTGCTGTTGTCGATAGCCACCATAATGCCGTTTGTGTCGGCGACCACGCTGCCCTCGCCACCGCCGATGTATCCACCCGCGCCGCCGGTGCCCAGGGTCTCGGTGAAGGAAGCGTAGGTCTCAATCGGACTTTGGCCGTTGGTGATGGTCAGGAAGTAGTCGGATTCAAAGCCCGCATCGAATTTGAGGCCATTGCCACTGCCATCATCCCCCATGCGGTTGAGTCCATTGAAGTCAATGTCTGGATTGGTCCCCGTCAATTTGTTCTGGCCCCCGGCTGCGGAGTCAATAAAGATGTCCAACTTGTTAAAGTTGGTTTGCAGGTTGCCGGTCAGCATAATGTAGAGGTCGCCGCCGTCCACCCTGTAGTAGGCCCCATCCAACTCCGAGCCGTTGGCCGAGGTGGGGGTGGCGTCGTTGTTGTCGCCAAAGCCCGTGGGCGTATTCTGGAGGGCGGCCAGGGTGTAGCCCTCGGCCACGTTCATTGTGCCGTCTACCATCCCCGCGGCGGCAAGCTGTGGAGCCAGGGCCGGTGAAAGGGTGGCGGGCGCGGCAAAAGCCGCCGTGCCCCCGACAGCCAGGGTCAAGGCCAAAATCAGGGCCAAGACCAGGCGGAAATGGGTCGATTTCTGCTTCATGGTTTCTCCTTTGAAAGTGAGTTTGAATTTGAATCGTAGGGTGATGGTTGGCCGAGATCGCTTTGATGAAGGGATCTGGCTGAATGGATAGGAAAAAGACTAGTGAATTGTTGGATCGAGCAACTAGAGGAAAGGCGAAGTGCCGCTTCTCATTCTACTCCGTTTTCTCCAATCATGCACATTGAACGGCCTAGCCAAACAGATAGGATGTGTGTTACGAGGTGACGAGGGGCAGGAAGACGGGAGGAACTGGCGTGGGTGCGGGCAGGATGGTGATCACCCCGTTCTGGGCCCCGGCGGAGATGGGGATGCCGTCGATGTCGGCCAGGGTGTCGATGGTCACGGTCAGGGGTGTGGTGGCGCCAATGGCGGATTCGGCGATCACCTGCCAGGAGATCAGGGCCAGATCCGCCTTGCTGTCCGCATCGACGGCGATCCCGGAGAGGGAGAGTACGTTGAAGCGTACGGCGTCGAATGTGCCGTCGTCGTCTTGGTCAATCTGCAGATTGCACAGGCCGAAGCCAAATTGGCTGCCGCGCTGGCAGGCTGTGGGGGTCAACACGGTTGGATCGTATGCGAGCAAGACCGTGGCCGCGCCCAGGTTCTGCACATCGCTCACGGTCACCCCCAGGCTGACCGGCGCGGACTGAAAGGCAATTGACCCATCGGCCGCGGTCACCCTGGCCCCAGCGGGACGGTTCTGCATGGCGGCGGCCAAACCGCTCCAGGCCCCTTGGGTCAAGAGAGCCAGCAACAGGATACTGATCAGAAAGCGAGAAATCGACGTCATCCGTATCCCCATCAGCGCGAGATCAAAGGCAGGAAGATGCTGTTGGGCAGAGGGACGTTGGTCTCGCTATGTTCGTTCCAATAGCCGCCGTTGACCGCAAAGTCCCCGCCCTGAACTTGGGCCGTGTCCGCCTGGCCGACAGTACCCACCACGCTGAACTCTCCCCCCGTGCTGATGCCGCCGCCCACCTGGGTGGTGTGCCAGGCGATGGTGTAGTCGCCTGGGCCAAGCTCGGCCGACTGTAGCTCTGGCCTATTTCCCAGACCTGTCAGCGAGAGCGCCAGCAGCAGGGCGAGGCCCAGGCTGACTCGATTGATGCCAAAAGGGCGATGGTTCATGCAGATGCCTCTCAATACAGATGCGTCAGACCGGTCAGGGATTTTGATTGAATAGACACTGATTGGAAATATCACTGAAAAAATCATCGTAGACCCCGATGCAGTAGAGCCAGCTTGATTCATCTAGCGCAATAATATTATTGCTGCCAAAGAACTGGGAATAGGCAATCCATCCCAAAGTGTCTACAACGTTCAGGGCGTAAAAAGAACCCTGAACGGACGAGTTATCCACATAGATTTCGGAACTACCCCCGGTTGTCCAACTGCCGAGGCCGATCCCCTGGGACGATTCGGTTGATTCAGCAATCACGGTACTGTTTTTCAAGCTGACAGAGGAATCCATGCTGAAAATCCCATACGCATATTCGTAAGCCTCGGCCAAGACAGTCACATTGAGTAGACTAAGCGTGGCCGAAATATTGTTGATGCCGACCGAATATTCGCCTGTTCCAGAACTCACACTCTTGATCGTCAACTGGCGCAGTTCGGCGTTGGTCGTGCCGGTCAGAGTAGCTGAGGCGCTGGCGTTATTCACTCCGAGTGGGTATTCGGTTCCACCCGTCCACGAGATCGTTGTGATCCCCTGGCCGCTGCCCTCGATGTCCACAAAGGGCTTCATGGTCACGGTCTCGGTGTAGATGCCCGGCGCTACCTTGATCAGGTATGGATTGTTGGACGATGCGTCAACGATGGCGCTCAATGCAGCGCTGACCGTTGTGTGGTCGCCCCCGCTCTTGGCTACCCAAAGAATGTTGGACGGCCGGGGCAGACCGGCCAAATCCACGGACAGCCCTCCGCCAGAGTCGGTGATGGTCAGGGTTGTGCCCAAGAGAGCAATACTCGTGTTGCGCTCGTTGGTCGGGTCGGCATCGGCATCGTCAACATCATCGCCGTCGGCCAAGTCGCTGGGTACACCCGTCAACCCGCCCCAAGAGGTTTGGGTGGCGCTGATGGCGATCGTAGCCGTCGGCACCGCAGTGGTGATGTCACTACCAAGGTGGGCATGGCTGGCTTCGGCCCTGCCGCCCAACAGATCATCCACTTCGCTCTTCACATAGTAGCTACTGTCGTGGTCATGATCCGAACGGGCTGCCGTGGACGCGCTACCCGTCCCAGCAAAGGTCACGCTCAGGGTGTCCGACGCCTCGATCAGCCCTTCGCCAATCGTATACGAGCCAGCGGGTCCTTCGGGACCGGTCGAGCCGATGTCCCCTTTGTCACCCTTTGGCCCAGCAGGACCTTCGGGGCCAGCAGGACCGGTTGCGCCGGTCAAGCCCGTATCACCCTTCGGTCCAGGGGGACCGGCTGCACCATCCGCGCCCGCTGGGCCTGCCGGACCTGTCGCGCCCGTATCGCCCTTCGGCCCTTGGGGACCAATGGGGCCGGTCGGGCCAGCTACACCCGTTGTGCCCGTGTCGCCCTTCGGCCCTTGGGGACCTGTTGCGCCGTCAGCGCCTGCCGGACCTGCTGGGCCAGGTGGACCCTGGGGACCCGTGGGGCCGCCGGTGCCGTCGGAGCAGGCCCAGATGGTCCCGTTCCACACGGGCACCTGGCCGTTGCTGCACAGGAGTTGAGCCAAGGTGTCATTGTCGCCATCGCTCAGCCCGGCGGGGACATCGGAGAGACGAGACCAGGACATGCCCAGGGCGCTGGAGGCCACGGTGGCCTGGCTGGCATGGATGGCGTAGGGGGCTACGGTCAGGGGCTGGCGGGGGGAAAGGGTGGTATAGCTTCCGCTCCCCGCGGGACAGCGCACGCTCATCTCCAGCCACCGGCTGTTGCCGTCAAAGACCGCCGCGCCAAAGTCCAGATAGACGGTGAAGAGGCCGTTGATGACGGACACATTGGGCTTGGCCACCGTCACCCCCCGTTGTACCGCCGAGGTGGCGGAATCAAAGAGGCGGAACTCAAAATCACAGTGATCCGTCACCCGTACGCCGGCCCGCACCAGTTGGCCTTGATAGGTGAAGGTGGAACGCAGATCGTTGGGCAAGGGGATGGGCGTGGGCGTGGGGGTGGGGGGCACGGTAGAGCCGTCGCCTATGGTGACCGAGCCGTTGACAATCGAGTAGCTCATGGGCACGCTCAGGGCATCGACGATCTCTTCGACCTGCAGGGTCAGATCGCTGGTGGCGCCAAGGGCCACCCCGTTGACCGCGGTGAAGGCGATCTCATAGAGGGACAAGTTGCCGGTCTGGCCACCAGAGGCCAACACGTTGAACTTGATCAGCCCGTTGCCCGGGTCAAAATCCTTGTTGCAGGTGCCGGAGAGGGACGAGCCGGGCGCGGCCACACAGGCCGCGGGGGAGATCACCGCCGGGTTGTAGTGCAACAACATGGTGGCCGCGCCCAGGGATCGGGTCCCCGTGACGTTCAGGGTCAACGAAATGATCAAGCTGCTGCCCGGCGCCAAATTATAGTTCCCCCCGGCAACACCCCCCACCCGAGCCACCACATCCACCGGCGCCGGTGTCCCGGCAATGGTGAGGCCTGCGGTGGCCGTGGCCACAGACAGGGGAGCCCCCTGGGGATCTGTGAAGTTGTCCACGCCAAAGCTCAAAGACGATGTGGCGTTCACACTGCCCACGGCCCGAAAGCGCACGTCTGCCAAGGTGTGGGTGCCGCTGATGCCGGCGGCAGAGAGTACGGTGAACTTGACCACCCCAGGGGCAAAGCCCGGGTTGCAGGAGGTGAGATCGAAGACCGAGGCCGCCGGCGCGCCGCAGCCGATCGGCTGCACCACTGCCGGGTCAAAGGCAAGCTGGATGGAGGCCGCGCCCAGGTTCTGGGCATCCGCCACCTCCACGGTCACAGTGATCTCGCCGCCAGGGGCCACCACATAGGTAGGGCTGTCCCCCACCCCGGTGCGGATGATGGCTGCGCCAGCCTCCGGCGCGCTTTGAGCCAGACGGGGCGCAACCATGCCGCCGATCAACAGGATCAAGGCAGTCAATAACCCAGCCCCAAGCAGAGCAAATTTTCGTCCTCTGTTCATCATTTCACCTGTTCACAGTTCATGGCCGGTTTGAGATCTCTGGGTTCATGGATAGTTTTGCTGGGAGGGGTGGCTTTTTCACCGCAAAGTCGCGGAGGGCGCAAAGAGGAGTCAAGAAAAAGATCTTTCTTTTCTTTTCTTCTCTTCCTTTGCGTTCTCGGCGTCTTTGCGGTGAAAAAATCACCCCCCACCCATACGCCATCCTACTCGTTCTTGATAATCGGCAGATAGATAGTTTCGATGGCCGCGCCGGGGGTTGGTGGTTCCGGTGTGGGTGTTGGCTCCGGCGTCGGTTCGGGCTGAGGTTCGGGCTCCGGTTCCGGTGTCGGCAAGGGGGCCGGGTCCGGGGTCGGGTCCGGGGTCGGTTCGGGCAGGACGGTGGAGGGCTCGGCCAGCCGCCAGGCCAGCTCGTCACCGGCCAGGTCGAAGACGCTCACATCGGCCAGGGCCAGGGCCTCCGCCGGCAGGGCGTCCAAAGTGGCGCCCTCCTTGAGCTGGAAGATGGCTTGGACCAACTCGCCTTCTCCGGCCAAACCAACTGCCGAGACGGCGTTGAAGCGCAAGGCGTCCGCCGCGTAGTCTGGGTTGCAGCTGCCCAGGTCCATGGCCGCGTCCGGGTTGGCCGTGCAGCCCACCAGGGTCAGCAGATCCGTGTTGTAGCGCATGGAGAGAGACGCCGCGCCCAGGGCGTCGGTCCCCCCGTCCGCCGGGCTGGATGCCCGCACACCCACGCTGATCTGTCCCGGCTCCGGCCCCGCCCGGGCCACGGTCCCCAGGCTGAGGGCCGCATCCCCTGTCGGGTCAGAGATGGCCGGGGCCAGATCCGTGCCGCTGTCAAAGCCGCTTGTGGCGTTCAGGGTGACGCCGGGGCAGCTAACCCCCGCCATGCCCACGTCACATTGCAAAATGCGCAGGGCGTCGCCGGAATTACAGTTGCCGTTCTGCACCACATCACACAGGGGCAGATAGATGGTCCCCGGCCCCGGCGGGAAGCTGTCCCCACCGATCACCAGCCCCACATCATACTTGATCACCAGCAAGGCATCGGCAGAATCTCGGCGGCCATTGGCGTTGACATCCCCCAGGCGGAACTGGTCCGGCCCGGTGATGGCCAGGCGCATGACATAGGCCTGGCCCATTGTCCCTGGGGCCACAGGCAACTTATCCACCATGAAGCCGTTTTGATCTTTGAAAAAAGCCGGAGTTCCATTGATCGTGAATCGAAGTTGATCCCCCGGGGTGGCCGTGTTTGGGCCAAAGGTGGCCGGATCACTTCCCGGCGCATATTGGCTCATGGGCACGGAGAGGACAAAGGTATAGTCCGTCCCGGCAATGGCGGCGATCTGCGCCGTCACCTCGCCGCCCCTGGGCAACAGCACGCTGACCGTGCCCGCGCCCAGATCGTTGGTCCCCGTGCCGGCCGTGCCATAGATCAGCAGATCCGGCAGGGGCTTGGGCGTGTTGGGGCCGGGGGCGGCCAAGACGGCTCCGCCCATTGTCAGGAGCAGGGCCATCAGGGTGAGGGCCAAAGCCACAAACCGAGTCGTCAACTGAGATTGGTTCGCCGTCTGTTTCATGGTTGGGTTCCTCGTTGGGCCAGCTTCGTGAACGGGTATCTTTCCGGCAGTGCGAACCTTCCCGGAAGGGGCCAGCAGATCTTGGCTAGGGCGAGTAGTTCTGGCCCCTTCCGGGAAGGTCATGTCCATACGTTTCATCATTGTGCCACCGTCCCGGCATAGGAATAGGCCTCGAAGTAGAGCAGGATATCGGTCACATCTTCGATGAAGTAGTCGATGCCCAGGTCCGGGTCCGCCAGCAGGGTGGGGCCGGGGATGACCAGCATCCACTGGCTGTTCCACACCGAGCGGCCGATCAACCGGCTGCTGGTGGTGGCGGGACCGATCTCCAGATCTTCCGTATACGGGAAGGCGGCCATGGCGGCGTGGGTCTTGACATCGTACAACGTCCCATTCAGCCCGTCGATGCTGGGGATCCAGGCTGGGTTGGCCAGATCGTCCTGGCCCAGGGTATAGGGGATGGGCAGCAACTGTTCGGCCACGTTCCAGTAGCGCAACACGCCGTTCGTGTCCTTGGGCCGCATCACATCCCGACCCCCGGGCAGCAGGTAGACATAGGGCGAGGCCGAGAGCCGATCAGAATCGTACCCTTCCAGCCAGATCCCGGCCGCGGAGATCTTGGTGGTGAACTGGGTGGGATTGAAGGTGTTGTCTCCGCCACCCAAGGGCAGACCGAAGTAGTTCAACCCCTGTTTGACCACCGAGTCGAAGGGGATGACAAAGCCCGGTGTCGGACCGCTTTCGCCAAAGGGCCGTTTGGCCAGTCGGGCTACGCTGTCGTTGGCGTAGATGTTGGGTGTGTAGTAGCGGGCCAGCTCCTGCCGCCACGCCGCGTCCGAATCATCCCGCAGACGGAAGAGTTCCTGGCGCAAGGAGAACTGCTTGGCCTCGGGCTGGGGATTGTTGAAGCCCATCTGCCCCTTGAGGATCACGAAGTTCTCCCGCATCCGGGCCAGGGGGTCGGCCAGACCGGGCATACCGGCGATGGGGATCACCGTGCCGTCGGGCCGATCTTGCTGGGTCAGCCCGCCCAAGCTGCGCAGCCCCACGATCTCCCGCAGGAACTGGTCGCCCGAGGCGGGGTCGGTCCCGGCCAGGTTGGTCTCGTAATCGTAGGCCGCGGCGGTCAGGTAGGTGTAGACCTGGGCCACGTCGAACTGTTTTCGGTACTTCTGCAGGGCGTCGGTCTGGAAGATGCGATAGGCCATGTCCCCGTAGCGCTGCTCGGTGATCTGTCCTGCCCAGCGTTGGCGCAGACGGATTAGGGTTTGCAGGGTGCGGAAGGCCCGCTGCCGGGTCTGGTCATAGCCGCCCTGGGCATCGCCCACCTGATCCAGGGCCATGAAGAGGGCCAGGCGCAATTCACGTTCCTCGCGAATCATCTCCTGCATTTCTCGACCCAACTGGCGCAGTTCGAAGTCGGATTCGTTCTTGAACATGTCGATTTCGAGTTGACGTTCCTGGACACTCTGGCTCAGCTCAAGGGCGTTTTGGATGACTTCTGAGATGCCGGCAAGACTCTTGAAGGCAACAGAGATGTTCAGGGCGATGATATGGGGGGCGCAGGCGGCCGGCGCGCCGGCGCCGGTCGCCAACCCGAAGACCCGGGGGATACACTCCCCGATCCCGGCGCCAAGACCATCGATGATCCCGGCCAGGGTGTTCCCAACCACAGCGGCTTCTTTCGCAGCCAGTATGCCCCGATCCAGGTCGTTCATGGCGCTCTGATGATTTTCCATGAGCAGGTTTTGGGCCTCCAGGACGGCGTACCGATCCCGGATGGCGGTCTGCATCGATTCCATAGCCTCCACATGGTTTTCGTACGCCAGGATCGCCATTTCGTAGTTGAGTCGCGCCTCGGTCAATGCCTGGAGCGAGTTCTGGATTTCGCCCGGCGCCGTGCGGGCGCTGCTCTCCGGCCACGAGGCAGGTTTGAAGCGACCTCGTCCGGCGTCCAGCCCAATGCCCACCTGATAGGTGATCGTCACACTGTCCGACGACGTGAGATTGACATTGGGGCAGATATCGGAGACCGTGGGCGCTGTCAGATCATACCCCAATGGGGTGACGAAGTTGCCCAGACAGGCCAAGGGCGTGTAACCCACGAGGAAGGTGGTCGTCTCCGCAGGGCACGTCTCCCCGGTGTTGCAGCGCTTCTGGGCATCGGTCAGCGCATTGCGGTCATAGAGCTCGTAGTTGTAGATGTCCGGCCCTTCATAGCCATCGGGATAGGTGCCGTTGATGCCGATGTCGGCGTCGTAGGGATAGCCGAAGAGTTCGATCAGGTCGTTGATCAGGGCCTGATCCTGCTCCACAATATCCTGGGTGAAGCTGCGCTGCTCGTTTTGGGACTCTCGCAGGGCCACCTTGGCCTGGTTGGCATAGTCGAAGAAGGCCGAGGTAATATCCAGGCTGGTGATGGCTCGCTGGTAGATCTGCTCGAAGTGGGTCTCGCCGTCGGCGATCAGGGCTGGGTCCAGATCGAAGAGCAGGGCATTGGGCAGCAGACCCAGGGGATTCACCCCGTTGTCCGCGTCGTCCAGAGCCTGGGCCACGGTCTGATATTGGGTCGAGATCTCGCCGATCTCCAGCACCGTGGTGCGGTCGATCTTGCGCACATCCTGGAAGCGGTCATCTTCTGGGGCCAGGATGGCGTTGGCCACGATCCAGTCGAAGTAGGCCCCTTGCCCGGCCCGCACGGCCCAATCTGCCAGCCCCCAGGCCCGCAGTTGACCGTCGGAGGCGTCAACCTTGGTGTCGATATAGGGCTGGCTGTCCGGGTCGGCGTAGTATTTGCGATAGGTCAGGTCCACGATCTCCGCGCCCATCTTGGCCTTGTTGGCCGCGGCCACGGCGAAGCGGGACTCGTCATAATAGTCCACCACAACCGGCGCGCCGGCCACGCTGATGGGCTCGGCCCGGGGCGACCAGGTATAGTTGGGGTGGCGCAGAAGTTCATAGTATTTCTGGATGGCGGTCAGGTATTGGCCCCAGGCGTCGCCGTGGCCCTGGGGATACATGAGCGCGCCGTCGGCCTCGTTGACAAAGCCGTCCTCGTTCCAATCCTTCACATTGTAGTTCTGCACATAGGCCACCTCGCCCGTGCCGTTGGTGAAGTTCCAGGTCAGCCGGTTGTAGGTGGGGGCCGCGGCCACGCCGCCAAGGGTCTCGTCTCGACCCCGCAGCAGGGCCAACTCTTCGTCGATCAGACCGAACTGGGTGGCGCTGAACTGGTTCATGAAGGCGTATACGCTGGACGCCTCGATGCCCAACACACTGTCCGTGCCCAGGCCCACGGTGGGATCCAGGGCATCGTTGTAGGCATCGCCACCCAGGAGCATGTAGAGGTCGGCAATCCGGCTGGTGACGTTGAGCAAGGCCGCGTTGGCTCCCTGGTGGTTGATATTGGAGTCGATGGAGAGTACCCGGCCCCGGTCCAGCACGGTCTCATAGGCTTCGATCAGCCCCATGTTATTGAGATTGTCCGGGTCCGCGTTCATGGCCACCGGGCCTTCGTAGCGCTTGCCGGCCTGGCGGATCATACTCACCGTGCTGTTGACCGGGGCGCTGACAAAGTCATCCACCCGGGCGTCGAATGGATTGAGGGCGTTGGTCACCCGCTTGATCCAGCCCTGGGCCAACTGGGCCCGGACTTCCGAGGGTTTGGCCGACGGGTCCCCGGCAAAGGCGCTGTAGCGCACCTGGTTGCCACAGGCCGCATAGCCCTTGTAGCGGGCGATCAGCCAGTTGTCGCTCAGGGTGGTGGGGTTGGCCCCCTCGATGGTGATCTCCGGCCCCAGCTTGGACGCGCCCGGCTCGATCTTGGTCCACGACTTCCACGGGTAGGCCGAGGGCAGCGCCGTGGGCGAAACCCCCGTGTCGTCCACCTCTGCGATATACCATTCAAAGGTGAAGTTGTCCGGCTGGCCGCCAAAGTCGCCCGTGTGGCGCAGGGTCAGCTTCTCGTCGAAGAGATTGTCCGACTTGATGGTGAGCAGATTGCCCCGATAGGTGCTGTCCTCGCCCTGGGCGTCCAGGGTACAGCCCACTTGGATCACCTGCAGGGAGACGGGCAGACCGCCCAAGGAATCGTCGTTGTTGTAGGCCAGGGTGATAAAGCCGGTCCCGGCCGCGTTGCCGGCGGAGAGGGCCTTGCCCTTGCCCAGCCCTTCATAGGGTTCGGGCTGGCCGTTGTTGTCCACGTCCTGCACGCTGATCAAGAAAGCCTGATCCGCCGCGCCGTCCCGATAATAGATGACACCGCTGGTCGTGCATTTCTGCATGGCAGGGGTATTGGCGGCCTGGTTGGTGGCCGGGGCCGTGTCGCCAGGATAGAGCAGCCCATTGCTGTCTCGGCACAGATCCACCTGCCGGGGATTGCGGCTCAGGTGATAGAGGGCGGTCACCGCGTTCAGATAGGTGGTGCAGGCGGCGGACCCGTCCGTACACAGACTCTCCAGCCGGGTCTTGTCCGAGACGGACAGCACGTTGAGCAGAAGCAGGGGATCACCCTTGATATATTCGGAGGAGGCGCCATCGTAGTAGCCCTTGAGTACCAGTTGGCCCGTATTGTCGTTGTAGCTGATGCGGCTGCGCAGGGCAAAGGGCAGGCTGATCTCGTTGTCCACCGTGCCCACGATGGCCAGGCCACCGCCAAAGAGCAGACGTTGGGTCTTGATGGGGGTGGGCAGACTGAAGTTGTCGTTGATCCGCAGTTCCATTGGCACGGAGAGTTCGCCCACGGGATCGATGATCTGAGCCACAGAGGCCATGACCTCCGGGCCGGAGATCTCGATCTTGCTGGTGCCGTTGTTCCAAACACCCGGCGCCATGTCGTCATAGATGCGGGTCACCGCGGCCTGGTTGGCCACACCGGAGACCCCGGCCTTGGAACGCTCGTAGACCGTCTCGCCCACGGTGAGCAGGGGGGGCAGTTCCGGCCAATCGGCATGATAGGCCACGGGCAGCACCTTTGTGTCGCTCCCCGCTGTGGGGAAGTCCGAGAAGGCGACCGTGCCGCTGTCCAATTTGTCCATCCACGGCACGCATTGGCCGATGCGGGCGGTCTCGCTGGCGTCCAGCCCCATCTCCGTGGCGTGGGCGGCGCTTAGATAGAAGCCGGGCTGCAAGGGATAAAAGTAGAGTACATTCATATCCCCGGCGGCTCTGGCCCACAGGGCGCCCTTGAAGTCCTTCCAGAAGGGCAGAGCGGTCACATCCGCGGCCTTGGACTGGGGACAGATCTGGATGTCCAACAGGCTGCGCATGGGGGTGGGGGCAAAGACCGGGTTGCCGGCGGTGATGTTGAATTTGAGTTCGCTGTAGTCCGGCCCGGCCAGGCTTGCCGAGGCCAGGGTCAGTTGGGTGGCCCCCAGGGTGCCGTCCGCCGGGGCGAAGATCACATCGGCCAGGGTGAGGGCGCCGCTGGAGCCATGTTTGTTCCGGGCCTGCATCAGGAAGGTCAGGATGTCCAGGTCCTCGATCGCCCGGTCGCCCGTATAGACATGGATCAGCTCGCCCCGCTGGATCAGGGTGTAGAGATCCCCGCCGCTGCTGATCTGCCAGCGGCTGTCCGGCTCGTTCAGGCTCACATTGGCCGTGGAGAGGGTGACGCCCACTGCCGCAAACTTTTTCACCAGGGCGTCGGGGATGTTGGCGCTGTTGAGGTCGAAGCGATAGGTCTCCTTGTCCACGTTGAAGAGATAGTCGGCGATGCGACAGCCCGTGGTCTGGTCCGCGGCCAGGACGCCGGGCACCGCGTCGTCCGCCACCACCACAGAGGTGGCGCCGGTGATGCCGGCAAAGGCCCCATTGGTGGCCGTGACCGAGACGGTGTAGGCGCCGGCCGCGGCATAGACCGTGCTGACCTCCGCCCCGGCGATGCGGGTGGAGCCGTCGCCGAAGTTCCAGGCGTAGCTGACATCTGTGCCCGCGGCCAGATCGGCCCGCAGCTTGACCACAAAGCCAGGCCGGGTCGGGCTGCTGCTGATCACACTCAGACCCGCGGGGGCCTCAATGAAGATGAGGCGATTGGTCAGACACTGTTGGGCGGTGAGTCTGGCCGGATCATAGGCCAGGGTGGCCGTGACCGCGTGCAAATTCTTGACGCCGATCACCTCCACGGGCAGGGTGAGCGTGCCGTCCGCGGGCAGATCCCCGCTGCCCGCCCGCACGGTGACGGTGAGGGCGCTGGTGGCCAAGGGTCCCTGGGGCCCGTCGGCAGCGACGGCGGATCGGGCGCCCGCGGCCAAGATCGTGACCGTACCGTTGACCGGATTGACCGGAGAGATCGCTGAAGCCCCCCTGGTCAAGACCACGCCATAGACGCCGATCTTCGACTTGTTCTCGTCCTGCACATCTCTATATTTCAACAGAGCATAGGACTGGTCCCCGGCGGCGGCTGTGTCGCGGTCATAGAGGTCCGTGCGCAGGGCATAGAAGGCCGGGGCGGCATTGCCCATGTTGGAGGTGGAGAGCAGGGCATGTTCCCAGTTGGGGCTGAAGCCGGGCAGATCTGTGTCGGTCTGATGATAGACAGTGATGTCGCTGAAACTGGCCGAATCCAGCACAGGCTGCCCGGCGATCTCGGAGCCGAGTTCGCTGGCGATCACGATTTGCGGCGGATCCGTGGGCCATTCACAGCGATAGCCTACGCTGCGCACGGGCCAGGCCACATTGCGCTCATCGGGCCGATACCAAGCCACTTCCAGATCGTGGCCGCCTGTGGCCAGATCGGCGTTGGCAAAGGTGGTGGGCGCGCTTTGCAGAATGGGAATGATGGGGCCTTCTCGGGTAGCCCGCACAAAGGCCGGGGGCAGCAGGCCGTCCACGGTGTTTTGGGCCACTACCAGATCCGCCTCGGTCATCACCCCATCAAAAGCGGCGCCGGAGAGAATCCAGCCCGCCTTGTTCTGGGGATCGCTGTGACCGGCCAGGGCGCCAAAGCTGTCCGTGAAGGGGGCATAGGTCAGTTCCGTGCCGATGGTGCAGAGGGCGCGTTCGGCCCGCATGTCTCGAATGCCGGCCGTGTTCCAATCCACGCTCTTGACCACCAAGATCTTGACCCCGGCGCTGGACTGGCTGCCCTTGACAAGCTGGATCACCGAGTAGGAGTCACCGGCCAGGGCGGGCAGTAGGGTGCGGGTGAAGACACCCAGGCTGAGGATGGTCCCAGCCTCGGCGTCCTTGGAGATGCGGCCTTCAAAGGCCCGGGCCGCGGAGACCAGATAGCCGTCCGTGACCCCTTCGTGGTTGAAGTTGACCGG
The DNA here is from genome assembly GCA_964551895.1 of uncultured Caldilineaceae bacterium. Classification (GTDB taxonomy): domain Bacteria; phylum Chloroflexota; class Anaerolineae; order Caldilineales; family Caldilineaceae; genus JAGNDO01. The sequence goes on along the minus strand of CAZKEX010000002.1, from coordinate 21,824 downwards.
CACCTGGGCAATATGAAGTTGGGGATCGTCCGGCCATTCCACAATCCCCTTTTGATCGATCTTGATGCTGAGGGTGGTGTCCGTGCTGGTCTCCCACTTCAGGGTGACCATCTCCGAGGGCTTGAGGTCGGCGTCCCCGTTGTTGGGCGTAGGACGCAGGGCGAAGTCTTGGGAAGTCGCCGAACTCCACAGATGATAGGATTGGGGTTCCGCCACGCCGGTCCATTCGGGCACATTGCCGCCCAGGGCAATGGGCGGGCGAGGGATGGCCTGGCCCACGATCCAGGGCTGGAATTCGACCGCGCCCATGTCGCAATTGTAGACCCGGGTGGTTCCTCGCTGGGGCAGGGGCAACCCCCGCTGATCCAGCAGCCGGGTACGGGGATCTACGGTGATGACGCCCGCGGCGATCTGGGCCCGGCTGACGTCGTCGTAGGCCCGATAGGGATAGGCCCCGGGCGTGGAGAACTGGACCTCCTCCGAAGGGCCGGAGGCCGGGACCGCCACAAAGCGGGCCGTATTCTCGCCATCGTTGAAGACCACCGTGGCTGCTCGGTTGAACCGCCATCTCACCGTGTCCCCGGCGCTGAGGGTGTGGCTGGCGGTTGAGGCCAGGTTCACGGTCAGCGGCGGGGAAACCTGGCAGATCGAGTGGGGGATGGCGTCGATGGCCGGGCTGTCCGGGGCCAGGGCATGGGCATAGGTATAGCCGGAGATGGTCTCGGCCTGGAAGTCGATGCTGTTGTTGTCCTGGAGAGGGCCAAGTTTCATGGCGGCCAGGGTGTTGCCGGCCAGGACCATATCCGAAGATTGGGACGATGTGCCCTGACAGGTGGTGTCATTGCTCAAGTTATAGCCTGCACTGCGGAAGCGCGAGGTCAGATCCGCGGCGGCACAGTTGTCGCCCGACCCGGCGCTCTTGGCCAAGATCGAGTTGGCGAACTCGCTCAGGTTGTTGCCCTGGGCATAGGCAAGGTGGCCGACCGGCACAAAGCCCACGGACTGCACAGTAATATCCAGGGTGATGGCGCTGTTGGCGCTGTCAGTCACGGTGACATGGGGCGATCCCGTGGGGCTGTTCACGGTACAGATCAGGGGCGTGGACGGGCCAACACCCAGCAGGGGCACAACGATCTGGCTGACCTGACAGGTGACGCCCGTGCCCGGCGAGACATCCAGGGTGTGGGCCTGGGAAGATCGGCTCTCAAAGCGGATCTCGTCCCCGGACTTGACGGTCAATGTCGGTTCAACCATGCTGTCGTCGTTCACACCGGCCAAATGCTGGTCCGGGAGCCTGGCAGCCCGGTTGTCGGCCAGGGTGCTGGCCAGAACATCCACCGTGGCCCGGGGGCCGCCAAGGGCGCCATCCACATAGATGGCCCCGGCATAGTACTCGGAGATATTGCCGGACAGGGTGCTGCGGTCCAACAGCAGGGAGCCGCTGGAGTAGATCGCCCCACCCTTGGCCTTGGCCGCTTCGTCGTTGATGATGTCGCCGTTGCTGGCATAGTTATTGATGGCCGCGTTCCCAGCGATGGTGGAGGTATAGATGGCGAGGCTGCCCATGTTGACGATGGCCCCACCCGTGCGGTCCAGCCCGTTGCGCAAGGTCAAACCGCGCAGGGTGACAGAGACATCACCGTGGGTGAGCAAGGCCCCTGTGCTTGGATTCAAGGCATAGCCCTGCACGGTGAGGATGGTGCCCGCGGCCTGGCCCAGTCGATTTTGCTCTGTGATAGTCAGTTCCGACGCTTGCAGGATGGCCCGCACGTCCAGGGGTTGCTCCTGGCTCAGGCCGGTGATGTCGATGCCGGCGTGTTGCAGGGTGACATCTTTGTAGAGGGTGAAGTTGCCTGTGTACGCCCCAGCCTCGATTGAGATCACATCCCCGGCCATGGCCGCGTTGAGGGCAGATTGCAGATCGATAAAGCGGCCCACGGTCGGGTCCGCAGAGCAATTCTGGCACAGGGTGAGCTTGGCCGCGCCGAACTCCACCGCGCCAATGTCGCACTTGCCGCCGGGATCGCCGCTCAGGTTGAGGGGGCGCGACTGGCCCCGCTGATCCATGTCCACGGTACAGGCGGCTTCCGGCTGACCTTCCGTGGCCGCCGGGCTGGCCGCGTCGGTGATGGCCAAGGTCAAGGTGGGTCCGCCGTTGTCCCGCAGGGGGCCAAGCAGGGGATCGCTCGTGGATACCGGGGTCAACCCCTGGCAGGCAGTGGCATCACCCATGTTGAAGCCGCCGTCGATCACCGAACCACTGGTGCCGCGGCATTGGTTGCTGTCGCCCTGGATGATGGAGCCGGTGACGATGGGGGGCGTGCCCTGGTTCCAAATCGCCCCGGCCTGGCCGCTGGCCGTGTTGGCGGAGAAGGTGACATGGTTGACTTTGGCTGTGCCACCCACGGCGTTGAAGATGCCGCCGCCAACGTTGGCCGTATTGCTGATCAGGGTACTGTTGGTCACGGTCAGGGCGCCGCTGTTGAAGACCGCTCCCCCGTTTCCGCCCCGGCTCTGGGAGATGGTGACGCCGATGATATCCAGGTCGCCTTCGTTCTTGATGGCCCCGCCATCGTAGCTGCTGCCGTTGCGGATGTTCAGATCTTCGATGGTGGCCTTGATGCCGGCCGGGATGGTAAAGATGGGGTCAGCGTTGGCAATGGTGGTGGGCATTGTCGGCCCGGTCTGCACAAAGCCCATGTGGGCGCCCGGGGTGATCTCCCAGGCCCGGGGGCCGCGGATGGTCAGGTTGGGCACATTGATAGTGGACCGCTCGGTGACCACGCCGGAGATGACCACCGTATCGCCGTCCTGGGCCACGCCCAGGGCCTCGGCGATGGTGGTATAGGCGCAGCGGTCCTGGTTGTTTGCGATGGGGGTGAGGGGGGGGCCGCAGACAAAGTGGATCTCCACACCCAGTTCCACGGCCCCGGCGTCACATTTGGCCACGGTGTCGAAGCCTGCGCCCCGCAGTCCAAGGATGGGTCGGCTCTCTCCCCGCTGGTCCGTGGCCGTGGCCGGGGCGAAGATGCTGGCGCAGGTGGCCGCCGGCATGATGTCCACGATGTTGGTGACATTGGCCGACCGGGAGTTGGGCAGATGGGTCAGGGTCGTGCCGCCGTTGTCGAGCAACGCCCCCAGATCGATGGGGATGTCCACCAGATCGTCGTCGTGGGGCGTAGTCAGACACGAATTGTCGCTGATGCGGTTGAAGCCCAAGGGGGAGAGCAGGGAGTTGCCGGTACAGTTGGATCGAAGCTGGGGGCCAGCCAGGATGGTGGCAAAGATGGTGGCTTGACCAGCTTGGAAATTGTAGACATTGGCCCCCGAAGAGGTGGCCGAGTTTTTGGCCAGGGTGACAAATTTCAGATCTTGAACGCCTTGGTTGAAAATCCCGCCGCCAAACCGCGCGCTGTTGTTGGAAATGGTTGTATTGATGATGGAGACCGTGGCAGAATTCGCTGTTTGGTCAAGGCCGCCTCCCCAATACGTGGCGCTGTTGTGGTGGATGGAGGCGCCTTGGATGCTGATCGTACCACCGAGAATTCTTATTCCGCCCGCGTATCTGGCGCTTTCGTTGTAGCTAATCGTGCCCGAAATGATGGCGGTGGTTTTAGTTAGGTACATGCCTCCGCCGGCTGCATTGGATTCAATAGCTCGGTTGGGCGCGCCCATTTGGCCGACGACACCGGTCGGCCCCAAAGTGACCGTTGTAGAGTTTGCATAGATCCCGCCACCATACCCAGCGCTATTGCCTGCGATAGTGCCATCCACCTGCACTGTCCCGGCAGTGACATAGACACCACCGCCATTGTAGGATGACCCGGCGCTGTTGCCGCGGATTTCCGCGCCCACGGACAAAGTCAACTCGCCGGCTGAACTGTGTTGATAGATGCCGCCGCCAAAGGAGCTTGCCGTGTTGTTGTTGATGCTTGCACCGGTTGACAGGGTGACAGGCCCATTGCTATAGATACCGCCACCGCGACCGCTCTGGTTGTAGGCGATATCGCCCCGGATCGTCCCACTGCCGCCGGACAGATAGAGACCGCCGCCGTTATTGGGGGTCGCCACGTTGCCCGCGCCGGATTCACCCAGTTGGCCGCTGGCTTCCAGCACAAAGAGGCTGTCTTTGCTGTACACGCCGCCGCCGTTGCCGCCGCTGCTGTTGCCCGCGATCTTGCCGCTGACGGTCGTCGGGGCTGCTTCCACCCACAGACCGCCGCCGTCACTCCCGCTCTGGTTGCCGGTGATGGCGCCGCCAAGGGTGAGGTCGCCGCCGTTGAGGGCATAGATGCCGCCGCCCCGTCCGCTGGTGGCATGGTTGTTGGCAATGGAGGCACCCGGATCCATGATCAATGTGACCGAGCTGGGTGAACCGGGCACGAAGATACCGCCCCCATTTGTGGCCGCGGTGTTGTTGTTCACAGAGGCATTCGCTTCCAAGGTGACGGTGCTGCTGTTGGGGCTGCCGTGGGCATAGATGCCGCCGCCCACCCCGCCCAACGCCGTGTTGTACTGAACCTTGCCCCCACCCCGCACGGTGACATTCGACTGAGCAAAGATCCCCCCGCCAACGCTGTCCGTGGTGTTGCCCTGGTTGATCAGACCGACCCTGCCCAAGGGGTCGATCGTCACTGGGCCAACGGCATAGATGCCGCCGCCGAGGCTTGTAGCGCTATTGGCGTAGACGCTGCCGTTGACAAAAATACTGGCGCTGAGAATCGACCGAATGCCGCCGCCGGGACCATTGGACGCGCTGTTGTTGGCGACGATGGCGCCGCTCTTCAGGGTCAATGTGCTGTTGTCGCCCAGGTAGATGCCGCCGCCGCCATTGCCACCGAGTGTTGTGTTGTATCTGACCTCGCCGGTATCCTCAATGGTCACGGAGCCACCGTTTGCACAGATCCCCCCGCCGGAATCGGCGGTGTTGCCCGCGCCGCTGGTTCCCACGTCTCCGGTGGACGCCCCGATGGTGATGGCGCTATTATCCCCATAGATACCGCCGCCACACAGGCTTGAGGTATTGCGGGTAATGTCCCCGTTGACTTTGAGCGTGGCATTGTCAGCATAGATACCGCCGCCTGTACCCGCCGTGGCTGCATTCCTTGTCACCGTCGCGTTGTTGTAGAAATTCGTGATCGCGCTGCTGCCCAGATACATACCACCGGCAGAGTCTGCTGAGTTATTCGAAATAGTACCCCGTAGATTCACCTTGGCGGTGGAGAAGACGCCGCCGCCGATATTGGCAGCGTTTTGGGAGATGGAGGCGCCGGATGCCACGTCCAGCGTGGCAGAGCTGGCAACATAGACGCCGCCGCCCAAACCGCTGACGTTGTTTTCCTTTACGCTGGCTCCGCTTTCCATAAGGATGTTGGCGCTGCTCCCGGATCCGTAGAGACCGCCGCCATTGCCCGCCGTGTTTTTGTTGATGGCGCTGCTGTTCAAGGTGACGATGCCGCCGGTGGTGTAGAGACCGCCGCCGTTGCCCAGGTCCAGCCCCTCGGCGAGCGCACTGATGTTGCTCGCACTCAGGGCTTGGTTGTAGATGCGTACATCATCCATTTGGCCGTCAAAATAGTCGGTCGGGGTGTTGCCGTCCCAGTCCATGCCCAGAACCCAGGGTCTGCCACCGCCGACATTGCCAATCCTGTCAGGGTCTATGCCCCCGCCAATTAACACGCCATTCTTGTATAGACTCAAAAGCGTACCACTTCCCTGAACAGAGCCGACTACTGCGATATGCTGCCAGCCGGTTGTCGGTGTCCCAATGCCCAGGCCTTGGTTTCGAATTCCGACGTAATAGCTGCCGCTGTACATCCCAAACAAGAGCAGGTTATCACCACCGTTTGTGTGTTTACCCACAAACAATTGATTCGTACTCACCTGGCTGGGGTTGACCCACAGGGCGATGGTGAAGTCATCGGTAATGTCGAAATCTTCCCCTTCAGCATACTCCGTGTTATTTCTATCAAGTTTCAAAACGATATTGCTAAAATCACGAATTTGAGACGGGCCGGTGGGTCCGTAGTAATTTGCGCCGCTGCGCAGGATTCCCGTGTGCCCGTTCCCAGACGCATCTTTGAAGGAATTGTTCTCGAAGGGCCAGTAGGCGGCCAGGGAGTCTCGGCCGTGGGCCAGATTCCCATTGACTGTTGCGCTGCCTTGTGTGGTCACACTGCCACCGTTGACGTTGTAGATCCCACCGCCGTTCTGGGCGATGTTCTTTTCCAGCTTGGCTGAGCTGTCCAGAATCACCGTGCCACCGTCGTTGTAGATGCCGCCGCCAACGCCTTCGGCCGCATTCGACGTGATGGTGGCCCCATTCAAGGTCAGTTGACTGCCCGAGAAAAGGCGGATCCCTCCGCCGTCGTAGGGCGATATGTTATTTATTACAGCAACGCTACTATTCAACGTCATTTCTGCGTTACTTCTCAGAACGATGCCCCCTCCTCCGAAACTTGCTGCACGCCCGTTCTGAATGATAATACCGGACATACTCGCAGTGACTGATGGGTTGACGAAGACGTTTCGTCTCGTGTATTCGCCGTCAATCCGTACATCCTCCTTTGTCGACCAGTTGTTGAGATATGCCAAATTTACGAATGAGAGATTCTTGTTGACAGTTAAACCTTCTCGATATGTGCCTGGATAAATGACGATTTGATCGCCAGCGTTAGCCCTGTCGATCGCATACTGAATCGTCCCGCACCAGTTAGAGACACAGCTACTCGTGTCGGTATAGCCAGGTCGTACAAATCGATTTGTGGTGGCCGGCGCACTTGGATCGACACTGGGCTGCTGGGGAACTTCGATGGGGGACGCGTCTCTCTGCGCTTGTGCAGACTCCAACTCCTTCGCCACTTCCAACTCAATCAGCTCGAGTTCTATGGCCGACGGCTGTTCGAAACCTTCCTCCGTCTCTGGCGAGGATGCAACGGGAGCCGAACTCTCTCGCTCTGCCGCTTCTATGGCTTCCCGCAGATCAAGCCGAGTGATCTCCTCCGCCACGGGCGCGAAGTCAACCATCCCGGCGGGATTGTCCGCGCTGGGATCGTACTCATCCACCACCGGCGGAACGTCCACGGGCGCGTCCATGTTCTCTGGCATCTCTGGCAGGGGCTCGCCCGATTGGGGCGCGGTCTCCTGCCCGATCACCCCGGCCAGGGCCGTCCCGCCGGGAAAGATCAGGGTGGTCAGAAGGGCCAGGACGATCAGCAGATGGGAAAGGCGGAGTTGTTTAGTTCGCTTCATGGTCGAATCCTTGGAGAAGGCAAAAGGCAAAAGGCAAAGTGCAAAAGGCGAATGGCGAATGGCGAATGGCGGAGGGCGAATGGCGGAGGGTGCGATGGCGGATGGCTCACAACTTGTTTTGCGCCATTCGCCATTCGCCATTCGCTCAATCGTACGACTGGGCGATCAGTTGGTCCTGGGTCAGGGTGTGCTGGATGATGAAGTAGCCCTTGACGGTGATGGGGTTTTTGTGTACGCCCTGAACGACCTCTTGGTAGAGGCCGCCCCAGACTGCACCGCCCCAATCTACTTCGATGGCCAAGGCCTGGGCCGCTGCGGGATCTGCCAAGGGCGGGTCGTCGGTCAGGCTGAGTAGGATGCGTCGCCGCACCTCAAAGCTCTCCCACAGATAGGGGCTGAGGGTCTCTGGGTAGGGGTTGAACTTGGCGTCCAGGTTGTCGTGGTCCGGGCTGTATTTGTGCTTGTAGGGGTTGAGAGGGTCCTGGCCTGGGATGGTGATGCCAAAGTCCAGCAGGCCGTTGCTGTCGGTGAAACGGCCATTGGCCTGCACCGGCGCCCTCATGCTGAAGTTGGGCGAGCTCACCCGCAGACCGTCGGTGATCGTATAGCTGGGCAGGATCTCCGTGCGCCCGTTGGGGTGTACCCGCAAGATCACCCGGAAGGTGAACTCGCTGCCGCTGCCGTCGGCAAAGCTGGTGGGGGCGCCCACCACGATCTCGCCGCAGGCCACTTCCGGCCCGGCCGTGGCATTGGGGCCGACCGATTCCACCAGCAGGGCATATTTGATGGCAGGGCTGAGCAGTTCATTTTCCACCCCGCCGCCGGAGGCCGGCGGGTTGAGGCTGGCCCGGCCCAACACCTGGTTGAGGGCGCCGTTCTTCACCGGCCACGGGCCATCCACCAGCTCCAGTCGATCCCCACAGCCGCCCAGCCCCGTGGTCCATAGAGAGAGCTTGGTGACGCTCACAAAGCCGAAGTTGAGGCTGGGCTCCATGCGGTTGTCCGCCACGTCATAGCGGGGGAAGTTGGTGTCCGTGGTGGCGAATCCCGCGCCGTTGCGGGTCACGAGTTGGGTAACGCCCGTAGCGTCCGTGGTGATACGTTCGGGCCAACTGCTCGTGCCCGCCGCGCCGCCGGGGGAGACAATGGCAAAATCATTGGTGAATCCGGCCGGCCGGACAGGGACCGGGACCACGGTGTGGACCCCGGCGGCCACAGGCTGGAAGCGATAGAAGCCGTCCGCCGTGGTGGTGACGGTCGTGTTGCCGTCCAGCCGCACGGGGATGTTGACCAGCCCCGGCTCGTCCCCGTCCCGCTCGCCGTTCTGGTTTAGGTCTACATAAAGATAGCCGCTGAGGTATGCTGAGGTGGTGAAGGGTGCGGGCTGGGCCATGATCACCAGTTCCGGCGCCGGCACGGCCAGGGTGACAGTGGCGGCCACGCTGGCCCCGGTGCGGTTCTCCTGCAAGTTCACCGCGCCCAGGACGCCCGACTGGTTGCGTTGGCGCAGGGCCACGGTGAGCAGACCGCCGTCCACGTTGGTGCCGCCCAGCCGCCCCTCGCTGACGTCGTTGACGGTCGCTTCCCCGATCCACAGCCCGGCCCGAGAGCCGCTGCGGGCCGTCACCGGCACCAACCAGCGCACACCCAGGCTGGGGGCGGAGATCTGCAAGAACCCGGCTCCGTCACCCAACTGTTCCGCGGCCAGGACGGCAAAACGCAAGGGCAGGGCCTGACCGGCTGCCAGGGGAATCTGGGCGGAGGCGGTGTTGAAGCTGGTCGCGTGGGCCACGGGCGAAGTCAGACGCAACGCCACGCCAGGGCCACCTGTGCCCACCCAGGAAAGGTCCACCGTGGTGGCGGTCGGGGAGAAATTCTCGATGGTGAAGGAAGCCCGATTGCCCCCGGTCCCGGATGTGAAGACCATGCCGTCGGCCAGGGGATCGACAATGCCAAGGGGGGCTGTATAGGCCGTATCCCCACCGGCCCCACCGTCATCGTAGAAGGCCAGGTAGGCTTGGCCATGGGCCAGGGTATCCGTCCCGGCCAGTGTTACCCACTCCCCGGCCTGGGTCAGCCGGTTGACCTCGCTGACCGGGGATCCGGCGAAGAAGGCATCCACCGTGGGCGTGGCGCCGGGCAGGATCTGGAACCCGGCCAAATTGTAGGAGCCCAGTACCCAGCGCCGTTTGCGCACCACTGGCTGGCCTGTCACCGTCACCGTGACGGTTCCGCCCAAATTGTCATCCAGCTTGACCAAATAGGCCGTGTTGGCGTGCAAACTGAGTAGATCGGTCAAAAATGCCTGGGAGACCCCATCCGCGCCCTGGGTGGATTCGGGGAAATAGCGCTTCCAGCCCGGTTCGTCCCACAGCCCCTCGGCGGGGTCCACGATATAGTCCCGGCGGCTCTGGGGCACGTTCCAACTCCACACGCTCTCCAGGCTGGAAATGCCGGCGAAGACCGTTTCCAACGTGGACTGTTCGGGGACCATGATGGGGTCTGCCTCTGTGCCGATGTTGACCAAGGGGGAGGTGTTGACCGGCTCCACCTCCAGATAGATGGTGTTCCAGCCAGCGTGCAGGGTGAAGGTTTGGGCCAGTTGGACGCCATCCGTCCCAAGCTGGGCCTGGGCTGAGGCCAACGCCGGGACAAACGCCGGGGCCAGCGCGCTGGTCTGGGCAGTTTGGGCGGGCTGGGCATTGAGCGCGCCTAACTTGGGCAGAATCCCCAACACGCCCAGCCCGACGGCGATCAAGGCCAGAATGGCCACAAAATTGATGATTGTACGTTTACCCATTGGCCCACACTCCTTTACATCTAGATAGACCTCGCCGCCAAAAACGGTGCAGATTGAATCGGCGTCAATCCGCAGTGTGTCAGCGGGAACTTGTGTTTGATGATGGTTCTTTGGTCATTCTTGGGTCACAAACAGGACAGGGGTTTTCGTGCCTGGTTGTGGTTTTACAGAGGCTGCCGCGATTTTGAAGAGGGAGCGAAGCAGAGCCTGGCGCGGCATGGAAAAGTGGAGCAGAGGACGAATTTTGTCTTGTTTATCGTCGCAGTTATACTCAGCTTTATATCGTACATCGTGATCGTCCCCGAAACGTCCCCGGATTTTTCCCAAACGTCCCCCAATTGCCCTTATCCCTGAACCCGAGTTTTTTCGAAGAGGATCTCCTTTTGAAAAGGTTGATCCCGACGAGGCCCGAAGCGCTCCGGCTGATGCATAGCCCACAGAGGAAGAATAAATGGCCCAATTTGATCTCTCTGTCTCCGGCGGCTTTCACCTGACGGTGGATGGGCAGCCGGTGCGCCCGTTTCGCACAGACAAAGCCCGTGCCCTGTTGACCTATCTGGCCATGGAGTCGGATCGTCCCCATCAGCGCCAAGCCTTGGCCGCTCTCTTTTGGCCGGAAATGGCCTCTGTGGACGCCCTGCGCAATCTACGCAAGACCCTGTATCTGATCCGTCAAATCGTGGCCGATCCCCAGCTTGCGGCCTCCCTCTCGGTGCCGATGGATCTTCTGACCATCTCCCGACAAGCCGTGCAATTGAATCCGGTCGGCATCACCGTAGACATGATCGTCTTTCGGGAACGGGTCCAGTCTGTGGCGCAACATCCCCACCAGTTTCTGCATCTATGCCAACCATGTTTGGCGAGGCTGCGCCAGGCTGTAACCCTCTATCGGGATGACTTTTTGGCCGGGTTTTCTCTGCCCGACAGTCTGGCGTTTGAGGGATGGGCATTGACCTGGCAGGAGCATCTTCATGCCCTGGCCCGCCAATCTTTGCACCAATTGGCCATTGCCCACGCCCTGCGCGGCGAATTTGTCCAGGCCCAGGCCGACGCCATACGACAGGTGGAGCTGGATCCGTACAGCGAGGAGGCCGTCCAAGATCTGATGCGCATCCTGGCCCAGAGCGGGCAGCGGGTGGAGAGTCTGGCGGTCTATGAGCGCATGGAGGCGCTGCTTGGCAGCGAGATGGACATGGCGCCGGACGTGCGTTCCACGGATCTGCGAGATGTGATCCAAGCAGAAATGGGCTGGCAGGTCGTCCCCGAGGCCCTTGGCCCCCTCGGACTTGAAACGCGGTACACGAATTTTGTCGGGCGCACCAACCAGATCGTCCAGATCCAGGAGAAACTGCTGGATCCGACCTGTCGGTTGCTGACGCTTTTGGGGCCGGGGGGCATGGGGAAAAGTCGCTTGGCGGCAACGGTGGCCAAACTGATGGCCACCAATGGCATCTTTCCCGACGGGGTGCTTTCTGTGCCCGCGCTTGGGGTCGCCACCCCGGGCTGCCTGTTGGCCATGATGGCCGAAGGGCTAAAGCTGATGGAGCCTGACCAGGCTTCGATCCAAGACGTGATTGAAAGCCTGGCATCCCGGCGATGTCTGATTGTCGTGGACGATCTGGAGCCGTCGATCCCTGTCGCCACCTGTCTGGTTGAACTGTTGGCCAACGCACCGGAGCTTTCCTTGCTGGTCACCGCCCGTCAGCCCTTGTATGTGCGGGCGGAACATCAGCTACGCATCGGCGGTCTGGGCTATCCAACCCTGGCTGATTTTGACGCCTGCGACCAGCCCGTCGCCCAGACCGTCCGCCACGGAGCCGTCCAACTCTTTATCCAATCTGCCCAGCAGGCCCAGCTTGACTTCGCCCTGACCCAAGCCAATCAGCGGCAGGTGGTGCGTATCTGCAATCTGGTTGAGGGCATGCCCTTGGCGCTGAAAATTGCGGCTGGCTGGGTGCGGCTCATGCCCTGTGCCGTCATCGCCCACCGGCTGGCCGATCCCGAAACCACCCTGGATTTTTTGACCTCTCCCCTGCACGATCTGCCCCAACGCCATCGCAGCATCATCGCCCTCTTCGACCACGCCTGGTGTCGGCTGACCCCCCAGGAGCAACAGACCCTGGCGCGTCTCTCCTCTCTCCCCGCCCCCTTTGATCTGGAGATCGCCATGTCTGGCACGGACACGACCGTAAACACGACCGTAAACAGGACCATAGACATGCCGATTATCCTGGCCAGTCTTTTGGATAAATCCATGTTGCAACAGAGCGCAGACCGACGGCTCTTTCTGCCTGCCCTGCTACGCCAGTATGTCCTCCGCCAAGTGGCGCATTTGGACTCGACCGGATTGCCGGAAGCCTGACCCTGGGCGTCGTGGGCGTCTGTGGGCTTGACAATCCCCACCTCGCAGGGTAAAAATATCTGGCGTATAACACGTTGCGTGTTATTCTCTGTGCCACCCAACTCTACGAGCCTGCCCATGAACCGCCCGACCATATCGATCCTCCTTCGTCTCGCCGCCGCGGCCGTGATCTTGCTGGGTCTCTATGGACTGGTCACCGGCTGGCAGAGCTATGCCAATCCCCAGGTGGTGGTGGAGTGGTCCACGGCCACGGAGTTGGACACGGCCGGCTTCAATCTCTATCGCAGCGCCAGTGGGGACGGCCCCTTTGCCCAGGTCAACCAGCAACTGATCCCCTCCTCCCCGGACCCCCTGACCGGGGGCGACTATGCCTTTGTGGACCCGGACGTGGAGCCAGGTCGCACCTATTTCTATGAACTTGAAGAGGTGGAATATAATGGGGCCACCCAGCGTTTCCCCCCCATCCAAGTCACCGCGGGGGGGAGTCTGCTCTCCCTGCTCCTGGCCGGGGTGATTGTGGTGGCTGGAATCATTCTCTTGGCCACGAAGCCACGAAGATAGGAAGGTCCACGAAGAAAGAGAGGGAAGAAAGCCCTTTCCTTCGTGCATCTTCCCACCTTCCCTTCTTCGTGGCTATCTGTACCAACTTTTCAAAATTCCCGACAGGACAACCGGGTGAAACCCACACCAATCAACAAATCAACCAATCAACCAATCACCATCGCCGTGGCCGACTACGCCATCGCCCTCCACTTTGACCACCCGGCCCTGGCCAAGGCGGTGACGGATCGCTACGCCGCTTTTATTACGGATCGCCCCGCCGGGCTGGATCTGCGGGTGGACTATGTGGGCCAGGATCGGGAACATGCCATGTTGGATCAGGGCATG
>CAZKEX010000002.1:4295-8423 GCA_964551895.1 uncultured Caldilineaceae bacterium | reverse complement strand
TCCCGCCTCTCCCACGCTCTGGGCGACACGATTTTGAACGATGACCTGCTCTTTTTGCTGCCCAAAAATGGGGGCTGGGTGGTCCACAGCAGCCCCTTTTGGAACCCCACCCAGGTCAAGCCCAACGGCGTGGACAGCGCGCCCCTGGCCGGACTCTTTCGGCTGGTGCAGGCCAAGACGGTCTTCACCGTCCCCATGCAGCCGGGCCAGGCCGTGGCCGAACTGGTGGCCAGCGTCCCCGTCCTGGGGCTGGACCCTGGCCGCACGGTGGCCATCCTGGCCCGCTGCCAACGGTTGAGCCGGGAGGTGCCGGTCCACCATCTGCATTTTCTGCCCGACGACTCCTTTTGGCCCGTGGTCCTGGCGGCCACAGGCCCTGTTCACGCATTCTGACGAGACCTATGACAAACAAAAATCTAGCACAGCCTAGCGTAAATAACTCCCCAAAGCCCCGCTCTAGCCCGGTCCGTGACCGGGCGGGTCTGCCGCAGAAGATCCTGGGAAGCGCCCGCCGGGTCACGGACCCGGCTAGAGCAAAAGGCTGGCCCAAGATTTTGCGGTGGGTTGCTCCGCTGATCTTGACGCTGATCTTGATCGGCGGCTTCTTTGGCGCTGCCTCCGCCGCCCAGGGTGACCCGACCGCGCCGGCTGGGTTGACCGTGGTTCAGGCCGATGGGACGGGGATCACCCTGCTCCTCGACCTGTCGGCCCGAGGAGCGGGAAACGGGGATCTGTGGGACGCCGGGCTGACCGCCACACCGGGGATGCCCCAGGTGCCGGTCTATTCGGCCCTGCTTGGCGTGCCGGGGAATGTGGAGATCCGTCTGAGCGCCGAATCTCTGGCCGCCCCCCGGGTGGACGCGGCGGATGTTGCGGCCAGCTTCCCCCTGGCCCCGGAACCCGCGCCGCTGGCCGATGATCTCTCTGCCGGCCAATGGCGACAGATCGACCCGGCCTCGGTTCAGCCCCTGCCCGGCCTCTACCCCGACACCCTGGCCCGGATCGGCGACGAGAGCTGGATGCGAGATCAGCGCATGGTGCGGGTGGAGATCTTCCCGGTGCAGGTGGATGGGGCGGGGGGCCAGGTGGTCCGCCACAGCCGGGTGCGGGTGCGGCTGGATTTCGTGGGCGGCGATCTGTCCGTCCAGCCCCAAGGTCAGGGCGAGGCTGGGGCCAATCCTTTCGAGGAGGCGCTGGCCGCCACCCTGCTCAACTATCAACAGGCCCAGGCTTGGCGCACGCTTGGCCCGGCGCCAGCCCAGATCCCCCCCTCCCCCCGCCAGACCCAGGCCGTGGCCCACACCCTCAAAGTCACCGTGGACGCGGACGGTCTCTATCGCCTCACCCCCACGGATCTGGCTGGGGCGGGCTTCAGCCTGGTTGGGCTGGACCCGGCCCGCTTTGCCATGACCAACCGGGGCCGGGATGTGGCGATCTATGTCACCGGTACGGCGGACGGGGCCTTTGATGGCAACGATCAGATTCTCTTTTATGGCCAACGCTTTGTGGGGGATGTGGCCAGGGACGCGGGGGGAAGCTTCTACGCTTGCCCCCAATGCCCGCCCTCGGATGTGCGCGTGCAGGTGATGGAGAACACGTACACGGACGACAATGTCTATTGGCTGACCGCGCCCACGGGCACAGGGCTGCGCATGGGCGAGCTGGCCCAGACCTCCGGCGACTGGCCCACCCCCGCCGCCTTCCCCGACACTGTGCGGGCCGAGGAATCGACCCAATGGTTTACCCATCACTGGACCGACAAGGAGACCTGGTTTTGGGAGCGGGTGCGCAGTACGGCCAACGCGTTCCGTGCGCGCACCTATACCACAACCCTGCTCACACCGGCCACAGCCCCCTTCTCCGCCACAGTCAGCGCCCGCATCGTCTCTCGGGCCGACCGGAACAGCCACCACACCAGCTTTGGTCTCAACGACAGGGCGCTGCTGGACGACGCGGTGTGGGATGGGCGCACGGCCTATACCTTCACCGCGCCGGTGGACAGCAGCGCGCTGATCTCCGGGGTCAACACCCTGGCCTTTACCACCACCAATGATGTGTTGGCCGCCAGCGATGACATCTATTTTGATTGGTTCGAGATCGGCTATCAACGGCAATTTGTGGCCCAAGCCAATAGCCTCGTCTTTGGGCCAGGCCAGGCGGGGACCTTTGCGTACGAGATCGGTGGCTTCACCCAAGCGGATCTGTTGGCCTGGGAGATCACCGACCCCCTGCGGCCCCGGTGGGTGATGGGGGTGCGGGGCGAAGCGGGGGGCGGGGGCATCACCGCCACCTTCAAGATCAGCCATGCCGCGGACGCCCGCTTTGTGGCCGCGGCCGCCCCGGCGCTGCGGGCGCCCAAGGCGGTTGAGCTCTTCAACCCCACGGATCTGCGCAGCACGGCCAACGGCGCGGACTATATCATCATCACCCACGAGCTGTTCGAGCCGGGCATCCAGCGCCTGGCCGACCATCGGGCCGCCCAGGGCTTGCGGGTGAAGGTGGTGGACGTGGCGGATCTCTACGACGAGTTCAACGACGGCATCTACTCCCCGGTGGCCATCCGCAACTTCCTGGCCTATGCCTATGCCAACTGGCAGGCCCCCGCCCCCCAATATGTGCTGCTGGTGGGGGATGGCCATTGGAACTTCAAAGGCTATGGGCAGGCCACCTATGGCGCGCCCGAGCCCATCTACATGCCCCCCATGCTGGCCCGGGTGGACCCGTGGCAGGGCGAGGTGGACGCCACCAACCTGCTGGCCGCCATCGTCGGCGACGACATCATGCCCGATTTGATGATTGGCCGCTTCCCGGTCAATAATGGGGATGAGCTGGCGGCCATGATCGACAAGACCATCGCCTACGAGAGCAGCCAGAATCTGGCCAGCCAGCCGGCATGGCAGCGCACCATCGCCTTTGTCACCGACAACACCCCGGACGATGCCGGTGACTTTGTGGCCTCGGCAGAGTCGTTTATCCAGCGCTATGTCACCGGGCCGTTCCAGCCCGTGCGTCTCTATGCGGACCACAATCCAGGCAACCCCGCGGCCACCACCCAGGCCATCAGCGAGACGTTGAATGTGACCGGGAGCCTGCTGATCAACTACATCGGCCACGGCTACATCCGGGGATGGGCTGCGGAGAACCTTTGGCTGAAGACAGATGTGCCGGGCCTGAACAACCTGGACCGGTTGCCCATCGTCCTCTCCATGGACTGTCTGGACGGCTATTGGATCTACCCAGGCGACCACTCCCTGGCCGAAGAGATGACCCGGTATGCCGGGGGGGGCGCCGTCGCCGCCTTCTCCCCCACGGGTCTGGGGGTGGCCGTGGGCCATGACGACCTATTCGAAGGCTTTTACGACTATCTCTTTATGGCGGGTGGACGCAACCTGGGCCAGGCATCCCTGGCGGCCAAGCTGCACCTGTTCCGCCAAAACAACCATCACGACCTGATCCACACCTTCATGGTCAACGGCGACCCAGCCCTACGCATCCCCATGCCCGCCCAAGAACTCTATCTGCCCGCCCTACAGCGCTAGGGAAATAGGACGAGATTGAGCGATTGGGAGATTGTCGCGACACAATCTCCCAATCTCCCAATCAACCAATCAACCAACCAACCAACCAACCAACAAACCAACCAACCAACCAACAAACTATGCTAACAACCCAAACCATCCCAACCCCCAACCCCGACGTCATCGGCCAGCGCATGGAAGATGAAGCCGTGATCGTCACCGCCGCCTCTGGCACGGTGAAGGTCCTCAACGACGTGGGCGCCCGCATCTGGGAACTGGCCGACGGCCAGCGCACCGTGGCCGACATTGCCGCCACCATCGCCGGGGAGTATGACGTGGACCCGTCCCAGGCCCAGACCGATACCCTGGCCTTCGTGGCCGAATTGGTGCGCCGGGGCATCTTCGCCGCCCCTGGCCTCAAGTAGGAACCTGCTGTGAACCCGAACTTTTCTGGCGGTCTGCGCCGTCCCATTCGTCCCATTCGTCAAACAATCCTGCTGTGGATGGGCCTGGTCTGTCTGGCCGGACTATTTCTGGTTGGCGTCAAGCTGGCCCGGGCCAATGTCGATCTGTCGGGACCTGTGACCGCCGAGTCCGTGGCGGACGGTAT
>CAZKEX010000002.1:0-4195 GCA_964551895.1 uncultured Caldilineaceae bacterium | reverse complement strand
ACCCCAGCCGTCAACCCGGACCTGCCCGTCCCAAATTGACTTGCCCGACTTCGACCCCGTGCCCCTGCCCACCGCCAGCGTGACGACCACCCTCACAGTCACCGCGACGACCACTGCGACGGCTACCCTCTCGGTCACCCCCTCCTTGACGCCGACGACCACAGCCACCATCACACCGACGACCACAGTCACCGTCACACCGACCGCCACCATCACCCCGACCGCCAGCCTAACCCCAACCCCGTCGTGGACGCCCTCGGAGACGCCGTCCTTAACGCCGATTCCGGCCACCACCGTTCCCACATCCGTAGTCTTCACCTCGACCCCCACCTTCACCCCCATCCCCGGCTCCTATCCGGGCAACGATGATCCCACCCCCACCGAAACCCCCTTTGGCGAGGATCAGGTGACCCCGGACGTGACGGAAACGCCCCTGCCCGAAGAGGAGACAACCCCCACGCCCCTGGCCGAAGCCGAAACACCCACAGAGACGCCCACAGAGACGCCCGCGGAGCCAACCCTCACCCCGATCCCAGAGCAGCCGACCGCCGAGACCGCGTCTGAAACCGCCACCCCCACGCCCAGCCCGACCATAACGCCCACCCCCACGCTGACGCCGACCCGCACCCCCGTGGCCGTGGCCAAGCTCCTGCCGCCACCCCGGACCACCAGCCTCTCCGCCGCCCAGGTCCAGGTGATCGGCCAGCCGCCGGCCCAGGCCAAGCGCTTTGCGGCGGATCTGGGGAACTTTGTGGCCGCGCTGGCCGGGTTGGGGATCTTCTTCTTGGCGCTGGCCCTCTGGCAGATGTTTAGGAGGTCTGTATGATTCGGCCCCAGTTCGCCCGGCAGGGTTCACTTTGGCTCATTTTGGCGGTTGCGCTGATGCTTCTGGCCGCCTGCGGGGATGACAAAGAGACCGATGCCCCTTTCGTGGCCCAACGCGCTGACCCACCTCGTCAAGCCTCGCCTGTCGCGCCCGGCTCTCCCCTCAACCTGTTCACCCAGCAAACCGGTCCCTATCGGGTCAGCTACGCCGCTCTGCGCCAATCCGGCATTGTCTCGGACCCGGCCCAGTTGAACACTTTGGGGCTGACAAACCTGGGCCAACCCGTCCCTGTGTGGGTGGACGGCACGGGCGCGGACGCCGGGCTGATCTTCCTGGCCCAAGCCGTGACTAGTGACTACACCCGCCAAAACGTTTACCGGCTGCAAGCGGACCCCGCGCCCTTGCGTCCATCACCCCTGGCCGGCCCCCTCTCCGCTGCGCCCGTCGCCCTCACACAGTTCACCGCCCGTCTCCATCTCGAAGAAAACATCCGCTACACCCCCCTGCCCGAAAGCGGCGACACCTGGTTTTGGGCCCAACTACGCCCAGGCCGACCCCAGTCCCTCCTCCTCCCTCTGTTTGATTTGGGCGACGGCCCGGCAGAGGTGACCCTCTCCGTCTGGGGAGCCGAGGGCAGCAGCGCGGTGGCGTTTGACCATCACCTGCGCCTGACGGTCAACGGCCAGGTGGTTTTGGACGAACAGTGGGATGACAAGGGCTGGCAGACCTTCCAGGGCCAGATCCCGGCCGGGCTGTTGGTGGATGGGGAGAACAGCGTGGAGATCAGCCTGCCCGGCGTGGAGGGCGCGCCCGGCGAGAGCGTCTTTGTGGAGAGCCTAGCCCTGGCCTATCCCCGGCGTTTTGTGGCTGCGGGTGGGCGGTTGGACTTTGATAGCTCTGGCGGGTTGGCAAAGATTGTTGCCCTGTCCCCAAATTCCCTGGGTCTTGATGTGACCGATCCGACATCGTGGTCTCTGCTGGCAAGCAATGAGTCGAACCAATTTGTGACTGAGCCGGGACACAGCTACATGGCCATTGACCGGGGCGCGTTACCCACACCCCTTGCCTTGGAACCGGTATTGAACGATCCGGTGTTGCGCAATCGGCCCACAGGCGCAGAGTACATCTTGATCGGCCCGTCGGATCTGCTGGCCGCGGCCGCGCCGCTGCTAGACTTGCGCCGAAGCCAGGGCCTTACCTCTTTGGCCGTGCCGCTCCAGCGCGTCTACGACGACTTCAACTTTGGCCTGGCCGAGCCGGAGGCCGTGCGCGCCTTCCTGGCCTACGCCGTCCAAAACTGGTCCCCCGCCCCCCGCTATGTCCTGCTGCTGGGCGACGCCACCTACGATCCCAAAGGCTACACCACGGACCCGACCGCCAACCGCCTGCCCTCCTTCTGGGTCTACACCGTCTTCGGCGGCCAAACCGTCACCGACGTGGACTTCGCCCGCCTGGACGCCGACCCCCTGCCCGACGTGGCCCTGGGCCGTCTCCCCGCCCGCACACCCGCAGAGGTGACCGCTGTGGTCAACAAAATCATCGCCTATGAGACCGGGGATGGGGCCGATGCGTGGCGTCAACAGGTCCTGGCCGTGGCCGACAGCAGCGAACCCTCCTTCCGCCAGGACGCCCAGAATTTTCTCGATCTGGTGCCCTCGGCCTACACCTCGGCCCTCTTTTCGCCCGCTGCCGGCCAGACCGATGTGGGGACCGAGACCGTGAACCGGGTCCAGGCCGGGGATTTCGCCGTGGCCTACTTTGGCCACGGCAGCGTCACCCAGTGGGGCAAGGACCAACTGCTCACTGTGGACAACAGCGCCAGCCTGGGCAACGGCGACCGCCTGCCCATCCTGCTCAACTTCACCTGTCTCACCGGCCTCTTCACCCACCCCACGGTGCAGAGTCTGACCGAGTCCCTGCTCTGGCAGACCGACGGCGGGGCCATCGCCTCCCTGGCCTCCACCAGCCTCACCCTGGCCGACAACCAGAGCGCCCTCATCACCGCCATGACCGGCCACCTCTTCGCCCCCCCGGTCGACGGCGCGCCCTTGCGCCTGGGCGACGCCTTCCTGGCCGCCCAACGCCAACTCCCCACGGACAGCGTCAACAGCTTGGATGTTCTCAACACCTTCCTGCTCTTCGGGGATCCGGCGTTGGTGGTGGCGAAGTAAAACAGCGATCCACGAATCTGCACGAATCTGCACGAATCTCCTTTTGTCTCATTTCTCGTTCCCACGCTCCGCGTGGGAACGCCCCCGGACGCTCCGGCGTCCGCCTGGGCGCAGGAGCGCCCCCCAGCCGTTCCCACGCTCCGCGTGGGAACGAGGGGTGGTTAGGCCATCACCCGAAGGCTCTCCCGCACCACCGAAATGTCCAGATCCCGCCGTTTGCGCTCCAGGAACATGCTGATCTGCGTGTACCCCGCGGCCTCGAGCAGATCCAGCGCGTCCAGATAGTTGGCCCCCACCCGATAGGCATCGTGGGCATCCCCGCCCAGGACCACGGGGATGCCCCGCGCCCGCATCTCGGCCAGGATGGTGGGGCTGGGGTTCATTTCGGGATAGGATTTGTTCAGCCCGGAGGTGTTGAGTTCCATGGCCGTGCCCGCGGCCGCAATGCGGTCCAAGCAGCCCCGGATGTGGTCCAGCAGGGGGGCAACGGCGTACTTTTTGGGATGCACGATCTTGACGATGTCCGGGTGGGAGAGGGTGTCGAACAGTCCGCTCTCCGCGGCCTCGGCCAGATGGGTGAAGTATTGGCGCTGGAAGGCCCGCACATCCCCGTTGAGATAGCGATCCTGGTAGATCTGCATCTGGGGATGCACGGACCCCAGCACATGGTGAAACTCGGCCCGGTCGTGCAGCCGGGCCAGCCAGGACTCTTGACCGGGCAAGAAGTCGCTCTCCATGCCCAGGCGCACATCCACCCGCCCGGCCCAGGCCCGGCGCGCCCGCTCCACCATGCTCACATAGTCGTCGAACTGGTCCACCCGCATACGCACATGGGGCGTCATTCCGTTGTTCTCCGTGGGGTTGTGACAGGTGACGATGATCCCGGCCAGGCCCCGCTCCTCGGCCACCGCGGCATAGGCCTCCGGTTCACCCCGGGCATGGTTGCAAAGGGGCGTGTGCATGTGGGATTCGTAGAGGATGGGGGCGACACGGGTCGGGGCAACTTGCTGGGTATTCGAGACGAACATGATGGCTCCTTGACTGGTGAATAGAGAATCAAGGAATCAGTATACACGAGATTGGGAGATTGTGTCGTGACAATCCCCCAATCTCCCAATCTCCCAATCCCCCAATCCCCCAATCCCCCAATCCCCCAACCCCCAACCCCCAACCCCCCACCCCCCCCACCCCAACACCC
>CAZKEX010000001.1:5019-45698 GCA_964551895.1 uncultured Caldilineaceae bacterium | reverse complement strand
GATCCGTTTTGATCCGTTGTATCCGTTAAATCCGTGGCCTATTTCTTACTCTTTTTCTCGCAAGCGGATCTCCCCGTCTAGGTGGGGATGTCGGCCTTTGATGTCGGCGTAGAAGGCCTTGATGCGTTCGAAGTCGGCGTGCAGATCCCCTGTGGGGTGCATGACCGGGCCAATGCCCACGATTTTTTTGACATAATCCGCATAGGCCAGTGCAATCGGGATGCCCGCCCCCTGGGCCATGTAGTAAAAGCCGCTGCGCCAGTGGGTTTGCAGGCTGCGGGTACCCTGGGGGGCGATGGCCAGAATCATATCTTTCTTCTCGGCAAAGGCGGCCACCATCTGTTCCACAAAGTTGTTCTTGGAGCGCCGGTTGACCGGAATGCCCCCCAGCTTGCGGAAGAGCCAGTTCCCCGGCCCCTTGAAAATGGCGTCCTTGGCCACCCAATTGAAATGGTATCCGGTAGCGCCCCGCACGGTCAAGGCGGCCAGCAGGTCCCAGTTGGTGGTGTGGGGCGCGCCGACGATCACACACTGGCGAGGCAAAGGCTCCTCCATGTGAACCTGCCAACCAAAGAGAGAAGTTGCGCCCAGAACCAACCGTTGGGCAAGGGTAAGCGGCGCGGTCAAAGCGAGTTGATGGGGCATGGAAAAAGTATCTCCTGGCATCGTGTCCACATCTTAGAACTGCACAAACGGTGAACGCAACCTGTGGACAATAGGGCGTACGCCAGGATTTGGGGTATTGTTGTGTGGTTCAATTATACTTCATCTGCGACTGAAAACTGCAATATTCAACCCAATCTTGGGGATCGGGGACCGGGGATCAGGGATCAGGGATCGGGGATCGGGGAACAATGTGTGAGCATCCCTAATCGCCCAACCAAACCAATCAACCAATGACTCTGCTGCAAAAAGCCAATTTTCACCGCAAAGACGCCAAGGACGCAAAGATTTCAAGGAAGATTGAGAAGAGAAATCTTGTTTTTCTTTGTGTTCTCTGCGCCTTTGCGGTGAATTTTTAGTTTTTGCAGCAGAGTCACCAACAAACAAACCAACAAACCAACCAACCAACCAACCCAACCAACCCAACCAAACCCAACCATGCAAAAACTTCAACCCCTTCTCACCCCCCTCAACCGTCTGGACCCCCGCCTGTTGGCCGGGATCGAGCGTGTGTTGCGCCGTATCCCCGCGGTGCATCGGCGCATGGAGGCCGAATATGACGCCATGATGGGGGATCTGGAAGCCGACCTCAAGCCCTACAAAGACCAGCTCCCCGCCTACCCCCGCCTGCCCGTGGTGGGCCGGGACCGGGCTGAGATCCTGGCCGAGATGCAGGATCTCCAGGCCAAAGAGCAGGGCCGCTGGCAGTCGGGCCGGGTCTCCGGCGCGGTCTACCACGGGGACCAGAGCCACATCGACTTTCTCAACCAGGTCTACGCCCTCAACAGCCAGAGCAACCCCCTCCACGCCGATGTCTGGCCCAGCGCCGCCAAATACGAGGCCGAACTCGTCAGCATGACCGCCCACATGCTGGGCGCGGAGACCGCCCACCTGGACCGGGGCGACCAGATCGTGGGCACAGTCACCTCCGGCGGCACGGAGAGCATCCTCCTGGCCATGAAGACCTATCGGGACCGGGCCCGGGCCGAGCGCAACATCACCCGGCCCGAACTGATCGTCCCCGTCTCCGCCCACGCTGCCTTTGACAAAGCCGCCCAATACTTCGGCCTCAAACTGATCAAAGTCCCCGTCGGCCCGGATTGGGGGGCGGATGTGGCGGCTACCGAGCGGGCCATCACCCGCAACACCATCGCCCTGGTCGGATCCGCCCCCTCCTTCCCCCACGGCGTCATCGACCCCATCCCCCAACTGGCGGCCTTGGCCCAACGCCACGGCCTCCCCTGCCATGTGGACGCCTGTCTGGGCGGCTTCGTCCTGCCCTGGGCCGAGAAGCTGGGCTACCCCGTGCCCCCCTTCGACTTCCGCCTGCCCGGCGTCACCTCCATGTCCGCGGACACCCACAAATATGGCTACGCGGCCAAGGGTACCTCGGTTGTGCTTTATCGGGGGGCTGAGTTGCGCCGCTATCAATACTACACCGTGGCCGACTGGCCTGGCGGCCTCTATTTTTCCCCCACCTTTGCCGGCAGCCGTCCCGGCGCCCTCAGTGCGGCCGGCTGGGCCGCGTTGCTCTCTTTGGGAGAGGAAGGCTATTTGCGGGCCACGGCCACCATCCTCGAAACAGCCACTTATGTGCGGCGCACCATTGAGGCCATGCCGGACCTGCAAGTCCTTGGCGATCCTCTCTGGGTCATCGCCTTCGCGCCCCGACCCGGCGTGGACTTGGACATCTATCGGGTCCTGGACGCCATGAGCGCCCGGGGCTGGAGCCTCAACGGTCTGCACCACCCCGCCGCCGTCCACATCGCCCTCACCCTGCGCCACACGGAACCCGGCGTGGCCCAGGCGTTTTTGGCCGACCTGGGGGACGCGGTGGCCGAGGTGAAGTCCACCCCGGCCGACGGCCACGGCATGGCCCCGGTCTATGGCCTGGCTGGGTCCATGCCCCTGCGCGGATTGGTGGACGATCTGCTGAAACGGTATGTGGACGTGCTGTACCGGGTGTAGGACGAGGGGTGAATTTCCAGGGCCGAGAGAGGCGCTGGTTTTCCCAATTCCCCGCTTCTGGTCTACAATCAACCAATCAACGTATCAACCAATCCACTTTTTGCGGAGCCAATCCCATGCCCAACCCCTCCCTCTTCGACCTCACCGGCAAAGTCGCCATTGTCACCGGCGGATCCCGGGGCATCGGTTTTGAGATTGCCAAGGCTTTTGTCGGGGCCGGGGCGCGGGTGGTGATCGCCAGCCGCAAGCAGGCGGATCTGGACGAGGCCGCCGCCCAGCTCCGTGCCGAGATCGGCGGGGAGATCCTGGCCGTAGCCGCCCACACCGGGGATGTGGAGGCCGTGGATGCCCTGGTTGCCCGCACGGTCGGCGCCTTCGGCGGCGTGGACATTCTGGTCAACAACGCCGCCACCAACCCCCACTTCGGCCCCATCATGACCGCGGAGGAGAGCCATTGGGCCAAGATCATGGATGTCAACGTGGTCGGCTACTTCCGCATGGTCAAGGCCGTGGCCGCCAGTATGGCCCAGCGGGGGGGCGGCAGCGTGATCAACATGGCCTCCGTGGCGGGCAAGACGCCCATCCAGAATATGGGCGTCTACTGCGTCAGCAAGGCCGCGGTGCTCATGCTCACCGAAGTCCTGGCCGGAGAACTGGCCGGCCAGCAGATCCGGGTCAACGCCATTGCCCCCGGTTTTGTCAAAACCAAATTCAGCGCCGCCCTGTGGCAGAACGAGCAGATCTACAACGCCGTGGTAAGGGCCATCCCCCAGGGCCGCATGGCCGACGCCTCGGAACTGGCCGGTACCGCCCTCTATTTGGCCTCCAACGCATCCAGCTTCACCACCGGGGCCACGTTTGTGGTGGATGGCGGGCAGTTGGTTGGTTGATTGGTTGGTTGGTTTGTTTGTTGGTTTGTTGGTTGGTTTGTTGGTTGGTTGGTTTAGATTCGTGTGGATTCGTGAAGATTCGTGGATCGGAAAATGCAGTTATGAAAGTATCCGTTGTCAAACAAATTCTTAGCGCCAACGATGCGGTGGCGGACCGTAACCGGGAGATCTTGGCCGGGGCGGGCATCTTTGGCCTCAACCTCATGGCCTCCCCCGGCGCGGGGAAGACCAGCCTGATCCTGGCCACTCTGGACCGCCTGCCCCCGGACCAGCGCCCCGGCGTCATCGAAGGGGACCTGGCCGCCAGCATCGACGCCGACAAGATCGCGGCCCGGGGCGTGCCCGTGGTCCAGATCAACACCGGCGGCGGCTGCCACCTGGACGCGCCCATGATCCAGTCCGCCCTGGCCGACCTGCCCCTGGACGAGATCGACCTGCTCTTTGTGGAAAACGTGGGCAACCTGGTCTGCCCCGCCGACTTTGCCCTGGGCACGGCCCGCAATGTGGTCGTGGCCAGCGTCCCCGAAGGCAGCGACAAGCCCTACAAATATCCGGGCATGTTCGCCGCCGCCCATGTCGTGGTCCTCAACAAGGCCGACATGATCGAGATCTTCGAGTTTGACGTGGACTACTTCCACCGGGGCCTGGAGATGGTCAACCCTGGCGTCCCCCTCTTCATTCTCTCGTGCAAAACCGGCGCGGGGATGGATGGGTGGATGGAGTGGCTGCTGAAACGCGGGGCGTAGGGAAAACGATTTAGCCGTTAGGAAACGAAGGCGCAAAAAACACAGAATTCTGTGTTTTTTGCGCCTTCGTTTCTTATTCGCGCCGACCAGATTCTTGTGTTTTGTGCAAGAATCTGGTCGGTGAGGGGCTAATTATTTGACGATTCGGCCGGTTGGGCATTGAATCTCTGGAAGGGGTAGGGCAGGGCAATGCTCATGACGGTGGCCAGGAGCAGGCTGGCCCCCAGCACGGTCAACGTCCCACCGACGACCGTCATCTGTGTGTGCCACACGTCCGCGTAGTTGATGCCGTTGATCACGTGCGTCGGCCCGGCCCACAACTGCACGGTGAGGACAACAATGCCGCCCACGATCATGGCGACGCCGGCGCCCAGCCCAGTTGTGTTATCGTCTTTGTCGGCAAGGTTGATCTGGTTCCAGACGCCGGGGATGCGGAGGAGCAGGAAATAGAGCAGGGTGACGACGGTTGCGTAGACGATAAAGTCCAGCGGCATGGAGCTACCCCGCAGCGCCCGGGAGGTAGCCATGTGCAGACCCCCGGTGACGAGGCCCAGGGTCAGAGCGATGAGCGCCGAGCGGTAGGCCATGGGTTTGCTTCTGGCCAGGGCCACAGTGGCGAGGATGCCCATCACGCCGATGATGATGCCAGCGATGACGTAGAGGATATAGAGCCACTGGTAGGGGGTGATGGCTGCCATGTTATATTTTGTGGGATTTAGGGCGACGCAGGTTGTGCCGATGCCACTTAACAGGGTGATAACGGCCGTTACCGCCAACAACACAAGACCAACGATGCGTAACAATTTGCCAAACATGGTATCTTCTCCTATCTGAATCTTGTGGTTGACTCCACTGCAAAAACTAATTTTCAACCCAAAGAACGGCAGGTTTTTCTCTGCCATCTCCGCGCCTCTTTGTGCCTCTTTGCGCACTTTGCGTTGAAATTGCTCTTTGCAGTAGCGTCATGGTTTCATCGAGAAACGAAAGGAAAGTGAATGAATCTGCAATCTACGCGAATGAAAATCCTGCCACAAAAGCCGCTGTCATCAGCAACAACAGGCCAGGCAGCACGGTTAGGATGGTCTTTTGAGGCAAGATGGGTTTTCCCGCCTTTAGAAATGCCAGCAGCAATCCTCCCACGCCGATCAGCGCGCCGCCGACACCGACCAAGGCGAATCCGCCAGCCATTTCGCCCCACAGGACAAAGAGGATGGGAAGCAGAAAGATCACCATGCCGGCGATGCCATGCACTGTGGCAAGAACCATCGTCGCAACTTTGCCGGGGTTGGTGTAGCGGGTGACCATCACTGCCAGGAATCCGACGACAACAAAAGCTAGATAGAGCGTGGTGGATGCGGGCAAATATTCGGCAACCAGGCCCAGGGAGAGGCTGAGGGGGATGATGGTGGAGACGATGACGACCAGTGGACTATCCAAGACCTCAAACCCCATGATGATCAGCAATAGGCCAGCTATCAGCAGCACGCCAAAGGCAATGATGTAGGCCCCCACGAACAGGGTCACGGTCTCATCAATGCCAACAACAATTTGATAGGCGGCAAGCAGCCCGGTGAGCAGAAGGAGTATTCGGTCAAGCACAGACATTTTTTTCATGGTTTGCTCTTTTGGCTGGATGACAGTGACCCTGATTATCCGGCAACCAACATCAATAGCATCATGGTGCTGAGCATGTAGAATGACGCGTATTTGAACAGGCCAAAGTTAGTCTGTTTGGAAGGCTTTGTGGCGCTGCCGATGGCCAGAAGCAGCAGGCCAAAGGAGAGGACGACCATCAGGCGCAGATAGCCAAAGGTGAGGCCAACACCGTATGCGGCGATGATCATCATGATGGCTGCAATCATGCTGGAGATGGCGATGGTGATCTGGGTGACGCGATTGCCATAGACGGAGGGGAAGGTGGGGATGCCAGCGCGCTGGTAATCGTCGTGGAACCGCATGCTGAAAGTGAGGATATGGGTGGGGATCCAGAAGAGGACAGCCAACGCCAGAAGAATGCCTATCCATTCGATCTCCCCGGTGCCCAAGGCCCGGCCGGCCAAGATGGGCATACCGCCAGCGATTCCCCCCCAAAGGATGCCCCAGGCCGTGCGTCGTTTGAGCCAGATCGTGTAGATGACCACATCGAAGAACAGACCGGCGAAGACGATGAGGCCGTAGAGGGGGTCGAGGGCGACAGCCCAACCGACGCCCAGGGTGGACAAGACCAGGCCGAGGATGAGCGCCTCCCGGGGAGAGATCTTGCCCGCTGGCAAGGGACGATTTTTTGTCCGCTCCATTTTGGCGTCGATATCCCGATCGTACCACATGTTCAAGACTGTGCTGCCGCTAATGGCAAGGAATAGGCTGCCGGTTACAGCCAGCACGGTTTGCCAATTCAGGATTGGGCAGCGTGTACTCATAAACCCGGCCAACCCAGTGGTGATAAGCAGTGCAGTCTGAAAGCTCTTGATAAGCGGCCAATAGAGGCGGAGCTTGGTCTTGAAATCTGGCATAATAGGCTCCCAATCTGATGTTGGAAATCGATCTCTGGTCAATACGAGAGGCAGAGATTAGGTTCCTGCCTCTCCATCGTCATCGTTCACTCCCCTGCCCCCCTAGCCCCCAACTTTGGGGGGAATAGTCCACGACCTCCCCCAAAGTTGGGGGCCGGGGGGCCTGTTGCTAACGCAAGGCGACCGCCTGCTCCCCCGCCCCCCTAGCCCCCCAACCTTGGGGGGAACAGTCCACGACCTCCCCCAGAATTGGGGGCCGGGGGGCCTGTTGCTGACACAAGCTAGTCTTTTGCGCACCTGAACCCTATGGACGGGGCGTAGTGCTGTGGACCAGCGCTGT
The DNA here is from genome assembly GCA_964551895.1 of uncultured Caldilineaceae bacterium. GTDB lineage: Bacteria > Chloroflexota > Anaerolineae > Caldilineales > Caldilineaceae > JAGNDO01. The sequence continues at coordinate 38,578 of CAZKEX010000001.1, read as the reverse complement.
TGAATTTCCAAACCCGCAGGTCAACTTCGTAGGAGTAGAAACTGCCGCCCCGCATGTGGCGATAGTGTTGGTCAGGGTAGTCATCACCCATCCATTGCCACACGTTGCCGGCCATGTCGTAGAGGCCGTAGGGACTGGCCGAATCAAGGGTTTCATAGCCATCGTAGGTTTGGCCATTGTAGAAGCCGACCGGTGTGGTGTTGCCCAACTTGCCATATATCTTCTCGAAGAGATCGAAGGAAGAGTAGTAATTGGCGTTGTTGGCCGCAATCTTTTCGCCCCAGGGGAAGGGAAGACCACGTCCGTTTACGATTTCGGTCCCCCGGGCGGCTTTCTCCCATTCGACCTCGGTTGGCAGGCGTGTGTCATAGTATTCGCAATAGGCGTTGGCGCCAAACCAGGTCACCATGTTCATGGGGTGGTTGGCGTACGCTGCCATGCCGGTGAAAGTCTGCCCGTCGAAGGTTAGACGGACGCCATTGTCCTCTGCCAGGGACACGTAGAGGTGGTCGCCGGCTTTGATCTCTTCTTCGTGCTTATAGCCGTGGAAAGGCTCGCCGCCATAGTAGCCACCGACCCCGTTCTCGCGCCGGATTACCTCTCCGGCTTCGACCTCAAACTCGCCAACGCTGACATCACCCAATGCCAGGGCTTCGTTCAGAAAGTTGACGTATTGCTCGACAGTGACATCGGTGATCATGATCTGATATTCATCCACCGCGGTCATGTGGTCCATCTGACCGTAGGGGAATTCCCCGGCAGGGATTGTGGCCCACGCGTCCGGGTCTACACCGGTGTCAATGATTGGCGGGGTGATTGCGCCTACGGCGGATGATGGCGCGCAGGCGGCTGCAAGTAAGCTGATCAAGAGTAGGCTGAAGATTGTGCGTTTCATTTTGACACCTCATCCAGTGTTGCCTGGAGTTCTGCCATTTTGCGCTTCTGTTCTGCCAGATCGATTTCTGCGTTAGACTTCCTTTCCGCAGCAAATTCTTTGCTCCAGACGCCGGTTTTCCTGAATAGATCGATCAGTCGCCATCCCAGGAAAATGGCAAGTATGATCAGAAGCAGGGCCAGCCCCCCGTCCATCAGCAGCATGAGGGTGTTGACCACAGGCTGCTGTTCGTATTCGGTGACGAAGAGCCGCTTCATCGAGAAGATTGTGGCGGAGGCAAAGGCGATGTTGGAGCCGATGATGATCAGCCAACCGTACCATTTGCGAGTCTTGCCTTTAAGACCAGAGAGGTCCCCGTAGTAGAGAAGGATAATCGTGGCGACGAGCCCTGCCAGAATATGCCAGTGCCCGGTCAAGATGATGCGCTCTTCCCGGTGCGGCCAGACACGGAAGATCTCTGTCAGCTTGACGGCCATGAAGATGCCGATCCCACTAACCGTGAAGTTCATGAAGACCATCTGCCAGCCAGTGCCAAACTTGAGTGGGTCATGCAGCAGGGCGGCGATCTTCTGGAAGAAGGTCGCCTTTTCGATGCCCTGCTCGGCGATGCGATCCTGGATCAGCTTGTTCCACGAGAAGATAACGTAGAATAGAGCGGCTAGCAGGATCAGGGTCGAGCCGCCGTAGATGGTGGTGTGGCCCCAGGGAAGCCAGACGATGGACAAGGCCCCAAAGGTGGTGACGATGGTGCCGAGAATCATCATGGGCATGGCGACTTTATGAAGCTTGCCCTGAAAATCCATCCATCTACCGACAATCAAGGTGATGGCGACGGCGACCAGGGTCAGCATGATGTGCAGGTGGCCGATGATGGCCTTCTGAAGCGCCGCCTTGTTTGGCAGGCGAATCAGATCTTCGGCCAAGAAGGTCTCATGTCCATTGGCCCAGAAGGAGCCAGCCACAGCGCCCCAGGTGGCGGAAATGAGTGTCATGACGACCATAACGAAAAAGGCCGCACGCTCTAGATCCGTGCCTTTCTTGGTGTGGGCATAGGGCGAATCCGGGGCTAGACGGTACTCTTTACGCCAGGGCCAAAGGGCGGCGGCCAACAGTAGGCCAGCGAAAAACACCAACGACTGACCAACCAGGAAGAGACCGTGGAAGGCGAAGTTGTGGCCAAAATAGCCAAAGAACAGGCCAAAGATGACCGCAGTGAGATAGCCCACGGTGATGGTGGCGTTGATGAAAACCTGCTCATAGCGTTTCATGGGCAGGATTTCGGTCATGAAATAGACTTCAATGGCAATAACCGTCATGGAGATGGTGTGATAGAGCATGATGATGCGGCCTTCACGGTCGGCCTGCACCAGATCCATGCCCAACACCTTGACTGTGATATCGCGTATACCCCACTCGACCATCGGGCCGGATAGCGTTCCCCAAACAGCTGTTATCAGAGCAACCACAGCGATGGCAACCAACGCCAAGCCCCTGGTGGAGCGGAAGAGATAGTTGAAACGAGTTGTTAGAGCTTGCATAAGCGCGACTCCGATGCTTGAGTGTTTCGTATACCTTCTCAGTATCTCAGGAAGGTGAGAGAAACTGGGTCTTTGTCGATCTCTGGAATGGCACAGCTATTGTTCAAAAACCCAGTTTCTCTCCAGTTTGTTGAAAAGAGACGCTATTCGTTTTGCCAGGTTGCAAGAAGCTTCTGCGTATTGGGCAGCAGGATAATAATGAGCATGATTGCGCTCATTATGGGGCCTGGCAAAAACATGGAGAATCGGTTCATGATCTGCATGTTGTTGATGGCCATTGGGAATCCGGCGATCATGGACAACGATCCGGCGAAGATACCCAGGGGCACCGCCCAGGATTTCTGTTTAAGGACACCAAAGCTGAAGACCGCCCAGGCTGCCGCGCTCCACCAGTTCAGCTGCTGTGATATGACAAAGTAGCCGTTCCAGAAACCCTCTGTGGTCTGGTATCTGGAGATGGGGGCCACGCCGTTGATAAAGGTCAACACATAGGCCAATCCGGTCACGAACAGAAGCGCAATGATCTTTTTGTTGACGCCACCAACGAAAAGCATCCCAAACCAGAGGATGGCCGCCAAGAAGAAGACGATGCCCGTGATAGGCGTCACCCCGCCATCGGCAGCGGGAATCATCGGGAAAAACCCGGACAACAGGAGAATAGTGCCAGCCACCACTCCCCAAAACCACGCCCACGGCTGCTTTTTTAAGAAGCCATACAGCACGGATACGCAAAGTGCGCCGGCGGCTACCCCCAGCCAACCGAGGAACGCAAATACAAATCGCACTGTATTGGCCTCATCTGGCCGCCCAACGGCGACATGGCTGTCTATGACCGGATTGTACGTTAGGGCAAGTAGATAGAATGTTAGTAGCCCGGCCACGATACCGACGATGGCTAAAGCGGCTCCAAGTTTAGTGTTGTTTTTCACGATACGCTCCTTAAGGTTTTGCTAGTGGTGAATGGGTTGTAGATTGACTCTCAGCTTCCGCTTCGTTTAGCAGGTGTTTCTTGAAATAGGGGGTCAAAAGGAAGACCAACACGCCGATCGCAAGAAGCGAGCCGTAAAGGTAATCAAATGTACTTGTGCGGACGAACTGTGTTGGGGCGTCTATTGCCAGGATGGAGACAGCGCCGATAACTGCCAACCACCAGCCTGAGCGCCTGCCGACCGCCAGTAATGGAATCGAAGCGACGAGCAGGATCACCGCCACCCAGTTGACCTCTCCAACCCAATTGAACAGCCACCATGAGAAATCTTGGTACAGGGGGTGTCCAGGGCGGGTCCACATCTGGCGCTGGGCGCCGACGCCAATGGTGAAAGCATGTGTGGCCAACATGCCGATGAAGGTCAATGCGCCGAAACGTGTCCATTTTTGCATCTTCTCTGCCTTACGCAAGAAGATGAAACTCCAGTAACCTGTCAACCCAATAGCAGAGATGATCAGCGGAAGGGGGAACCCGGGCACAAAACTGATATAGGGTAGAAACATGAACATGCCGCCGATCGAGGGTAGGGCGAAAAGAACCATTGCCAGAGGATAGGTCCACTCTTCTCCTCTTTTGATCCCTGGGGAGATGACGATCAAGGCAATGCCGGCCACAAAGATAAGCGCTCGCCAGATCGGGTAGAAGAAGTCGAAGAGTTTAATACCGCTGGAAAAGGCAGGATTTGTTTTTACATGCTCAAGTAAGTGGATCAGCACTCTTTCAAGGGCAGTCTGTACCATGTACGGAATAACTGAGATCATGAGTAGACCGACCGCGATGGCAACGATGGCCATGCCCATACGGTTTTTTTGTGGAGTTTCTCTCATTTTACGCCCCTTAGGTTGTAGAAAATCGAGACTGGATCAACACAACACGGACGCTGCCTCCCTTGATTCGTCATCGCTCATCCCCCGGCCCCGTTCGGCTGAGTTCATGTCGAACGGGGCCGAGGGGTGAACGATGACACACTCATTCTATGCTCATTCGTAAACTGTGACAGTGAAGAAACCGTCCATGGTATCTGCGTTTTCCAATACAAATGTCGCCCTGTCGTTCCAGTATTGGATAAAATCAGCGGCCTCTTCGGGTGTCGCTGCGCCTATGGCCATCTTTTGTCCCATTGCCTGGCGTTCAGGCGTTGCAATCGGTGTGATCACGGCAAGATTGAACTTGACGCCCACCTTTGCCCCTGTATCAAGACGGGTGAAGACCCACTCTCTCATGGGATGAAGCTGGCCGGTTGGCTCTTCTGTGTAGACCATCTTGTTTTGGCGTACAAAGAGCTGATTGGCTTTCCCAAACTCTGCGCCGATAAAGCCTGTTTTCGGCGCAGCGCCTGTGACAAAGGTAATGACCTCGCCAAACACACCGACAAACCATTCATCCTCGGCCCCGGGGGCCTCTACAGCGATCTGACCGCGTACCGGAATCTCTCCGTCGGGGTAGAGTACTTCAAGCGCTTTGCGGGAAATCGTCCACGCGCCCGTTACAGCGCCACAAGAATGACCCGCTAATTTGACGGCCTCTGCGTAATAATAGGGAACAGGGACGTCCGATTGTCCAAAAATCCCGAAGTATGGTTCAATCATCATGATCGGAGGGACTTCAGCAATATAGGCCTGATCCCATACAAACCCATCTACTGCTGGGGGCGCAGCCGTGTCAACAGGGGCCACCGCAACGGCGGACGCTGCCTTTGCCGTAGGCGGTGGCAACCCAGGGGCAATGGGGGTACATGCCGAGAATAACATGGCAACAGTAAGCAATATCGCAAGAACGAGATACGGTTTCCTCATTTCGCCTGTCCTTTCTGAAGAACTATTGATGGTTTGAAACCCCGATTTCTCGCCAACAAGACTGAACAAAAGGGCTTGTTGGCGATATTGTGAAGTTTATCACGATCTTCTCTGCAATGCCTTGCCTTTAGGCAAGTCAACAACCAGACGTTTTCAGTTTCTGAGAAGGGGACCATGATGTCGCTGTCTAAGTTACTGCTCAACAACCCAGTTTTCTCACACCTGAGTGAGGCCGATAGAAGCAACCTGGCCGAGTTGGCGATCTCCCGAAAGTATCCAAAGGATCACTGGATAAGCCATCACGGGGACGATTGGCCTTATCTATTCATTGTGGAGAGTGGCAATGTCACCGCCATAAAAGAATCGAGCGAGGGGCGCAGATTGATCCTTTTTACAATGAAACCTGGGGAGGTTTTTTGGGGTATGGGCTTCTTTCAGACACAGATGCCCATGCAGGTTGCACTGATCACCAACCGGAAGAGCGAAATTCATCTCTGGTCCCAAGAGAGCCTGACGCCGATCCTGTTCGAGTATGGGCGTGTATCGTGGGAGTTGGCTCGTTTGATGGTCACACGGATGAAACTGGCCAGCGACATGCTCGAGGGGTTGGCCTTTCAGCCCGTCGCCAGCCGTCTGGCGAGTCTTATCCTTAGCCACTACGGCGAGGATGCCGAGGGCGACTATATGAAACGAGACATGAGCCTGGACGAAATGGCCGCTCGGATCGGTTCAACAAGCGAGATGGTGTGCAGATTGATGTATCGGTTCTCGGATGAAGGCGTAGTGCGGATCAAACGTACAGAGTTCATGATTTCCGATCGAGAAAAGCTGGAAGGACTCGCCAAACATGCCAAGAGCTGACAATCCCTTTTGGGTCTCATGGGCTCCCCTCAGAGGAGGGTGGGATCATGGCTGTTGAGCGTCCCCAGCGGGTGCGGATCGAGATTCGGGGGGCGGTGCAGGGGGTGGGCTTTCGCCCCTTTGTCTACCGACTGGCCGGGGATCTGGGTCTCACCGGCTGGGTGATCAACGACAGCCGGGGCGTCTTCATCGAGGCCCAGGGCGACCCGGCCCAATTGGACGGCTTCGTGGCCCGCATCCGCCGGGACCACCCGCCCCACGCCCGCATCCAGGAATTTACCACCGAACAGCTCGACCCCGCCGATTTCGCCGATTTCCAGATCCGCCACAGCGACCACGTCGGCCCCAAGACCGTCCTCGTCCTGCCCGACCTGGCCACCTGCCCGGCCTGCCTGGCCGAGGTGTTGGACCCCGCGGACCGCCGCCACGCCTACGCCTTCACCAACTGCACCGACTGCGGCCCCCGCTTCACCATCGTCCAAGCCCTGCCCTATGACCGGCCCAACACCACCATGGCCGGCTTCCCCCTCTGCCCCGCCTGCCACGCCGAATACACCGACCCGCTCAACCGCCGCTTCCACGCCCAGCCCAACGCCTGCCCGGTGTGCGGGCCAGCGCTCAGATTTGGGGCGAATGGCGAATGGCGGATGGCGAATGGCGAGGCACTGCAGGGGGCAGTCGATGCGTTGAAGGCTGGCCAAATCGTCGCCGTCAAAGGTCTCGGCGGCTTCCACCTCATGGCCGATGCCACCAACGCCCTCGCTGTCCAACGTCTGCGGGACCGCAAGCCCCGTCCCCACAAACCCCTGGCCGTCATGGTCCGGGACGTGGCCCAGGCCCGTCACTTTGCCATCATCTCCCAACAGGCCGAAGCGCTTCTGCTATCCGCAGAAGCCCCCATTCTTCTTTTGGAAAAGGACGAAAAAAGCCGTGTCTTGGCCCGTGCCGTGGCCCCAGGAAATCCCAACGTCGGGATCATGGTGGCGTCCACCCCGCTCCACCATCTATTGTGTCGGTCGGTTGACCGTCCCCTCGTCGCCACCAGCGGCAACCTCAGCGACGAACCTATCTGCATCGACAACGACGAGGCCGCGGACCGTCTGGGCCACATCGCCGACGCCTTCCTGACCCACAACCGCCCCATCGCCCGGCACGTGGACGACAGCGTGCTGTGGATCGTGGACGGCCAGTCCCAGTTCCTGCGCCGGGCGCGGGGCTACGCCCCCCTGCCCGTGGTTCTGCCCCGGCCCGCCCCCACCATCCTGGCCGTGGGCGCCCACCTCAAAAACACCGTCGCCCTCAGCGTGGGCCGCAACGTCTTCCTCAGCCAACACATCGGCGACCTGGAAAGCGCCGAGTCCCTGGCCGCCTTCCACCGCGTCATCGCCGACTTCCTCCGCCTCTACGCAGCCACCCCCACCGCCATCGCCCACGACCTGCACCCGGACTATCTGTCCACGCGAATGGCGAATGGCGAATGGCGAATGGCGAATGGCGAGGGAGAGATTGGGAGATTGGGAGATTGTCGATCAACCAATCAACCGATTAACCAATCAGTCGCTACACCATTTGCCATTCGCCATTCGCCATTGGTCCCTGTCCAACACCACCACGCCCACCTGGCCGCCTGTTTGGCGGACAACGGGGTGGACGGTTCGGCCTTGGGGATCATTTGGGACGGCACGGGCTACGGGCCGGACGGCACGATCTGGGGCGGGGAGTTTCTGCTGGGGGATGCGGCGGGGGTGGAGCGGGTGGGCCATCTGCGCCCCTTCCGCCTGCCCGGTGGGGATGCGGCCGTGCGCCAGCCCAAGCGAGTGGCCCTGGCCCTGCTCTGGGAGATCATGGGCGAAGAGGCGTTGAATCAGATGGACCTGCCCCCCCTCCAGGCCATGACCGCCACCGAGCGGCGCGTCCTGGGCCAGATGTTGCGCAAGGGGATCAACGCCCCCCTCACCACCAGCGCCGGTCGTCTCTTCGACGCCATCGCCGCCCTCATCGGCCTGCGCCAACAGGTCACCTTCGAAGGCCAAGCCGCCATGGATCTAGAATACGCCGCCGATCCATCGGAAACCGGCGCCTATCCCTTCTCAATCTCCCAATCTTCCAATCCCCCAATCCCCAATCCCCCAATCCCCAATCCCCAATCCCCAATCCCCAATCCCCTCCTCCTCGACTGGCGCCCCACCATCGCCGCCATCCTCTCCGACTTGCGCCGGGGCGTGGAACCCGGTATCATGGCGGGACGTTTCCACAATGGCTTGGTGGCCGGGGCCGTGGCCGTGGCCCAAGCCGTGGGCGACCCCCGCATCGCCCTCAGCGGCGGCTGCTTCCAAAATCGACGGCTCACCGAGCAGACCGCCCAGGCCTTGCGCCGGGCCGGTTTTGAGGCGCTGCTCCACCGCCAGGTTCCGCCCAACGATGGGGGGATCAGCCTGGGGCAGGTGGCCGTGGCCGCGGCAAGGCTTGGGTAGGTGCGGTTTTCAACCGCACGATCCGCTTGACTCATTTGGGTGTGTTCAAGATGAGTTACGCCGAGGAGTGAGCATTCTCAAATGCGAACGGCTCGGCATCTGAGGCGGTGTCCTGAGCCCGTCGAAGGGATGCCGACTCCGCCAACTCATTTTGAGCGCACCCAACTCATTTGTGCGGTTAAAAACCGCACCTACGAATTTAGGAGAACCATCATGTGTCTCGGCGTACCCGGCAAGATCACCCGTATTGACCCCAACCCAGATGGCATGCCCATGGGCCGGGTCAACTTCTCCGGCATCCAGAAGGATGTCTGTCTAGCCTACACCCCCGAAGCCCAGGTCGGCGACTATGTACTCGTCCACGTGGGCTTCGCCATCAGCCAGGTAGACGAGGAGGAGGCCAAGATCGTCTTCCAATACCTGGCCGAAATGGAGGAGTTGGCGGAGTTGGAGATTGCGCAACCGTAGTAAGGGCAAACGAGTAAGGCGTAATGAGTAATTTGCGTTGTTTCGTCGGCAAGTGCTTTCCAACGCAAAATTACTCATTACGCCTTACTCATTTTTTACATAAGGAATCCCATGAAATTCATCGACGAATACCGCAACGAAGCCGATGTGCAAAAATTTATCCGGGCCATCGAGCAGATCACCACCCGACCGTGGACGCTGATGGAGATCTGCGGCGGGCAGACCCACACGCTGATCAAGTTTGGCATCGACCGCATGTTGCCCGAGCTGATCACCCTGGTCCACGGCCCCGGCTGCCCGGTCTGTGTGACCCCCCTGGAGCTGATCGACAAGGCCGTGGCCATCGCCCAGCGCCCGGAGGTGATCTTCACCTCCTTCGGCGACATGATGCGGGTGCCCGGCTCCACCACCGACCTGCTCAGTGTCAAGGCCGGGGGCGGGGATGTGCGCATGGTCTATTCGCCCTTGGACGCGGTGAAGCTGGCCCAGCAGAACCCGGACAAACAGGTGGTCTTCTTTGCCGTGGGCTTCGAGACCACGGCCCCGGCCAACGCGGCCGCGGTCTGGCAGGCCAACCATTTGGGCGTGACCAACTTCTCCATTCTCAGCTCCCACGTGCTGGTTCCCCCGGCCATGCAGGCCATCTTGGGATCGCCGAACAGCCTGGTCCAGGGCTTTCTGGCCGCTGGCCACGTCTGCGCCATCATGGGCTATTGGGAGTACGAGCCCATCGCCGAGCAATACCGCACGCCTTTGGTCATCACCGGCTTTGAACCCTTGGACCTGCTCCAAGGCATCTACATGACCGTGGCCATGCTGGAAGAGGGGCGTTGGGGCGTGGAAAATCAGTACGTGCGGGCGGTCAACCGGGCGGGGAACCTGCCTGCCCAGACCCTCATGGGCCAGGTCTTCCAGGTCACAGATCGGGCGTGGCGGGGGATCGGGGTCATCCCGGCCAGCGGCTACAGCCTGCGCCCGGAGTATGCCGCCTTCGACGCCGAAGCCCGCTTCCAGGTCGCCGGCATCACCGCCGAAGAATCGGAGATCTGCATCGCCGGCGAGATCATGCAGGGCCTCCAAAAGCCCAACGACTGCCCCGCCTTCGGCACCCTCTGCACCCCGGACCGGCCCCTCGGCGCGCCCATGGTCTCGTCCGAAGGCGCGTGCGCGGCGTATTATCAGTATGGGCGCGTGACTATCGAAATGAGTAAGGAGTAATAAGTAATGGGTGGTGGCGGGGACTTGTAGATTGCTGAAGTTTCTCCCATACCACAATTACCCATTACTCATTACTCCTTCCCCAACCCAGGAAGGACTTTTTTCCCTACCATGTCCCGTACCCTACCCGACTTCACCGGCGCGGCCTGCCCCATTCCCATCAGCGACTATCCCCATATACTCATGGCCCACGGCGGCGGCGGGCGCATGAGCCAGATGTTGATCGAGAAGATGTTTGTGCCCGCCTTTGACAACGTGGCGCTGGAACAGCTCAACGACGGCGCGATCTTGCGGGTGGAGGCCGGACGGCTGGCCTTTTCCACCGACTCCTTTGTGATCCACCCCCTCTTCTTCCCCGGCGGTGACATCGGCTCCCTGTCCATCCACGGCACGGTGAACGACATTGCCATGTGCGGCGCGGCGCCCCAAGTCCTCTCCGTGGGCATGATCATCGAGGAAGGGCTGCCCATGCAGACCCTGTGGCAGATCGTGCAGTCTATGCAGGCCGCGGCCCGGGCCGCCGGGGTCTCCATCGTCACCGGGGACACCAAGGTGGTGGACCGGGGCAAGGGCGACGGCATCTATATCAACACCTCGGCCATCGGGCGCATCCCCGAGGGCATCGACGTGGCCCCCCGGCGCGCCCGGCCCGGGGACAAGATCCTGATCAACGGGGCCATCGCCGTCCACGGCATCGCCATCATGAGCGTGCGGGAGGGGCTGGAGTTTGAGACCACCTTGGAGAGCGATTCCGCGGCCCTGAACGGGTTGGTTGGGGATCTGCTGGCCGGGCTGGGGGAGAAGGTCCACGTCCTGCGGGACCCGACCCGGGGCGGCCTGTCCAGCACGTTGAACGAGATTGCGGTCCAGGCCCGGTTGGGTATGCGTCTGGTGGAGAAGGAGATCCCGATCTGGGAGGACGTGCGGGGGGCCTGCGAGATCCTGGGCTTCGACCCCCTCTACGTGGCCAACGAGGGCAAGTTCCTGGCCATCGTCGCCCCGGAAGCGGCGGACGAGGCCTTGGCAATCATGCGCGCCCATCCCCTTGGCGAGGAAGCCGCCATCATCGGCGAGGTGGTGGACGAGCATCTGGGCCGGGTCTTCCTGCGCAGCCGCATCGGCGGCATGCGGGTGGTGGACATGCTGAGTGGGGAGCAGTTGCCGCGGATCTGTTGAGTTCTGTTTGCCTTTGGTACCTGGTTTAGAGCGGCTGATCAGATAGCCACGAAGAAGCGAAGATGAGAAGGTCCACGAAGAAAAAGAGGGAAGAAATCCCCTCTCTTCGTGGACCTTCTCGTCTTCGCTTCTTCGTGGCTACTTTTTAGAAAATCTCACCGTATCCCAACGCGTTCAAGGCGGGCCATGAGGCTGGACCGGCCGCGGTAAGGTCCGATCAACGCGTCGAACCGCCGCTGGAAGGTGGGCAGGCTCTGTCGGTATACGGCCAACTGGTGGAGTCTGGCCAGTTCGGCGGTGGCGAAGTCGTAGTCTTTGGGTTTGTACGAGCCGGCCAAACGGGTTTCTACTTCGTGCCAGATGGCTTCTTCCCGCTGGGCCAGATCTGCCATGGTCTGCTCTTGCTTTTTGCGGGCGGCCTCGGCCCTGCGCTGACTTTCGGCTTCGCGCAGCGTCTCCTGGGTCTTGATCAGTTCGGCCAGGGTGCGCTGAGAAACGGATGGATCGAGGGGTGGGCTGCCCGCTTCTTGCGTCAGCCGACGGCGCAGGGCCAGGGAGAGATGGGCTTCATCCGCCACGAGCCGCAGCAGGAACGACTCGCATTCCTCTCGGGAAAGTTGAGCGATCCCGGCTTTCCAGTCCGTCTCGCTGGGCGGGTGGGCGGCGGAAAGGGCGGCGGGGCTGTCCTTTTGTGCCGCCTTGAGCAGTTGCGCGTCTAGCCCGCTCCAATTGACAAAGGTTTGGAGCGGCGCGGTCAACTTGCCCAGCCCCGCCGGGACCGGGGGCTCCAGCTCCTCCTCCTCCTCCTCGTATGACGAAAGAATCTCCATCCCTCGCAGCCAAGCCAGATAAAGTACCCGATAATCTCCCCGCAGGATGTCCCCACGCAGGGAGGCGAAATCACTCAGATCCGATCCGGGTTCGATCCAGTCGAACCAATCGTCTTCGTCAGCCATATCGAAGGCCAGAATCCAGCGACCTTTGCGGCGCTCCAGGGTGACATAATCCTGAACCAGATAGGGCTGAATTGCCTCCACCTGGAGCAGATCCTGGGGAAAGCGGAAGGCCAACTCTCGGCTGCCCCAGTTGGCGATGTAGAGATAGGCATCAAAGTAGTCGGCCAGCACGTCCATGGGATCGTGCTTGAAATCTCCCCAGCTATAGTCAACCTGGGCCCGGGTTGACGTCACATCAATATGGCTGGAGAGCCGATTCACCGCTGCCCGCTCTTGGCTGGTCAGGGGACGGTCGATGGTCTGCCATTCGTAGTATTGGTACTCGCTCATGGGTGTGGTCTCCTTGTGGGCTGGATCCATTGCATCGCGGCTCTAGCCAGCGATTTGTTTGAACGGGGGCAACTGGTCTCTGTCCCCCAAGCTACATGAGTATCTGTTTACTTCAATTTTCGCAAATTGCCAAATGCCGCCGGATTCAGCGCCATCCCCACACCCAAATAGACCACACCGCCCACCCCGGCCCCCAAGATCAGGGTGAGCAGCGGCCCGATGCTGGCCCCCTCTGCCCACCCGATCAGGCCGTAGACGACCGCAGCCATCACCCCGGCCCCCAAAGTTGTGCGACCCAAAGATTTGGCTGTTTCCCAACCCTCAACACCGCCCCACCGTCTCCTCAATATCCAAAGCAAAACCACCAACTCTGCGCTGACGGCCAGGGAGTTGCCCAGGGCCAGCCCGCCGTGGCCCAGTGGACCCATGAGGGCCAGTCCCAGGCCGATGCCCACCACGCCCGCGCCCGCGGTGATCAGCAGTGGTGTCACCGTGTCCTCCTGGGCGAAGAAGGCTCGGGCAGCGATCTCGATCCCGGCGTGGGCCATGAGGCCGACGGTCCAGAAGACCAGGGCGGTGTAGACGGCGTCGGTGGAGGCGGCGTCGAACTGGCCCCGCTGGTAGAGCAGTTCGAGGAGGGGGCGACCGAGCAGGATCAGGCCGCAGGCCGCGGGGACGGTGAGAAAGAGGATGGTGCGCAGGGTTTCGCCCAGGGTGGCCCGCAGACCGGGGATGTCCCGCCGGGCGGCCAGGTCGGCCAGGGTGGGGAAGGCGACCAGGCCAAAGGCGGTGCCGATCAGGGTTTCGGGCAGTTGCATGAACTCCCAGCCCCATTCCAGCGCGCTGACGCTGCCGGGGTCCAGGCGGGAGGCCAGGTTGGTGATGGCCAGCATGGAGAGCTGGAAGACGGCCAGATCCAGGATGCGGGGTCCCATCAGGCGCAGCGTCCGGCGCATGGGGGGCGTCTTCAGGTCCAGCACGGGCCACCAGCGGAAGCCGTAGCGGATCAGGATGGGCAGCTTGACGGCCAGATGGAGGGCCGCGCCCAGGATCGCGCCCAGGGCCAGGCCCCGCACACCCAAGCTGGGGGCCAGCCAGACCGCGCCCACAATGATGCCGACCGGATAGAGGACCGGGGCCAGGGCGGGCATGAGAAAGTGCTTGAAGCCGTGGAGAACGCTGCCCTGCACCGCGCTGACACCGAAGATCACCGTGCTGACCAGGACCAGGCGCATGAGCTCCGCGGTCTGGGCTTGCAGGCCGGGGTCAAAGCCGGGGGCGATCAGGGTGCGCACCAGCCAGGGGGCGGTCAGGGCGGCCAGGGCGGCGAAGAGGGCGACGACCAGGACAACCAGGTTGGTGACCGCGCTGGCAAAGCGCCACGCGCCGATCCGGTCATCGTCGGCCAGGAAGCTGGCGAAGACGGGGATGAAGGCCGTGGCCAGCGCTCCCCCGGCCACCACGGTGAAGAGCAGATCCGGCAGCTTGAAGGCGGCGTAAAAGGCATCCAACTCCGGGCCAATGCCAAAGCGGGCGGCGATGATCATGTTGCGCACCAATCCCATAGCCGCGGCCAGACCAAAGGCGGTGGTGACCACAAGGGTGTTGCCCAATATATGGCGGCGGCGTTCGGTCTGGGTGGGGTGGGGCGTGGTGGACATGAAATCTCCTAATCTCCCAATCTCCCAATCTCCGGGGCGAGATTGGGAGATTGAGAGATTAAGAGATTGTCAGGGGGTGGTGAGGGCGTCGAGGGCGGGTTGGAAGTGGGGGTTGAGTTCGACGGCTTTTTGGAGGGCGCGGCGTGCGGCGTCGGTGTCGCCCAGGGCTTGCAGGGCCATGCCCCGCCAATAGTGCAGCTCTTCCACATGGGTGACGTTGCCCAGGGTGGCGTCGGCCAGGGCCACCATTTCGGCGAAGCGGCCTGTGGCGAAGTAGGCTTCGAAGGGGCCAAACTGATACCAGAGCATGCGCCAGGGCAACCCCAGGCGGCGGGCACGGTCAAAGGCGGCCGCGGCCTCCTCGGGACGGCCCAGGGCCATCAGGCTGCTGCCCTGGTTGAAGGGGGCGAAGGGGTCCGCCGGGTTGGCCTGGGCTTCGGTCTGGGCCTGGGCCAGGGATGCGGTCCACATGGCCCCGTCGTCCGCCTGTGGGCCGAGGATGCTGGCGACCAGATCGGCCTGCTCCGGCGTGTAGATGATCACGGCCGCCCGGTTGAAAACCCGCCACAGCTCGTCGAAGTTGGCATAGGGCACGGTGATGCCCTGGTACGCGCCGCCGGGGTTGATCAGATCCTTGGCGTCGAAGGAGTCGAAGGCGATCCAGCGTTGGCCGGGATCGTCGTAGCCCGTGAGCAGGCGATAGTGGCCCATGCCGTCGTTGGGGTCTTCCTCGTGCCAGGTCTCCACGATCACCGGGAGGCCGTTGGCCAGGAGAGTACGCAGGAGATCCGACGTGCCGTTGACCTGGGTGCGGGCCAGGTAGCCTTGGCTGTGGGCGAAGTCGGCCATCTCGTGGGGGCTGACATTCTTGTCGTCTGGGTTGGGGCGCATGGTGGCGGCGACCGCGGCCTGGTCCAAGGCGCTGCCGAAGAAGCTCAGGTTCATGGCCAGGGTGGCCGGGCCGCAGTTGTTCCACGTCTGCCACATGTGGGAGAAGCCAGTGAGGCTGGCGGCGGCTCCGGCGGCGCGGTGGGCCGGTGTCGGTGTGGGCGCAGGTGTCGGCGCAGAGGCAGGTTCGGCTTCTGGGACGGGTGTGGCCGGGACCGGCATTGGTGTGGGCGTGTACGTGGGCAGGATGGGCGCGGCGGCCAGGGGCGTGGGCACAAAGTCCGGCTTGGGCCGCAGGCTGTTGATCTCCGTGCGCGCCCGGCGCACCAGATTGTCCACCCGATCCCCGGCCGCGCAACCACCGATCACCAGGGCGGCCAGGAGGATGGCGAGGATCGGTTTGGTCAGGTTGGACGTGGATTTGGGCATGGTTGATTTTCTGCAAAAAAGTTCACCACAAAGGCACGAAGGCACAAAGAAACACTAAAATCTTTTCCTTCGTGGACCTTCGTGTCTTTGTGCCTTGGTGGTAAAAACTCTTGCACAAGAAGCAAGAATTTCGTTGGTGAGGGGCTAACGTCCGTCCGCCCCGACCGGTTCCGCGCTAGCCGTTTGCTTGAAACTGGGCCAGAAATTCGCCGTAGCCCTCGGCCTCCAACTGGTCCACGGGGATGAAGCGCAAGGCCGCGGAGTTGATGCAGTAGCGCAGTCCCGTGGGTTTCGGCCCATCGTTGAAGACATGGCCCAGGTGGGAATCCCCGTCCTTGGAGCGCACTTCCGTCCGGGGCATGATCAGCTTGAAATCACGCTTCTCTTTGACCCGCTCCGCCGCCAAGGGCTGGGTGAAGCTGGGCCAGCCGCAGTGGGCGTCGAACTTGTCCAGGGAGCTGAAGAGGGGCTCGCCGGAGACGATGTCCACATAGATGCCCGCCTCCTTGTGATCCCAGAACTCGTTCTGGAAGGGCGGCTCCGTGGCGTCGTGCTGGGTGACCTGGTATTGGCGGGGGTTCAATTTCTTGCGCAGTTCCGTGTCAGTGGGCTTGGTATATGATTTCATGGCTCTCTCCTTGGATGAAAATGTTGCACCGTAGGGACAGATTTCAAACCCAAAGGCATCAAGCTGAGGATTTTGCGCTTAAGAATTGGGCATTCCGGGAATGGGCCGGGACATTTTGGGTTGAGAACCTAGCGTTGGCCCTTTCCCGGAATGGACGAGATCTCCCCACCAATCCCGGAATGGGCCAAGACTGCTGCATGATCCCAGGAAGAACCGGCCCTTTCCGGGATTGCCCAGCTTGTTTCCAACCCGCTGATCCACACCCGATTCCTTGGCTTGATGCCTATGGGTTTCAAACCTGCCCCAATGCGTGGGCGGTTGGGTTCTGCATAATACCCCAGATCGAACCGGGACACAGTATGCGGGCTTCCTGGGGTGGGGGGCGGCGCTTTAGGTGTGTGAGCATTCCGGGAAGGGGCCGGGACGATCCTGGGTCGAGGGAATAGCCTTGGCCCATTCCCGGAATGACTGCGCTCCACAGAATCCTCGGTTTGCATCCCCCCCGGCTCATGGCGTATGCTTGGACAAATGGCGAATGGTGAATGGCGAATGGCGAATGGCGAATGGCGAATGGCAAATGGCGAATGGCGTGTTCCGTGTTCAAATCCCCCAATCTCTTAATCCCCCGCCCAACCAATCAACAAGTGACTCCGCTGCAAAAACTAAGAATTCACCGCAAAGGCGCAGAGAACACAAAGAAAAACAAGATTTCTCTTCTCAATCTTCCTTGAAATCTTTGCGTCCTTGGCGTCTTTGCGGTGAAAATTGGCTTTTTGCAGCAGAGTCACAAATCAACCAATCAACCAATCAACCAATCCCAGGAGATCCCATGACAACCAACCATTCCCATGTCCGCCCCACCTATGGGTCCGCGCAGAAAGAGGTGGCATTTGCCGATTTCTTGACCCGCTATCCCACCTTTTCTCAAACTAAAATTTTGGATGACCTGCGGGCCACGGACTACGGGCGCCTGGACCGGGAGAACCATATCTATCTGGACTATACCGGCGGCGGCCTCTACGCCGACAGCCAGATCACGGCCCACATGGAGATGTTGCGCAAGGGCGTCTTTGGCAATCCCCACTCCCACAACCCCACCTCCAGCGCCATGACCGAGCTGGTGGAGCGGGCCCGGGCCTACGTGCTGCACTACTTCAACGCCGACCCGGCCGAATACACGGTCATCTTCACCGCCAACGCCAGCAACGCCCTCAAATTGGTGGGCGAGGCCTATCCCTTTGGGCCGGGGGGCCACTATGCCCTCTGCGCCGACGACCACAACTCGGTCAACGGCATCCGGGAATTTGCCAAGGCCAAGGGAGCCAGGGTCAGCTATCTGCCCATCACCGGGACGGACCTGCGCTTGGACGAGGCCGCGTTGAACGCGGTTTTGTCTGAGAAAAATGGGGGGACGCCTCGGTTGTTGGCCTTCCCAGCCCAATCCAACTTTTCTGGGGTAAAACATCCTTTGGGCCTCATCGAAAAGGCCCGGGCCTTGGGCTGGGACGTGTTGTTGGACGCCGCGGCCTTCGCCCCCACCAATCCTTTGGACCTGAGCGCGCACCGGCCAGATTTCGTCTGCCTCTCCTTTTACAAGATGTTTGGCTATCCCACCGGCGTGGGCGCGCTGATCGCCCGGCGGGAGGCCTTGACCCGTCTGCGGCGGCCCTGGTTTGCCGGGGGCACCATCACCATCGCCTCTGTGGGCGGGGATGGTCACTATTTGGTGGACGGGGAAGCTGGGTTCGAGGACGGCACGGTCAACTATCTCACCCTGCCCGCGGTGGAGATCGGTCTGCGCCATTTGGACAAGATCGGCATGGAGACCATCGGCCAGCGGGTGGCCTGTCTGACCGGCTGGCTGCTGGACGAGTTGACCGCCCTGCGCCACAGCAACGGCCAGCCCTTGGTGCAGATCCACGGTCCCCAAAACCTGATGGACCGGGGTGGCACCCTGGCCCTCAACCTGCTGGACCCAGACGGCGGGGCCATCTCCTCGGGCCAGGTGGAGCATCTGGCCGCCAAGGCCCGCATCTCCTTGCGCACGGGCTGTTTCTGCAACCCCGGCTGTGGCGAGACCACCTACGCCATCCCCAGGGATCTCATGCGCACTTTCTTTGTGGGTGGGGAGGGGTTGTACTTCAACCAACTGGTGGAGATCATGCAGGAGCGCCACAACATCAGCGTCAGCGCCATTCGGGTCAGCGTGGGGCTGGCCACCAACTTCGCCGACGTCTACCGGCTGCTCGCCTTCTTCGCCCGCTTCCGGGACCGATCCTGCGCCGACATCGGCGAGATCGACGTCATGCCCCAGGCCGGTTACGAGCGGGACGCCGCATAGCCCCTACTTTGCCGCCCGCCACTGCCGCCGCCGTTCGGCCCGCTCTGCCTTGACCGCGTCAACGATGGCCTGGGTCTTCAGGTCAAAGACCGACAGCTCGAACTCCTGGGCCAACTCGTCCCGGTCCACCCAATAGGCGCTGCCGTCGCTCTCCCGGTCCACAAAGCGGAAGTCGATCAGATAGCGGCGCAGGGTCACATGGTCCAGCCCGCCGGGCCGGGAGAAGCGTTCCAGCCAGGCGGCCAGGGCGACGTTGAGTTCCTTCTCCGAATAGCGCCGGGCCGGCTCCAGCCCCAGGGCCGCCGCGCCCATCAGGGCCATCTGGTCCTCCCCTTGTTTGGGCCAGGTCAGGGGTACACCCACGCCCAGGAGCTTGCCCAGGCGGGCGGCGTAGTCTGTGGCATCCATCATGGTGTTATTACTTTCCCTTGGTCAGCAATCCTGCCACATAGAGCAATGCCACGGCGCCCACCACGGCGGTGATCAGGGAGCCAATGAATCCATCCGCCGAAAGGCCCAACAGCCCGAAGATGTAGCCGCCCACCACCGCGCCGACCACACCGATCACGATATTGCCAAGTACGCCAAAGCCGCCGCCCCGCATGATCTTGCCTGCCAGCCAGCCGCCCAACCCGCCGATGATCAACCAACCGATAAACGATGCCATGTTTTCTTCTCCTTTTGTGTAGTGGTTCTGTTTGTTGTCGGCCAGAATCCTTTTTCTGGCCACGAATGGATCGGTACCTCGGATCTACTTCTTTTTCTTCTTCTTGCGGTTTTTCTTGCGGGATGCCTTGGTCTGTTTGCGTTTGGTCTTCTTCTTTTTGGCCTCGTCCGCTGAATAGAACCGAATTGGGGGGAGGTTTTCGTCTGAGTACAGATCGAAGGGCGATTCCTCGTCCTCCGGCGAATCATCGGACATGAGTCTGGCGTTGTACTCAACCATAAACTTGTTGAGTTCAACCTCGTTGCTCATATCATAGCCGGCCGCAGTCCCAGCCATGATGAGGGATTTTCCCATGCCGGACCGCGCCGGATCAAACATGGCCTCGATGAACATCTCCTCGGGGATCTCATTCAGATAGTCCAGGATGGCATCGGCGGCTTCCAGGGCAAACGCCCGCTTCAGAAAGGTCCAAAAGGCGATCAACTCTGCAATCGCCCCCTCCGCTTCCTCCCTCGATGTCAGGGAGATCTTGCGGGGGAAGAGGTTGTAGACGACCTCGCCCGCGTCTTCCTCGTCCATTTGAGTAAGCGGGACGCCCACGTACATGTATCCATAGTAAAGGAACATGGCGGTCCAAAAGGCGCTGTTTTCGGGATCTTCTTCAGGATCTATGTTGTAAGGGATCCCCTCGGGTGACTGCAAAAAGAGTTCGAGCAACTCATCCTGAAACGCCTCAAAGCGCTCTGTGTCGTCGCCAGATCCGTCGTCTTCGTCAAGGGCATGAATGTCAAAATCCATATGGGTTTCTCCTCATAGGGTTTGTCGTCTGGTTCATTGGGCATTGGCGACAAACTTGTGATTATCTTCGATAGGGAATGGGAGAATGGGAGAATGGTAGCACTGTTCACTATCTGTGGCAAGGCGACCCCACCGGTCATCTCGACTTTTGAAAAACCCATGCACTTGGGCTTTCCGGGAAAGGGCCGGAACGATCTTGGGTCAAGTGGATGGTGTTGGCCCATTCCCGGAAAGGTGATGTCGTATCCCCCACCTTGACCTCTCCGCCCCCCCAAGAGTAAGATACCCCCACACCCCAATCAACCAACCAACCAACCAACCAACAAACCAACCAACCCACCCACCCACCCACCCACAGGAGCCATCCCATGCCCTTCGACCCCTCTCCCCGTGTCGCGCCCATGTTGACCCGGATTCGTCACTTTTTGAACGAGGAAATCTTGCCCCTGGAGCCAACCCTGTTGCAGGAGGGCTTTGGCGTGCTGGAGCCGATCCTGGCCAAAAAGCGCCAAATGGCCAAGGATCTCGGCCTGTGGACCCCCCATCTGCCCGCAGCGTTTGGCGGCATGGGGTTGAGCCTCTCCGAGTTCGCCCACATCAGCGAGGAGTTGGGCACGTCGCCCCTGGGCCACTACGTCTGCAACGTCAACGCGCCGGACATCGGCAACATGGAACTGCTCCACCTCTTCGGCAGCCCGGCCCAGCACGAGCGGTGGCTGCGTCCATTGGCCGAGGGCAAGATCCGCAGTTGCTTCGCCATGACCGAGCCGGAGCACGCCGGCTCTAACCCGGTAATCATGAGTACCACGGCGGTCAAGGACGGGGACGACTATGTGATCAACGGCCACAAGTGGTTCACCACGGCCGCAGACGGCGCCGCCTTTGCGGTCACAATGGCCATCACCGACCCGGAGGCCAGCCGCTACAAACGGGCCAGCCAGATCATCGTGCCCACGGACGCGCCGGGCTATGTGCATGTGCGCCGCATGCGCATCATGGGCGAGGAGGGGGAGGGCTATCTGAGCCATTCCGAGGTACGGTTCGAGAACTGCCGGGTGCCCCAGACCAACCGCCTGGGCGACGAGGGCAGCGGCTTTGCCCTGGCCCAGGAACGCCTGGGACCGGGGCGCATCCACCACACCATGCGCTGGCTGGGCATCGCCCGCCGGGCCTTGGACATGACCTGCGCCTACGCCGCCCGCCGGGAACTGGCCCCCGGCAAGCCCCTGGCCACCCGCCAGGCCGTCCAACACATGATCGCCGAGAGCCGGGCCGAGATCGACGCCGCCCGCCTCCTCGTCCTCAACACGGCCCACAAGATCGACGAAGCGGGGGCCTACGCGGCCCGGGTGGACATCTCCCTGATCAAGTTTCACGTGGCCAACGTGTTGCAGCGGGTGCTGGACCGGGCCATCCAAGTCCACGGCGGCCTGGGTGTCACGGACGACACGGTGCTCTCCTTCTGGTTCCGCCACGAGCGGGCCGCCCGCATCTACGACGGCGCGGACGAGGTCCACAAGAGCGTGGTGGCCCGGCGCATCTTGCGGGACTACGGTGTAGACATTTCAATTTAGAAATGGACAATGCACAATGCACAATGCACAATGGGTGGACTTGCTATACCCGCCATTGTCCATTGTGCATTGTGCATTGTGCATTGTGCATTGTGCATTGTCCATTGTCCATTGTGCATTGAATCGGAGACCCCTATGCTTGACGAATTCATCGACCACGCCCGCCCCGTCCGCGCCGGGGAAGAGCTAGACTTGGAGCGGCTGGGGATCTATCTGTATGAACAGTTGGGGGGCATCCACGGCCCGTTGGCTGTGGAGCAGTTTCCCCGGGGCTTTTCCAATTTGACCTATTTGGTGCGTTTGGGCCAGGGGGAGAAGGGCCGGGAGCTGGTTCTGCGTCGCCCGCCCTTTGGGGCCAATGTGCGGGGCGGTCACGATATGGGCCGGGAGTTTCGCATCCTCTCCCACCTGCGCCCGGTCTATGCCAAGGCGCCGAAAGCCCTGCTTTACTGCGAGGACGAGTCGGTCCTGGGCGCGCCCTTTTACATCATGGAACGGGTGGCCGGGGTGATTCTGCGGGCGCAGATGCCCCCGGCCATGCGCCCGGGCACCGAGCAGATGGCCGGAATTGCCCACGCCTTTGTGCAAAATATGGCCGAGCTGCATCAGGTGGATGTGGCCGCGGCTGGTCTCGCTGACCTGGGCCGGCCCCAGGGCTACGTCCAGCGCCAGATCGACGGCTGGGCCGCCCGCTATGCCAAAGCCCGCACAGATGAGATCCCAGAGATGGATCGGGCCGTGGTCTGGCTGGCGGATCACATGCCGCCGCCTCGCCAGGAACGGGATGGGGCATGTCTGATCCACAACGACTACAAATATGACAACCTGATCCTGGACCCGGCGGACTGGACCCAGATCCGGGCGGTGTTGGATTGGGAGATGGCCACGGTGGGGGATCCCCTGATGGATCTGGGCACCTCCCTGGGCTATTGGGTGGAGCCAAACGACCCGGAGATCCTGCGCACCTTCCAGTTTAGCCCCACCACCCTGCCCGGCAACCCCTCCCGCCGGGAGTTGGTCGAGCAGTATGCCCAGGCCAGCGGGCGCAACGTTGACCACGCCGTTTTTTACTACGTCTACGGCCTGGTCAAGCTGGCCGTGATCGTGCAGCAGATCTACCGCCGCTACACACTGGGCCACACCCAAGATCCCCGCTTCGCGCCCCTGATCCATGTGGTGCGGGCCTGCGCCCAAACCGCTCTCCTGGCCGTGGATCGGGGCAGGATCGACACGCTTTGAGTCTGGCCCCACCTGGCCTCAACCCGAATGATCCCTATACAAAAAGGAGGTTCCGATCCAGATCGGGACCTCCTTTTTGCATTTCGATGATCGATTCTTTACCGATTGAGCAACTTGTCGAGCCAACTGCGTGTGTCGGCTGTGGGGGTGGGCACGGGGGTAGCCGTCGGTGGGCGGGGCGTAGCCGTAGGCCAGGGGGTAGGGGTCGCCGTGGCCGGACTGGTACTCGCCGAACGCGGGGTGGCCGTGGGGGCGGGCGTCGCATCCGCAGGGGTAACACCCATGGGGATGATGATCGATTGGCCCACCACGACCACATCGGACGTCATGCAGTTGCGGCTCTTGATGGCCCCCACACTGACGCCGTACCGACTGGCCAGCCCATAGAGGGAATCTCCAGAGCGGATGGTGTAGCGTAGATCGCCGGCTTGGTTGTAGCGATTGCATCCGCTGGATGCGGGTCTGGGGGTGGCGGTCGGCAGGACCGGTGGGGTTGTGGCCGTCTTGGTGGGCTGGGCGGGTGCCTGCCCCCCTGCTGTCGGTGCGGTTGACGGCTCTGTCGAATCGACCGGGGCTGAAGTTGGGGCTGAAGTCGGGGCTGGGGTGGAGGTGGGAGCAGCATCCGGCAGGGTGATGGAGAGTACCTGGCCCACCCGCAACAGATTGGCGTTGGGAATGTTGTTTTCGCCCAGGATCTGGCTGGTGGTGACGCCATATTTGCGGGCGATGCTGGTGACCGATTCGCCGGGTTTTACAGTGTGTTGAACCACGCTACCTGCAAAGACAGCAGAACCGAGAACAAGTATCAAGAGGAGGGACATCCAAAAAGTTTTCGTACTGCGCCCAAACTTAGAAGGCCCAGTTTGTGTAATAGGTTGCCTGGCAAATAGGAGCATCTTCAAAGCAGTAGATTTGGGAATGTCTGTTTTTATTGGCATGAGTGTCTTGGGTGACTGAAACATTGGCGACTAAGTGGGTTTCAATTATACAAGACTGGACGCTCTTTTCCTCCCCACGGCTGGCTGAAAAAAAGTCCATGCAAAAATCGAAAACGTTTGTGGATGAAAATTTGACAAAACGCTCTTTTCCCAATCGATATAGTCAGATTGAAGTATGGGCATTATACATCACTAAAGCTGAGAATTGATAAGGGAAGGCCTTGCATTTTCTTTACATTCCTGGGGTAAGTCCAGATCTGTGTGTCGAATTTGCCACAGAGAACACACAGAGAATACAAGGATCACATGCGAATCCTGCGCTAAACTGAGATTGGTTTGAAACCTGCACTTTTGCGCTCTAGCCGAGCCCATGACCCAGTGTGTGCTTTCAAGGATCTTCCCGGGTAGACCTGCCCGGTCACGGACCGGGCTAGAGCGTAAAAGCGCAGGTTTCAAACCAATCTCAGTTGAGCAGAATCTTATTTAGATTTGATTCAGAATTGTAAGCAAAAGTTGCCAAGAACTCATTGCGGAGCTTATCCGGTTGTGCTATGATTGACAAAGCTTTAGTGCAATCCCCCATAAGTACTATTTGGGACTCTCTAAGGTTTCAACATCCGTCCAATCCGTTCTTCACACGACTCCAGTTCATCCTTCACAACAGCAGGCAGTGTTGACACCTCTATCGGATATCCTGCCTCTTCTCTGTTCGTTAGTCAACATTCCGAAATCTACCAGGAGGTTCCTCATGGGTTCACAACGTTTTAAGCAATCGGTCTATCCATTCGGCACGGCCATGCGTCTGGTCATAATGGCCATTTTTGCGTTCCTTGTTTTAGCGTTGAGCGCTGGGGGATTTCCGGCCTTTGCCCAAGCTGAAACACCCCAGCAGGTGGACGCCCCCGCCCAGGCCGAGCCGCTGATCTCCCCGATCCTACCCAACCTCTCCCTGCTGCAACCCGACGCCACGGACGCGGCCATCTGCGGCAATGCTACGTGGATCAACCCCACGGACAGCCCCCAGGCCAACTCGTCCATCTCGGTCTATCTGCAGAAGGATGGGGCCACCAAGATCTTGGACACGCCCTTGGGCAAGCTGGACTTTGGCGGCGGCAACATCGCCTATGCCTTCTGTACGGACATCTATCACTCCCGGGCCTATAACCGGGGCTTCTGTCTGGACAGCGGCTTCTTCTCCGATTGGCGGGTGGCCTGGCTGGTGACCAACTATCCCCCGGCCCCGAACAATGCCATTCAACAGGCCGCCCGCCAGGCCGCGGTCTGGTATTTCACCGACGGCTGGAACTTGAACCAGGCCGACGCCACCATCTACAACACCACCTATGACAATGCGGTCAAGAACGCCTACAATGCCATTCTGGCCTCGGTGCCCGCCTCGCCCCCGGCGGAATATCAGCCGGGGAACGTGCAGATCACAGTGGACCCGGCCTCCAGCACGGGCTTTTTGCCCTATCAGCCCGCCCACAGC
Source organism: uncultured Caldilineaceae bacterium (assembly GCA_964551895.1). GTDB lineage: Bacteria > Chloroflexota > Anaerolineae > Caldilineales > Caldilineaceae > JAGNDO01. The sequence continues at coordinate 13,226 of CAZKEX010000001.1, read as the reverse complement.
TTTACCGTGCGGTTGACCAAGGGCGCCGTGCCCCTGGCCGGCTACACCGTGACCGTCAACGCCAGCACGGGCGCCCTCGACCGCACCAGCGGGGTGACCGACGCCAACGGCGAGGCCATCTTCACCCTGACCAAGAGCAGCGCCGGGACCGCCACCCTCACCGCCTCGGCGGATGTCAACCTGCCGGCCGGCTCCCGCTTCACGGATCAGGCCGCGCCGGACAGTTGGCAGCGGTTGGTCCTGGGCCAAAATGTGCCCGTGCGGGTCCAGGCCCTGGCCTCCCACACCTGGGAAGAGTCGGCCAACCTGGTCATCGCCCACAAGTTTGAGGACCGCAACTTCAACGGCATCCAGGAAGAGGACGAGCCAAACCTGGCCAACTGGAGCTTCACCCTCACCACCCCGGACGGCGTCTTCACCGGGCTGACCGATGCCAGCGGCAACGCCATCTTCTCCGGGCGCATTGTGGCGGACGGGGCGTACAGCCTGGCCGAGACCCAGCAGAGCGGCTGGACCAATAGCACGCCCCTGGTCCAGAGCCGCACCCGCACCCCGGCGGACCCGTGGACCCAGTGGCGGGCCAACTTTGGCAACGCCCGACAGTCGATCCTGGCTGTGCGCAAATATCTGGACCAAAACGGCAACCAGCTTTGGGATCAGGCCACGGAACCGACCCTGCCCGGTTGGCAGTTCGCCACCTATATCTGGAAGAACGGGGCCTGGGCCCAGTTCCGGGGCGGCACCACGGGCGCGGACGGCATGGTCGTCTTCACGGATCTGCTGCCCGGCCAATATCGGGTGGTGGAGCAGTTGGCCAACCACCCCGGCTACGAAAACACCACGCCCCTGACCCAGGAGATCACCCTGGGCTCGGTGCAATACGCCGAGATGCGCTTTGGTAACCGGGGCAACCTGAGCCTGAGCGGGGCCAAGTTCAGCGACCCCAACGGCAACGGCGTGCGGGACGGCGGCGAGCCGGGCCTCTCCGGCTGGACCATCCGCCTGACCGGTGGCCCCAACAACATCAGCCGCACCACCACAACCGGTGCAGATGGCAGCTACAGCTTCGCCAATCTGGAGCCGGGGACCTATGTGGTCAGCGAGGTGCAGCGGGCCGACTGGGGCCAGACCTATCCTGGCGGCGACGGTTCCCACGCCGTCACCCTGACCGACCAGAACGCCACTGGGGTCAACTTTGGCAACACGGCCCTGGCCTGTCTGGGCGATCTGGTCTGGCTGGACGCCAACCGGGACGGCATCCAGAATCTGGACCAGCCCGGCGAGGTCGGCGTGGCCGGTGTGCCTGTTGAGCTCTTCAAGCGGGTGGATGGCAACTGGATCTCCCAGGCCACCCAGAACACCAACGGCAGCGGCAACTATCTCTTCTGCGGATTGCGGGTGGGCAGCTACTACGTGAACTTCAGCCCGCCCAGCGGCTATCAACTGACCTATCAAGACCGGGGCAACGACGACGCCAAGGATAGCGACGCCGACGCCAACGGCAACACGGTCTCCATCGCCATCGCCGCCGGGGACAACCAGTTGCAGTGGGACGCCGGTCTCTTCCAGCCTCCGGCCATCGACGTGGAGAAATATGTCTCCATCGATCTGCAACAGACCTGGGCCGACGCGGACAGCGCCCCCGGTCCCCAGGCCGTGGCCGGGCAGGATGTCTACTTCCGCTTCGTGGTCACCAACATCGGCTTGGTGCCCCTGAGCAATGTGACCTTGACAGACGACGTGTTCACCATCTCCAACTGCCTGATCCCGAATCCCCTGGACCCGGGCCAGAGCCATACCTGCTTCTTGGGACCGGTTCCGGCCCAGGTAGGGCAGCACACCAACACGGCCAGCGCCACGGGCCAATATCTGACCATCACGGTGAGCGACAGCGATCCGGCCAACTACTTCGCGCCGGCCCCCACGCCCACGCCGACGCCCACCAACACCAACACCCCCACGTTGACGCCGACGAACACGCCGACGAACACGCCCACCCTCACCCCCACCAACGTGCCTTCGGCCACCTTTACGCCGACGCCGACCAACACCCCCACCAACACACCAACCAACACACCAACCAACACCCCCACCAACACCCCCACGCCGACAAACACGCCCACGGCCACCCGCACCCCCATTCCTTCGGCCCCGGCCATCGACGTGGAGAAGTATGTTTCCGTGGACAACCAGGCCACCTGGGATGACGCGGACACGCCCCCTGGCCCCACGGCCCAATATGGCGCGGATGTCTACTTCCGCTTCGTGGTGACCAACAACGGCAACGTGCCCTTGTCCAATGTCACCCTGACTGACAACGTCTATACCATCACCAACTGTCCCATCCCCAACCCCCTGGCCCCGGGCCAGAGCCAAACCTGCCGGGTCGGTCCGGTCCCGGCCCAGGCTGGGCAGCACACCAACACGGCCTCGGTGACGGGTCAATACAACGCCCTCACCCTGCGGGACCAGGACGACGCCAACTACAACGCGCCGGCCCCGACGCCGACGCCGACCAACACCCACACCCCCACACCGACAAACACGCCGACCAACACGCCCACCAATACGCCGACCAACACCCCCACAGTGACGCCGACGGCCACCGCCACCTCCATTCCGCCCCGACCGGCCATCGACGTGGAGAAGCTGGTCTCGGTCAACAACCAAGTCACCTGGCAGGACGCGGACGCGGCCCCCGGTCCCCAGACCGTGGCTGGCGGGGATGTCTTCTTCCGCTTCGTGGTCACCAACATCGGCAACGTGCCCCTGACCAACGTCACGGTCACGGATAACGTCTTCACGTTGACCGGCTGCAACGTGCCCTCGCCCTTGGCGCCGGGCCAGTCCCACACCTGTTTCTATGGGGCCACCCCCGCACAGGTGGGCCAGCACACCAACACGGCCACGGCCACAGGCCTGTACAACAGCCTGACGGTCAGCGACACGGACCCGGCCCACTACACGGCCACGGGCCAGCCCGCCATCGACATCGAGAAGTATGTCTCCGTGGACAACCAGGCCACCTGGCAGGACGCGGACAGCGCCCCCGGCCCCACGGCCGCCTCGGGCAGCGATGTCTACTTCCGCTTTGTGATCACCAACATGGGCAACGTGCCCCTGAGCAATGTCACCCTGGCGGACAACGTTTACAACGTCAGCGGCTGTAGTCCGGCCCCCAACCCCATGCAGCCGGCGGCCAGCCACACCTGCACCTTCGGCCCCATCACCGCCCAGGTGGGCCAGCACACCAACACGGCCACCACCACGGGCCAATACCAGGGCACCACCGTGCGGGACAGCGACCCGGCCAACTTCACCGTCCCGGCCCAGCCGGCCATCGACATCGAGAAGCTGGTCTCTGTGGACAACCGGGCCACCTGGCAGGACGCGGACACCCCCACGGGTCCCCAAGCTGTGGCCGGCGCCGATGTCTACTTCCGCTTTGTGATTACAAATATCGGCAATGTGCCGTTGAGCAATGTCACGTTGACAGACAATGTCTACAACGTGAACGGCTGTGGGGCCAGACCCAATCCAATGGCCACAGGCGCTTCCTATACGTGTACGATTGGCCCACTCCCCGCTCAGTCTGGCCAGCACACCAATACGGCCAGCACCACGGGCCAATATCAAGGCACCACCGTCCAAGATACGGACGACGCCAACTACATCGCCCAACTCCTGCCCGGCATCGACGTGGAGAAGTTCGTCTCCGTGGATGGCCAGGCCTCTTGGGATGACGCCGACCTGGCCCCCGGTCCCCAGACCCGGGTAGGGGAGACGGTCCACTTCCGCTTCGTGGTCACCAACAACGGGGACATCCCCCTGACCGGGGTTGCCCTCAGCGACAGCCACTATCCCCTGACCGGCTGTGGGGCCATCCCGGATCCCCTGGCCCCGGGGGCAAGCTACACCTGTGTCATCAGCCAGGTGGTGGAGGATGTGGAGCCGGACTGTGTCCACACCAACACGGCCACGGTCAGCGGCATGGGGGCCGGTGTGCCGGTCAGCGACACGGACGACGCCAACTACTTCGCCCCCACCCGGCCCGCCCTGGCCCTGGAGAAGTTGGTCTCTGTGGACGGCCAGACCACCTGGCACGACGCGGACGCGGCCACGGGTCCCCAAGCCCCAGTGGGCGCGGACGTCTTCTTCCAGTTCATCCTGGTCAACACGGGTAACGTGCCCCTGACCAACGTCACCCTGACCGACAGCGACTTTGACCTGCCCACCCTGTGCGCCAACATCCCCAGCGGCCTGGCCACGGGCGAAAGCTACACCTGCACCGTCGGCCCGGTCAGCGCCCAGGCCGGTCAGCACACCAACACGGCCCAGGCCAGCGGTGTCTATCAAGCCGCCACAGTCCACGCCGCGGATGATGCCAACTACTTCGGCGTGGCCTCCAACGCCACCATCGGCAACTTCATCTGGCACGACCAAGACCTGGACGGCATCCAGGACGCCGGCGAACCGGGCATCGACGGCGTGCTGGTGGAACTGCTGGACGCCACCAACACGGTGATCGCCACCAAGGTCACCTTTGGCGGCGGCGGCTATCTCTTCGACAACCTGCCGGCCGGCAGCTATCAGGTGCGGGTGGCGGCCACCAACTTTGGCGTGGGCTATCCGTTGCATGGCTTTGTCTTCACCAGCGGATCCTACGGACCCAACCCCTATCCCGTGGCCCTGGCCGCCAGCCAGACCTTCGAGTTTGCCGACTTTGGCTACGCCCGCACGGCCGTCTCCATCACCAAACGGGCCAGCGCCGCCCAGATCATCCAGGGCCAGACCGTCACCTATACCTATCAGGTGAGCAACCAAGGCGACACCTGGCTGGACGCCATCACGGTCACCGATGACAAGTTAGGGGCCATCTGCGCCTTCCCGGCCATCGGTCCCCTGGCCCCAGGCCAGAGCGGGGTCTGTACCCGCTCCACGGTCCTCACCGCCCGCACGTGCAACGTGGGCGCGGTCACCGCCCAGGCCACCACCTCCTCCGGCGACGCCCTGAGCGCACCCGGCCAGCCCGGACCCAGCGCCAGCTCGGCCCAGGTCTGCGTGGACGCCGTGGCCGAACTGCAATATGACTACGGGGATGCCCCGGACACGGGCGCGGGTACCGGCACAGGCAACTATCGCACCACCGCCGCGGACGGCGGTCCCCGGCATGTGATCGTGCCCGATCTCTACCTGGGCATGACCGCCCCGGACGGGGACAGCGGCGTGTTGCAAGGGCCGGACGCTGACGGTGATGATACCACCGGCATCAACGACGAGGACGGCATCTCCCTGCTGCCCATCATGACCACGGCCTCCGGCGGTGTCAACATGATAGTCACGGCCTTTAACGGTACGGGCGCGCCGGCCACGGTGGCCTGTTGGGTTGACTTCAACCGCAACGGCGACTTTGGCGATGCCGGCGAGCGGGCCTCCGCGGTCATCAACAGCTCGGCCGCCTCCCAATCGGTCAACCTGACTTTCAACAACTTCCCCGTGCCCAAACCGGGGGTCAGCTATCTGCGCTGCCGCATCGCCAGCAACGGAGCCGAGGTGGCCCAATCCATCGGCCATGCGACCAGCGGCGAAGTGGAAGACTTCTGGGTCACCATCGTGGACGTGGGGGCCTGCCGCTCGGCTGGGGGCCGCGCCGCCCAGGGCACGGAAGATCTGCCCCTGTGTCAGGAGGTCACCCTCAACGGCCTGACCTGGGTGGACGCCACCCCGGACGGCATCTTCGACCAGGAGCCGGTCTTGAACGGGGTGCTGATCAGCATCAAGGACAGCCAGGGTCAGCGGGTGGCCTTGGTCACCACCGGGCCGGGGGCCTTCTCCGCCGGGCGATACACCATGCCCAACCTGCCCCTGGGCGACTACCTGGCCACGGTCGAACGCTGGCCCGCCGGCTACGAACCGACCGGCGTCGTCTCCCAGCGCATCACCCTGGCCAACGACGGCGCCCAGGGCGACCTCAACTTCGCCTTCCGCCAGAGTGTGCGGGCGGTCTATCTGCCCATGTTGGTTCGGTAGGGGAACGAATGAGTAAGGAGTAATGAAGTAAGGCGTGGGGTTGTTCTTCACGACGGGATTCGTCTAACCCATTTTTACTCATTACTCCTTACTCATTACCCCTTACTCATTACGAAAGCAGCGCCCTGGTCATTCCTCGACCGGGGCGCTGCTTTTTGCGTTGTGGGGGTGACGAAAACACAGACCCAACCGCAGAACAACCCTTTTGGGCTATACTCGTGCCAGCGACGCTGGTTTTGTTCCCAAAGGAGGGTAGGCCTATGCGCAAACTTCTGCTCACGTTGAGTTTGATCGTGCCGGTGGCCTTGCTGCTGGCTTTGTTGACCACTCCCCCGGTTGCCGCGCCCACCCAAGGAGCGGCGGCGGACCCAATCCCGACGTTGGATAAATATGTGCAACTGCCCGCAGTCATGCGGGGCTTCTCGCCGCCCACCGCCACCCCAACCGCCACGCCCACCACCGCTCCCCAGCCGGGCCGCATCCTGCCCTCGGATCTGACCTATCTTGGCGCCTTCCGCCTGCCCACGGACGGGCCGGACGAGATCGGCTGGAAGTGGAGCGGCGAGGCCTTGGCCTACCATCCCGGCGGCGACCCGGCCGGCCCGGACGATGGCTTCCCCGGCTCCCTCTTCGGCACGGGCCACAACTGGAATCAGTATGTGAGTGAAGTCAGCATCCCCGCGCCCGTGATCTCGGCGGCCAAAGACCCGGCGGATCTGAACCGGGCGACGACGCTGCAACCCTTCACCGACCTGCGGGCCGGGTTGGCTGGGGAGATCCTGCGGGCCGGGCTGGCCGTCCTGCCGCCCCAGGGCAGCCAGACCACGGCCAAGCTATACTTCACCTGGGGCGAACACATGCAGTTTGCCGACCCCGCGGACCCCTCCCACGGCTGGAGCGAGCTGGATCTGGCCGCGCCTAACCTGGCCGGGCCGTGGCGGATTGCGGGCCATCGAGCCTATGTGACCAGCGACTATCTGCTGCCCATCCCCGAGGACTGGGCCGCGGCCAATACCCCCGGTCAACGGCTGGCCACGGGCCGCTTCCGGGACGGCGGACAGGGCACCCAGGGGCCGTCACTTCTGGCCCTCGGCCCGTGGACCCAGGGCAATCCGCCGTCAGCGGGCGCAAGCCTGCCGGCCACGCCCTTGCTGATGTACGATGACGTGACCGTGGAAAACAGCGTCACCCTGAACGGCTATCACCACGCGGACGAGTGGTCCGGCGCGGCGTGGATGACCGCGCCGGGCAACCGGGGCGCGGTGCTCTTTGTGGGTACCAAGGGGCTGGGCGACTGCTGGTACGGCTTCGCCAACGGGGTGGTCTGGCCCGACGATCCCCCCTTCCCGCCCGTCCCCGACCCGCCCTATGACGACCGGGGCTGGTGGTCGTCCCAATTCGTGGGCCGTCTCCTCTTCTACGACCCGGCGGATCTGGCCGCGGTGGCCAAGGGGACGATGGCGGCGAATCAGCCCCAACCCTATGCCACCCTGGACCTGGACGACGTCCTCTTCCACATCACCGGCGCCCAGCAGAAATATCACCTGGGCGCAATGGACTTTGACCCGGACCGGGGGCTGCTCTACATCATGGAACCCCTGGCCGACGACGAGCGCTCGGTGGTACATATATGGCGGGTGGAGTAAAATGGGGCGGACCCATCTATCATGCACCCTCCACCCTCCACCCTCCCAACAGCCTGCTTGAACAGGTAGAGGACACCCTACAATGAAACCCATTGCCAAACTATTCGTCCCCATCATGGCCATCTCGATCCTGTTGCTTTCCCTCTTGCGCCGGGTCCATTTGAACTCGAAAAAGGGCTTGCGCCTCTGGGTTGTCAAGCTGACCGCCGGCGCGCAGGCCCCATTCATGATCGTTGGCGGGCTGATGTCCGGTCTGTTGGGGATCTGGCTGCGCACACCTGTGGCCACCGTGGCCGGGCTGGCCGGGGCCGCCCTCTCCGCCCGCTATGTGCAGGATGTGGTGGCCGTCGACGTGGACTACAGCCCCCTCTTCGGCCCAGACTGGCCCCAGACCGTGGCCGCCAGCCGCACCCCGGCCATGCTCCCCAGGCGGTGGACATGGTGGCTGCCCGCCGGTCCTGCCCCCCGTTTTGAGCAAAATCTGGTCTTCGCCACCCTCCCCGGCACCGGGGATGGCACGGGGGACGGCAC
>CAZKEX010000001.1:0-4919 GCA_964551895.1 uncultured Caldilineaceae bacterium | reverse complement strand
GGCACGGGGGACGGCACAGGAGACGACACCGACCGCCCCCTGCTCTGTGACCTGTGGCAGCCCCCGGCAGGGGTGAAGCCCTCTGGCGTGGCCGTAATCTACTGCCACGGCAGCGGCTGGTATCTCAGCGACAAGGACATGGGCACCCGCCCCTTCTTCCGCCATCTGGCCGCCCAGGGCCATGTGGTGATGGACGTTGCCTATCGCATGTGCCCGGAAACCGATGTGCTGGGCATGGTGGCCGATGTCAAAGAGGCCGTGGCGTGGATGAAAGCCCACGCCGCCGACTACGGCGCGGACCCGGAACGGGTTGTCCTCAGCGGCGGATCGGCTGGGGCCCACTTGGCCATGCTGACCGCCTTTGTCCCCGACCATCCCGACCTCACCCCGGCGCATCTGATTGACCGGGATCTCTCTGTGCGGGCCATGATCTCCTTCTATGGGCCGCCGGACATGCGGGCCATCGCCCAACACAACGGCAGCATCGGCTTCCCCGCCTACCGGGCCGACCTGGCCGAAGGTCCCGTCCGTCCACCTGCCCGGCCCAGCACCGAGTGGCAGGCCTTCCAGAGCTTGCAGTGGAAACGGGTGGGCAACCTGGCCTGGGACATGTTCGGCGGCACCGAGGACGAGGCGCCGGAGATGTATGCCCTGGCGTCCCCCATCACCCATGTCCACGCCGCCTGCCCGCCCACCCTGTTGATCCAGGGCGCACAGGATATCCTGGTCCCCGTGACCTCTGTGCGGACGCTCCACACCCGCATGATCGCCGTGGGCGCGCCCGTCGCCTATCTGGAACTGCCCAACACAGACCACGCCTTCGACTTGGTCCTGCCCCGCCTCTCCCCCCCAGCCCAGGCCGCCTGGTTCGAGGTGGATCGGTTTTTGGTCTTGGTGGGCAAGTAACCGCACCGAGGATGACCGGCTGTTTTGCAAAGCCATGCGCCCGTGCTAGGATGGGCCATTGATCAACAACAAAAAAATAGGCCACGGATTGCACGGATTTGACAGATTTTTACGGATTTTTCTTGAAGATCCGTTTTTATCCGTCAGATCCGTACAATCTGTGGCCTATTCTTGACTGGTTTCCATCCATGCGCCGTCAATCGTCGGATCTAATCTTTTGGCCTCTCTTTCTCCTGCTCAACGGGCTGCTTTTTGTGCCGTTTTTTTTGGCAGGGGTGGAAAGTGCGGGCGCGTCTGCCGCGCCGCCGATCGCCGCCACAGGAAGTAGCTGGGTCGCCATCTGGGGGGGCGTCGCCACCACCTGGGGCATCTTCCACCTCAGCGCGGAGCTGATTCTGCTGGTCACCATCTGGGTTCTCCTGGCCCAGATCAACCCCCGCAAACCGGCCCGACAGCGGGCGATCCGTCTGTGGGCCGGGGCGGTGCCCATGGTCTATTTGCTCGCCCTGCTCTACCACGTCTACGAAGCCGTGGTGCGCTCGATCTACCAAATGGAGCCGGTCTTTGCCAGCCAATACCGCTTTATCGTCGATGGCATTGGCTTTTTGGCCGAGCATGTGGACCTGCCCCGGCTCGTCGCCATCGGCGCCATCCTGGGCGGCGTGGCCGGGCTGATCGGGATTGGCCTGCTCTTTCGCGGGCTGGGCGTGGCTGTGGACCGGGGCATCAGCCGGGGCAGTCGGTTGGGGCTGATCGTCCTGTCGCTGTTGGTGCTGGTCAGCGCCGGGGTGTGGGGCCGGGACCTGGCCGCGCCCCAGGCCCCCGTCAGCAGTTTGGCGATCAAGCTGGCGGTGAATGTGCAGACATCCATCCAGACCCAACAGCAGGTGGCCCGCCTGCGGGACGCCAGCGTGGTGGACGCCTACGACTACGCCGACCTGTGGCTGGGCAAGCGGCCCAACATCATGTTGATCTTCGTGGAGAGCTACGGCAGCGTCCTCTACAAACGGCCCGACTACACCCTGGCCTACACCGCCCTCTTGGACGAGCTGCAATCCACCCTGGCCGGGTCCGGCTGGCACACCGCCTCCGCCCTGAGCGAGGCCCCCACCTGGGGCGGCGGCTCGTGGATGGGCTATACCAGCGCCCTCTTCGGTCTGCGCATTGACCAGCATCCCCAATATCTGGCCCTGCTGGACCGCTTCGAGGGCCAGACCTATCCCAGCCTGGGGGTCTATCTGCAATCCCAGGGCTATGGCTTCACCTGGCTCTCCACGGTCTCCAAAGAGCTGAAGGACGACGAGTGGAACCGCTACAAGCGCTTCTACGGCGTGGACGAATGGCTGCGCTACCGTGACCTGGGCTACGACGGCCCCCGCTATGGCTGGGGACCCGCGCCGCCGGACCAATACGCCCTCCACGCCGTGCGGGAGCGGCTGCAAGCCCAGGCGGACCCCTATTTCCTCTTCTTCATCACCCAAAACTCCCACTATCCTTGGGTGCCCCTGCCCCAGTTGGCGGAAGATTGGCGCAGCCTCAACCGACCGGCCCCGGACCCGTCGGTGGGGGATCAGGATACCATCGACCATGGGGTTCGCCGCCAAAACTACATGAATGCCGTGGACTACGAGCTGCGCATGTTGACCGAGCTGATCCTGACCGAACCCGAGGACGACACGGTCTATATTTTGGTCGGCGACCATCAGCCGCCCCGGGTCTCCCGCAACGAGGACGGTTTTGAGGTGCCCATCCATGTCATCAGCCGTAACCCTGGCTTTGTGGACCAGTTCGAGCAGGTCGGCTTTGCGCCTGGGTTGATCGTGCCGGAAAACGCCCAGGGCGAACGGGCCATCACCCTGCGCCACGAAGGGATCTACTCCCTGCTGATCCGTTCTCTCCTGGCCGAATATGGTCTGCCCCCGGCCAACCTGACCGCCAATTTGCCCAAATTTCTGCCCAATGGGGTGCTACTTGACAGTCTTCCCCGGCCCGATGCGTCAGAATTCGTGTCAGAACGACCCCAGCCCAGTCCTTGAGGAGTGAGCGCCCCCTGGCGCCAACGGGTCTGCCCATCATTGGCTTTTTGATCATGCAGTGACATAGCCAGACCCAGACTCAGACTCTTCTACCTCTCCGTGAAACCCTGATCTCGAACAAAACAAGGAAGGAACCACCATGACCGATTTTCCAAAACGTCTGAGCGTACTCTTTGCCGCCCTATTGCTGATTGGCCTGTTGGCCGCCTGTGGCGGAACCGAAACGCCCGCTGCCGTCCCCACCGCCGCGCCCGCGCCGACCCCGGCGGAAGCGGGCATGGTCAATTTCCAGGTGGTGACGGCTGAGTCCTCCGCCACCTACATTGTGCAGGAGGAGTTTTTTGCCGGCGCCCTGGCCAAACTGGGGATTAACGCCGGTAATTCTGAGGTCCACGGCGTCTCCCAGGCCGTGAGCGGCTTCATCCAGTTAGATGTGACAGACCCGGCCAACGCCTTGGGGCCAAACCAGTTCAACGTGGACATGACCGTGCTGCAAACCGACCAATCCCGCCGGGACAAGTGGATCCAGACCGACGGTCCCCGCTTTGGCAGCTTTCCCGTGGCCAGCTTTGTGGCCACCTCCATTGTGGGCGCACCCGACGCGTACACCGAGGGGGAGACGGTCAGCTTCCAACTGCTGGGCGACCTCACTGTGCGGGAGATCAGCCAGCCGGTCGTCTTTGATGTCACCGCCACCTTGAGCGGCGGTACCCTGAGCGGCACGGCCACCGCCGCCCTAAAGATGAGCGATTTCGGCATCGATCCCCCCAGCTTCGTCAACACCCTCACCGTGCAGGATGACTTTCAGGTCCGCCTGGATCTGGTCGCCACCCAGGACTAAAGCCGAAAAGCAACAAAAAAGGCGAGAGATCCATGAACACGGATCTCTCGCCTTTTTCGTTTTTGTCGGTTGTCTTAATCCACGAATCTTCACCAATCTTCACGAATCTTTTTGTTTTGATTCGTGCAGATTTGTGAAGATTCGTGGATTAGTATTTGATATACTCCGGCACCGGGATCCCAGGCGTGAGCAGGGGATCGGGGATGGGGGCTTGGGCGGTCAGCGCCAGGGGCAGGACGCCAGCCCAGATGGGCAGGGCGTAGTCGGCCTCGTCGTCGCCGGGGGGACCTGTGCGGACCTTGGCCGAGGCGTACTCGATGGGCATGGCCACGACCAGGGTGGTGGCCATCTCCTTGGGGTTGGGCTGCCGGGCATCGTCCCAGCGACCGGGCAACACCGCCTCGGTGATGGCGTGGAGGGCGTCCCACTTCTCGGTCTCGTCGTCCACCAGACGGCCTGTGCCAAAGAGCATGGCCGAGCGGTAGTTCATGGAGTGGTGGAAGGCCGACCGGGCCAGCACCAGCCCATCCAAATGGGTGACGGTGATGCACAGCTCGGCCCCGTCCTGGATGGTCTTGAGCATGCGGCTGGCCGGCGCGCCGTGGAAGTAGACCACCTCCCCGATGCGGGCGTGGATGGTGGGGATCACGAAGGGGCGACCCTCATAGACAAAGCCCACGTGGCAGATGGGGCTGGCGTCCACAATGGCCTGGACGGTCTCCCGGTCATAGTCGCCCCGTGTGGGCTTACGGCGCACCTGGTTGATGTCGGTCTTGGCATACTCAGTCATGGTGATTTCCGATTTTGGATTGGTGATTTTGGCTTCGACGTAAGCTCAGTCGAACGGATTGGATGGATGTGCGGAAACCTATTGTACACGCTATCCCTCGCCCCCCGCAACTCGCATCTCGCCCCTTCAGTAATTCTAAAATAACCGCATTGCAAAAAACGTTTAACCGCCGAGATCACAGAGATTGCGCGGAGAACACCGAGGGGAAACCTTGCTTTTCTCTGCGCCCTTGGCGTCTTTGCGGTGAACTTTTAGTTTTCGCAGTGGAGTCTAGAATAGAACGCGGATGGCGCTGATTTGGCGGATCTGCGCGGATCTTTCTTTTCAAAAAAGAATCCGCGCAGAT